>JALHND010000019.1 GCA_022843705.1 Burkholderiales bacterium
TCACCGAGGGTCAGGTCGATGACCCGCATCGCACTGCCGGTCTGCGCGGCGATGGTGTGCCGCAGGGCATCCGCCGACTGTTCGCCGGCGCGCAGCGTGTTGCTCCTTGTCCAGGACAGGCTCAGCAGCAGCAGGCAGAACAGCGTGATGATGATCAGGGCCAGTCCCGGCGGCAGCCAGCGCATGGTGCGTTCACCGATGCGGATCGACTGTTTGAACTCTTCCGCGAGCTGGTTAATGGTGGTGTCGCTGGCCGGGCCGTGATCCATCCAGCCGAGCACGATGAACAGCACGCTGGCGGTCACGGCGACGAAGGCGAGGCCCTTGTAGAGCTCGAACATCGAGGTGGCGCCGCCGTCATCAAGCAGGCTGGACATGAAGAAGCCGATGACGATCCAGCCGGTCGCGGCGAGGGTGTAGGCCAGTGTCGCGATCAGCGCCAGTCTGGATTTGTTGCGGGTCATCCGGGATTCACTCAGGACTCGCCGTCGCGCCAGCAGGCCACGGTGTAGCGCCGCAGTTCCATCACCGGATCCCAGAAATCCGGCGGAAGGCCGGCCCGGTACTTGAGGTGCGCGAGAAAGTCGGCGGGATCGTCATGTTCCGCCCAGGCTTCCGGCAGGAAAATGCCGTGATGCTGTCCGTAACGCAGCGCGAGGCCGTGGATGCCCGGATGAATGCCGGCGAGCGCCGCAGCCTCGCTTGAGGTGTCGAGGGCTTCGGGTTTCGACAGCACGGTGACTTCTATTTCCGTGCCGGCCAGTTCATCCGCTGTCAGCGGAGTGAAGCAGGGATCGCGGAGCGCGGCCCCGACGGCATTGGCTGTCACGTCATCGTGAAGCGGGCGCACCGCATCCAGCGTGCCGCGGCGGCCGCGCAGCCGCCCGTCGCGGATCAGCGTAACGAAGGCTGCGCCGGGTGCGTGCAGCCATGCGGCATCGGCGGCGTGGCACTTGCTGTCCCGGCCCAGCGCGCGGCTGATCGCTGTGCGGGCCAGCGGCAGCAGCAGGTGTCCGGGATTGACGAGCATGGCTGGTTTCCGTGTGTGCGCGGTACGGCAATGCCGGGGAAGGGCGGTGTGCTGCTGATACAATCCAGCCCCGATTGCGGTTTTATTCTACGACACCCGAGTCTGCTGATGCCGCGTTATGTTGCCCTGATTCCAGCTGCAGGTAGCGGTTCCCGGATGCTCGCGGAATTGCCCAAGCAGTATGCGCCTTTGGCGGGCAGGCCGTTGCTCCAGCACGCGGTTTCCACGCTCTGCGCGCACCCGCTGATCAGCCAGGTGTTCGTCGTGCTGTCGCCGGGTGACCGCCGTTTTGGCGCCTGCGACTGGGGTGCCTGCGGCGACAAGCTGCTCCCCCTGTATTGCGGCGGTGAGACCCGCGCGGCCAGCGTGTTCAACGGCCTGCTCGCCGCCAATGACGCGATCGACGGCCGGGACTGGGTGCTGGTGCATGATGCCGCGCGACCCTGCCTGCGCGCCGCCGAACTCGATCGCCTGATTGCGGCAGTGGGTGACGGCGATGCCGGCGGCCTGCTCGCGGTGCCGGTCGCCGACACGCTGAAGCGGGCCAATGCCGAGGGCGAGGTGCTGCAGACTGCGCCGCGGGAACACCTGTGGCGCGCGCAGACGCCGCAGATGTTTCGTTACCGGGTGCTGATCGAGGCGCTGCGCCGGGCCGACATTGCCGCGGTGACCGACGAATCCAGCGCGGTGGAGCAGACCGGCGCGCGGCCGCTGCTGGTTGCCGGCAGCGAAGCCAACCTCAAGGTGACCTACCCGGAGGATCTGGCGCTGGCCGAACTGATCCTCGCGCAGCAGGAGCGCAGGTGATGCGGATCGGGCAGGGGTTCGACGTGCATGCGCTGGTCGAAGGGCGCCGGCTGGTGATCGGCGGCGTGACGATACCCTTCGAACGCGGCCTGGCGGGACATTCGGACGCTGACGTGCTGCTGCATGCGCTCTGCGATGCGCTGATCGGCGCGGCCGGGCTCGGCGACATCGGCCGGCATTTTCCCGATACCGACCCGCGTTACAAGGGCATCGACAGCCGCGAACTGCTGCGCGCCGTGGTGCGCCTGCTGCAGGAGCGCCGGTACGCGGTGGTCAACGTCGATGCGACCATCATTGCCCAGGCGCCGAAGATGGCGCCGCACATTCCGGGAATGCAGGCGAATATCGCCACCGACCTCGGCATTGCCGTGTCCGATGTCAACGTCAAGGCCAAGACCGCGGAGAAACTCGGATTTGTCGGCCGCGGAGAGGGCATCGTTGCGGAGGTCGTGGTGCTGATCCGGCGCGATGCGCCGCCCGGCGGCGACTGACCACGGCCGCCGGGCGGCGCCGGCACTGGCCGGGGCTATAATCGTTTTCCGGCGGAAATGCAGAAAAAGGACCTTATGAGCGGCGCTGAATGGGCACCCGTATTCAGGCGCACGGAACCTGACCGCGCATCACCCGACGTGCTGGCGCTGCCGCACTGGGAGGACGCGCAATGGGGGACATTGCTGCAGTTCACCGCGCCGCGCCCCTTCCGCGCGAGCGAAGTGGTGATCCAGCGTGCCGCCGCGGATCGCACGCTGTACCTGGTGGCCGCCGGATCGCTGGAGGTGGGGGTGACCCATGTCGACGGTGTCAGCATGACCTCGCTGGCGCGCATCAGCGCCGGCAGCATTCTCGGTGAGCAGTCTTTTTTCGACGGCCAGCCGCGCTCGGCCAACGTCTGGGCCGTGACCGACGGCACCCTGCTGCTGCTGCCCTTCGAGGAATTTTCGCGCTTCGGCGACGCGGAGCCGGCACTGGCGCGGGATTTCCTGTTCGCGATGGCGCGGGTGCTGTCGATCCGCCTGCGCAATACCTCATTCCGGCTGCGCCGCTAGCCGCGCGCCTCCTTTGCCGGGGGCAGTTCAACGCGGGCGCGCAGCCCGCCGCCTTCGCGTGGCAGCAGCCGCACCGATCCGCCGTGCAGCCGCGCGATGCGGTCGACGATGGCGAGGCCGAGTCCGGTGCCGCTGGTCGAACGCGCGCTGTCCATGCGGGTGAAGGGTTGCAGCATGCGCTGCGCGTCTGCGGCGGGGATGCCGGGGCCGCGGTCCCGCACTTCAAGGTATGCGCCCGCCTGATCCTGCCCGGTGACGACTTCGGCATTGCCGCCGCCGTGGCGCAGGGCGTTGTCGATCAGGTTGGCCAGCACTCTTTGCATCGCCTGCGCGCGCAGCGGCAGCGGCGGCAGCGGCGAGGGCATGAAACGCACGGCCTTGCCGCTGCGGGTGTAACGCTCGACCACCGCCTGTGCCAGGACGTTGAGATCGGTGTCGCCGGCCACTGCTTCGGCATCCACCGGGCGCGCGAAGTCGAGGAACTGGCCGATCGCGGCATCGATGTCGCCGATGTCCTCGGCGACGCCGGCCTTGAGATCGGCGGAGCCGTGGTCATCGAGCATTTCCAGCGCAAGCCGGATCCGGGCCAGTGGTGTGCGCAGGTCGTGGGAAACCCCGGCGAGCAGCAGCGCGCGCTCCTCGTCCTGGCGCCGGAGGTCGGCCGCCATCTGGTTGAAGGCGCGCGACAGCGTGCGGATCTCCGCGGGGCCGTCTTCCGCGACCTGCGGCGGGGTTGCGCCGCGCCCGAGCACTTCCGCCGCGCGTGTCAGTTCGCGCAGTGGCCGGTTGATGCGCGCGACGATGAGGAAGGCGCCGATCACTGCCAGCGCGAGCACCAGCGCGCCCCAGCCGATCCAGCGCAGCGGCGCATTGCGCTCGATGCGCGAGCGCGGCAGCGACACCCAGAATTCCTCGTTGTCGATGCGGAAGCTGACCCACACGCCGGACACGCCCTCGCGTTCCAGGGCGAGGCGCGTCTGCGGTCCGAGCTGTTCGCGCAGCCGGGCCTCCATGATGCGCAGGAAGGGGCGGTCCGGCAGCGCGGGCGCCGCTTCCACGGGGTCGCCGGCGTAGACCTGGATGCCTTCGCGCTGGGCCAGTTCGTCGAGCAGCGCGAAACGGCGCCCGGGATCGGCAGTGACCAGCGCCGCGCGAGTCAGGTTGACCACGCTGATCACCTGCTGTGCGGCCTGCAGCGCGCGCGGCTCGATCTCGGAGGCGCGGAATATCTGCAGCCAGGCGAGATGGGCAACGACCAGCAGCGCGGCGATCAGCAATACGCTGCGCCACAGCAGTGTGCGCGGCCAGAGGGTCACGGCTGGGAGACCGGTGATTGGTGACTGGTAATTGGTGATTGGTCGAGGCGCGCAGCGTCCATGGTTTTACCCATTACCATTCACCAATTACCAATCACCGGCTTACTGGCTCTTGCCGTCAGGGATAAAGACATAACCAAAGCCCCACACGGTCTGGATGAAGACCGGTTTGGCGGAGTCGGGTTCGATCAGCTTGCGCAGCCGCGATACCTGCACGTCGATCGAGCGGTCGAAGGCGCCGAATTCGCGGCCGCGCGCCATTTCCATCAGCTTGTCGCGCGACATCGGCGTGCGCGGATGTTCGGCCAGCACCTTCAGCAACGCGAACTCTCCGGTGGTGAGCGTGATTTCGGCGCCGGCCCTGGTCAGGCTGCGCGTGCCGAGGTTGAGACGGAATTCGCCGAACTCGATGACCTGGGCGGCAGCGCCCGGGGCGCCGGGGGGCGCCGGCGGCGGCTGGCGGCGCAGCACGGCCTGGATGCGTGCCACCAGCTCCCGCGGATTGAAGGGCTTGGGCATGTAATCGTCGGCGCCGATTTCGAGGCCGACGATGCGGTCGACGTCATCGCCCTTGGCGGTGAGCATGATGATCGGCATCGTTTCGCCGCCGCCGCGCAGCCGCCGGCAGATCGACAGGCCGTCCTCGCCCGGCAGCATCAGGTCGAGGATCATCAGTTCGTAACGCTCGCGGGCAAGCTGGCGGTTCATTTCCACGGCGTCGGCGACCACGCGCACGGCGTAACCCTGTTCGGCGAGGTAGCGGTTGAGCAGGTCGCGCAGCCTTGCATCGTCGTCGACCACCAGGATCCGGGTTTTTATCTGTGTCTGTGTCATGTCACCATCGTACCCAGTTCGGGACAAGCTAGCCATGCCTTTGAAACAAACTCTTACAAATCACCGGGGCTGCGGCCGTGCCATGGCGCTTCGCATCGGGTCATATGGCAACAGACGCTTACACAATGACCCCGGGCGGCAACAATCTGTTTACAGCGGATGCCGAAGATGGCGGCAATGTGTTTGCGGGCACGGATACAATTGACGGCATGGCAAGACCGGCGCCGGCCGGTTTGTGCCTGTGGAATTCGAAACGGAGCGTGGTGCATGAAAATCTGGCTGTCGATTCTTCTGGCGGTTGCAGCCTTGCAGGCTGTGCCGGCGGCTGCCGGGCCGTGGCGCGAACTGCGCGCCCAGGGGCAGCCTGATCGCTCCGACCGCGGCCCGCAGCGCCAGCGCGGTGACCGGCCCGAACGTTTCGAGCGCCAGGAACGTCCGCAGCGCCTGTCTGACGAGGAGCGCCGCGGCCTGCACCGTGACCTCGACAAGGCGCGCCGGGAAATCTACAAACCCCGTCGCGAACGCTGACCGCAGGTTGTTGATTTGCATGCGCTTTGCGCGCCGGGCACTACCCGCTGCGGAGGCGGCATGCCGCTTCCCGGCCTGTCGGATGCCTTCGCACATCGCGGAATTCCGCCTGTCTCTTGTTATGGGTTATTGATAAATACTTGATTTTATTGATAAATATTTCAAGGCTCAGCTTCGAGCCGGGACGAGCCTCGCTTTTCAGTGGGGGCGAACGCTAGAATGACAGCTGAAACCGAAGCGGCGGCATGTCCGCGATTTCCGGAATTTCCGCGGTCCGCCAAGTACTTACAATACGAAGGGATCAGCCACCATGCTGGCAACGCGCATAAGACAAAAAGATGGCGTGTTCTATTTTGCAAGTTATCCGGCAAAGGAGGTGCTGGAGCGGGTCCGGTTCATCAGCCGTTTTTATGGCGAAGGTGAGCAGATTGCGCCGCAAAGCCTGCCCCAGCATGACGAAATCGCCCAGTTCATCGCGCGTGTCGAAAGCACCGACGAGGCTTTCCAGCGCCAGATGTCGAAATCAAAGGTGCGCCAGCTGCGCAACTTCTACGAAATGGCGGTCAGCCAGCCGCCGATTCCCGGCACCGTGCTGCTGTTTACTTCCGATGAGCTGCGTTTCACCGCGCTGCCGGGGCAGGAGTCGGTGGGCAACCTCGCGGAGCCCTCGTCCAAATACCTGATCATCGACGGCCAGCATCGCCTGGCTGCGCTGAAGTTCTACCTGATGGAGCACCCGGCGGAAGCCTCGTCGATCAACGTGCCCTGCGTGATTTTCGACGGCCGCAGCGAGGACTTTGCCGCCGAGATGTTCGTGATCATCAATTCGACGCCGACGCGCATCAACAAGAGCCACCTGGTCGACCTCTACGAGCGCGTGTCCTGGGCCGATCCGGACAAGCGTTTCGCCGCGCGCCTCGTCGAAGACCTCTACAAGGAGGATGACAGCCCGCTGCAGTACCGCATCAACCGCCTCGGCGGGCGCAGCCAGAAGGACAAGTGGATCCTGCAGGCGGAGCTGTTCAACGAGCTGCATCGCTGGGTCAGCAGCGACTGGCGCAAGATCAGCCGCACCAGCAACCTTTACCGCGAAAGCGAACGTTTCTACGAAATCATCCGCGACTTCCTGAAGGCGGCGCAGCGCGTCTGGGGTGATGCCTGGGGGCACGAAACCTGGCAGGTGACCAAGCCGGTGACGCTGAAGGCGATGATCCGCGTCTGCGCCGACCTCGCGCGCGCGGATGCCGAGCCGGCGCAGGGCCGGCAGAAGCGCTGGGAGGAGAGGCTGTCGCCCTGGTCGGCACAGAAGGCCCAGTTCAAGGGGGACGGATTCTACGAACGGTTTCCCGCGAAAGGGCAGACCGAAAGGGTCACCCGCATCCACCGCGACCTCGCGCGCTGGGCGGGCATCGAGATCAAGGCCAAGGCACGCGCCAAGGCCTGATCCCGGCGGGCGGTTGTTACTTGACCGCCTGCACCATGATTTCCACCAGCGTGTCCGGCGAGCCCAGGCGGGCTTCGACGCAGGCGCGTGCCGGCAGATTCTGCTGATCGGCCCAGGCCGCCCAGGCTTCGTCCATTTCCGGCTTGGCGCGCATGTCGCTGATCCAGATCGTCGCGGTCAGCAGCTTCGACTTGTCGGTGCCCGCGGTTTTCAGCAGGGCATCGATCTTGGCGAGGATTTCCGCGGTCTGGGCGCGCATGCCCTTGCTGCGGTCGTCGGCGGTGATGCCGGCGAGATAGACCGTGTTGCCGTGAACCACGGCGCGGGACAGGCGCTTGTCGCTGTTGAATCGCTTGATGTCGCTCATTGATGTCGCTCCTTGAGGGTGTTGAAGATGAAGGCTGCGTTTCCGGACATGCCGGAGCGCGGTCCGGCCGGCGCAGCTAGATGTGGCCGCTGGTCAGCAGCCGGCCGAGGAAAAAAATGCCGGTGGCGATGAAGGCGAAGAGGATGAAATCCGGGATCTTGCTGTCGCGCTTGTCGCCGACCTGGGCGCCGCGCAGCGCCTTGACCACGAAAAACGCGGCGATGATCAGCACCACGACCATCATCGGCGCCTCGTACTGCGCGCTCCACAGCGCGCCGAGGCCCCTGGACAGCAGGCCGTTCTCGCGGAACAGGTGGTAGGCGGTGCCGCCGATGCCCAGCATGATCAGCGCGCCGACCAGCAGTGAACCCAGTGTGGTGAGCAGTGATTTCATGGGGGGTGTCGGGTGTTCCGGTTGTTATTCTGGCAGGTCGAGATCACGGCTGCAGTATAACGCAGGCCGCGTGCCGCGGTCGGCTACAATCGCCGGATGCGGCAGGCGGACGAATCATGAACATACTGGCCCTCGATGCGTCGACGGAGCACTGCAGTGCGGCGGTGTGGCGCGACGGCGCGGTTTTTGAACGTTCGGCCCGTGCCGGGCAGACGCATTCCGAAATGCTGATCGCGATGGCGGACGCGGTGATGGCCGAGGCCGGCATCACACTGTCCCGGGTGTCCGGCATTGCCTTCGGCGCGGGTCCCGGTTCGTTCACCGGCCTGCGCGTGGCCTGCGCGGTGGCGCAGGGTCTGGCATTTCCCGCAGAAATTCCGCTGGCCGGCATCGGCACGCTGCAGGCGATGGCCGCCGGTTGCGGCGCCGATGCGGTGGTCTGCTGCCTTGATGCGCGCATGGGCGAGGTTTATCACGCAGCGTACCGGCGCGGGAGCGGGCAGGACAACGATGCCCATGCCGAAGTGTCGGCGCCACGGGTGTGTGCCCCTGCCGCGGTACCTGAACTGCCGGCGGGACGGTGGACGGCCTGCGGCAGCGGGTTTGCCGCATATGGCGATGCGCTGCGGCAGCGTTACGGCGATCAACTGGAAACCGTTCTGGACGGCCTGGTGCCGCAGGCCCGCGACATTGCGCGCCTGGCTGCGCCGGTGTTTGCCGCGGGCCGCGGAATTTCCGCGGATGCGGCGGCGCCGCTCTACATCCGTGACCGTGTCGCGCTGAAGACCAGCGAACGATGAGCGCGCAGCCTGACGCCATCCGTCGTTTCCGGCCGATGACCGTGGCGGACCTTGAACAGGTCGACGCCATCGAGCGCTCCGTCTACACCCATCCCTGGACCCGCGGCAATTTCACCGATTCGATCGAGGCCGGTTACCACTGCTGGCTGCTCGAGAATCGCGGCAGCATCGCCGGCTATTGCGTGGTGATGATCGCCGCCGGCGAGGCGCACCTGCTGAACCTGAGCATCGCGGCAGAACTGCAGCGGCGCGGGCTGGGCAGTGAACTGCTGGGTTTTGTCATCGCACTGGCG
This sequence comes from Burkholderiales bacterium, assembly GCA_022843705.1. Taxonomy (GTDB): domain Bacteria; phylum Pseudomonadota; class Gammaproteobacteria; order Burkholderiales; family SG8-41. Next base: position 8,860 of record JALHND010000019.1, read on the forward strand.
CGTGAACACGCTGCGGCGACGGTGTACCTTGAGGTGCGTGCATCCAACAGCGCCGGCCGCGCGCTGTACGCGCGCCACGGTTTTTCCGAGATCGGCATGCGCCGGGACTATTACCCGCATGCCGCCGGCCGCGAGGACGCGGTGACCATGGAAAGGAAAATAGGATGACCCGGCCAGCGCCGTCAAGGCGCGACGAAATGCTGCGCGAAATGGGCATCGATCCGCGCTGGCGCCTGCGCAGCGCAGTGGCCGCGGCCACGACGGAAGCCGCCGCCGCGCCGGTGCCGTCTGGGCCCGCCGCCGGCGCGGCAGTCGATGCGCCATCGCCCCGGCCGGCGGCAGTACCCGGGCCCGGCTGGGAAGAACTGAAGGCCTCAGTTGCGTCCTGCACCGCCTGCGGGCTGCACGTCAAACGCAACAAGACCGTGTTCGGCGTGGGTGACGAACGGGCGGACTGGCTGTTCATCGGCGAAGGCCCGGGCGCGGACGAGGATGCGCAGGGCGAGCCTTTTGTCGGCCAGGCCGGAAAACTCCTCGACAACATGCTGGCGGCTATCGATCTGCGCCGCGGTGCCAACGTCTACATTGCGAACATCGTCAAGTGCCGTCCGCCGGGCAACCGCAACCCGGCGCCGGAGGAGGCGCAGGCCTGTTCCTCCCACCTGCAGCGGCAGATCGAGCTGATCCGCCCGAAGCTGATCATCGCCCTGGGCAAGGTGGCCGCGGTCAATCTGCTGGGCCGCGATGCCAGCATTGCCGCGCTGCGCGGGCAGGTGCACGAACACCGCGGCATACCGCTGATAGTCACTTATCACCCGGCGTACCTGCTGCGCACGCTGAGCGACAAGGCCAAGGCCTGGCAGGATCTCTGTTTTGCGGTGGATACCATGCGCGGACTGCAGGCTGCCGCGCGGACCGGCGCCGGCTGATCCAATTTGGTTGCTGCAGGACGTCGGCATATCGGAAGATTTTGCGGTAAAGTGCCAGCGCACCCGGATCAGGCATGCGCAGCAAAAGCGCCCGGCCGGTTGCAGCGACTGGAGGAGCACACTTGAGGCACCGCATCGGTTTCACCCGCGGACCGCGGCAGGCATCCGGAGGCGCAAGGCATGATTGATGCGATGGTTGCCGGTCTCGCGGCACTGCTGACGCCGCAGGCGCTGCTGTTCATGTTCATCGGCGTGGTCTACGGCCTCGTCATCGGCATCCTGCCCGGCCTCGGCGGTGTTGTCGCGATGGCGCTGCTGTTGCCGTTCACCTACGGTTTCGAGACCGCGGCGACCCTGGCATTGCTGCTGGGCGCGCACATCGCGACCATCTGGGGCGACTCGGTGACCAGCATCCTGTTCAGCGTGCCGGGCTCGGCAAAGGGTCTTGCGCTGTGTTTCGACGGTTATCCGATGACCAAGCAGGGACAGGCGAAACGCGCGCTGGCGGCTTCCGCCACCGGCGCACTGCTCGGCGGCATCATCGGCGCGATTTTCCTCGCGCTGTGCATTCCGCTGATCCGTCCCGTGATCCTCGCGCTGGGCCCCAGCGAATATCTGATGATGGCGCTGTGGGGGCTGACCGTGATCGCCACCTTCAGCGAGGGTTCGCTGATGAAAGGGCTGACTGCCAGCGTGCTCGGTGTACTGGTGGCCTTCATCGGCATGGACGTGGTGACCGCGACGCCGCGATTCACCTTCGGCAGCGATTTCCTGATGGAGGGCATTTCCTTCCCGGTGGCGATGATCGGACTGTTCGCCGTTTCGGAGATGATGAAGCTGGCGATCAAGGGCACACCCATCGTCGACCGCTCGCTGGTGAAGGAGGAGAGCACGGTGTGGCAGGGTGTCTGCGACGCGTTCCGTCACTGGTGGCTGGTAGTGCGCTCGAGCCTGCTGGGCCTGTGGATCGGCGTGCTGCCGGGCGTCGGCGCGAGTGTTGCCGGTCTTGCCGCCTATGCCCAGGCGGCGCAGACCTCGAAAACCCCGGAGCGTTTCGGCAAGGGCGCCGTCGAGGGCGTCATTGCGCCGGATGCGACGATGGGTGCCAACGAGGGCGGCGGTCTGATGCCGACCCTGGCCTTCGGCATTCCGGGCGGCGAGAGCATGGCGATCCTGCTGGTGGCCTTCATCGGCCTCGGCGTGGTGCCGGGCCCGGACATGCTGACCAAGAACCTCGACCTGGTGTTCAGCATGGTGTGGATCATCGTCATCGGCAACATCCTGGTCACCCTCATCGGCCTCGGCATCACGCCCTGGCTGGCGCGGCTGCCCTCGCTGCAGGCCAACCTGATGGTACCGATCGTGCTCTCCGTGTGTTTCGTCGGCGCCTATGCCACGCGCGGCCATATCGAGGATGTGCTGGTCGCCGCGGTGTTCGGCGTGGTCGGCTACCTGATGGACAAGTACCGCTACTCGCGCGCCAATTTCGTCATCGGCATGGTGCTGGCGGTGATGATCGAGCGCAACCTGCACATCTCGCTGACGCTGTACGGCAGGGACTTCCTGCTCGAGCGGCCGATCGCGCTGGCGATGCTTGCTTTCGTGGTGATCACCGCCGCACTGCCCTTCATCCGCAACTGGCGACGCCGCAAATTGGCGCAGGCGGCGGGGGCGCAGTCATGAGCCGCCATGCGCAGGAAAACCTGGCCTCCGTGCTGCTGCTGGCGGTGTTCGCCGGTGTCATCGTGCTGTGCCAGGATTTCGGTCCGCGTGCGCGGATGATCCCGCTGCCGCTGGCGGTTTTCGGCATCGTGCTGACCCTGATCCAGCTGGCCTGGCACAACTTCGGTTCGCCGGAAAACCTGCAGATGGACATGATCTCCGTTCACGGCCCGGATGTGCTGACCGGCGATGCGCCGGTGGTGCGGGCCAGCGGACCGGCCTGGCTGCGCGAGGTGAAGGCCTACGGCATGGTCGGCGTGCTGCTGGCGCTGATCTTCACGGTCGGCGTGATGCCTTCAGCCTTCCTCTTCACCGCCGGTTATTTCATCGTCACCCGCTACTGCTCCTGGCCGCTCAGCCTGGCTTATGCCGCGATGCTGACCGTGTCCCTGTACCTGCTGTTCGTGGTGGCGCTGGAAATGCAGCTGTATCACGGCCTGCTGGCGCCACTGTTTCAGTAAAAACTCATCCGGAGGAGACCGCAATGCAGACGACGCGCAGAAAACTGGTGTTGGCCGGTGCCATGGCACCGGTGGTGCTGGGAATGCCGGGCAGGGTATTTGCCCAGGCCGGCAGTTACTACAAGGACAAGGTCATCATCATCAACGTCGCCGGCGGCGCCGCCGGCGGACATACGCGTTATGCGCGCATGCTGCAGCCGTACCTGCAGAAACACACGGGCGCACGCGAGGTGCGCGTGGTCAACATGCCGGGCGGCGGCGGGCTGAAGGCCGCCAACCACATCTGGCGCGTCAAGCCCGGCAGTCCGGAAATTTTCTTCGGCAATGTGTCGACGCTGATTCTCGCGCCGCTGGCCGGCAGTGCCGGCGCCCAGTCCTTCGATCCGGTGAAGTTCAACTACCTTGGCCGCGTGACCAGCGAGCCGCGGGTGCTCAGCGTCGGCGGCAAGTCGGCGATCAAGACCATCCAGGACGTGCAGAAACTCAAACGTCCCTTCGTGTTCCCGTCGCAGGGCACCGATGAGGACTTCTACACCATGGCCGTGCTTGGCGACGCGCTGGGCTTCAAGGTCAAGGCCGTGACCGGTTACGAGGGTAATGCCGACACTTCGCTGGCGGTGATCAAGGGCGACGGCGACGGCCACATCACCGGCTGGAGCGAATCGCTGGGGCCGATCCGTTCCGGCGACAAGAACCCGATCCTGATGGTGACCTCGCAGCCCTCGCCGGACTATCCGCAGATCCCGATTGCCCTCAACATCGCGCCGGCCTCGAAGCGTGCCACGGTGCAGGCGATGGCGACCATCCTCGAAACCCACCGCAGCTACATCGGACCGCCCAACATGGATCCGCAGGCGATTGCCGCCTTCCGTGCCGCGGTGACTGCGGCGCTGAACGATCCCGACCTGATCGCCGAGTCGAAGAAGGGCGAGCGGCCGGTGGCGCCGATGGAGGGGGCGATCCAGCAGAAGCGGGTGGCTGAACTGGCCAAGTCCAGCGCCAGCCTCGAACCGATCCTGAAGGCGGCGGTCAAGGAAATCCAGTAAGCCGCGGTGCGGGGCGGGCGCGATGACGCGGGCGATCAGGACCTACACGCCCGCGGATCGCGCCGCCGGCCCCGATTTCTGGATTCGCGACGAAACCAGCATCACCCGCATCGCCGAGGCGCACCGCCACGACTATTTCCAGGTGCAGCTGAACCTGGCGGGAAAGACCGAACACCACATCGCGGCGGCGGTGCGGCCGCTGGGCCCCGGGGGACTCAGCTTCGTGTTGCCGTACCGGGTGCACCGCGTGCCGCATCCGCCGCGCTCGAAGTTCTATGTGCTCAGCTTCAATCTCCGTTTCCTGCGGCCGGAACTCGACGTCGATCCACTCGACCTCGAAGACGTGCCGCTGTCGCAGGCCCCCGAACTGGCACCTTTCCTGTTCCAGGAATACATGGATTTCCGCCTCTCCGGCGGCGATCTGGCACTGGCGCGGGATACCTGCCGGCGCATGGCGGCGGAAAACGTGCGGCGGCGTTACGGTTCGGCTGAGCTGATCCGCGGCTGCCTGCTGCTGCTGCTCGGCACCGTCTGCGGAAGCCACGAACGCGGTATCGCAAGACTGGCGGCCGGCAAGGCGCAGCGTGCCAGCCGTCGCGACGCGCTGGCGCGGGTTGTGCGCCATGTCCGCGAAAATCTCGGGCGGCGGCTGCAACTGGCCGATGCGGCCGCCGCCGCCGACCTGTCGCCGAACTACCTGGCCCACCTGATCAAGAAGGAAACCGGCCGGACCTTTGTCGACCTCGTCACCGAACGGCGCATGGAGAAGGCGCGCGAACTGCTGGCGCACACCGACCGCCGCATCGGCGAGATCGCGCGCGCCACCGGTTTCGAGGACGAAGCCTATTTTGCGCGCCGTTTCCGCCAGCGCTACACCGTCTCGCCCAGCCAGTTCCGGGCACGGTATGCGATGTCAGGAAAATCCTGAAAAAACACCATCGCGTCACTGGTTTCCGGGCAGGTCGGGCTTTAGCATGAGATCTGTTGCGAATACCGTGGGAGTGGTTCAGGCATGAGCGCAAGCGGAGACAGTTTTCAGCGGATCGACACCGACGTGCTGGTCGTCGGCGGCGGCGTCGCCGGCAGCATGGCGGCGATCCCGGCGCTGGAGGCCGGCTTGAAGGTGGTGATCTGCGAAAAGGGCAAGGTGCTCGACCACTGCGGCAGCATCGGCTGCGGCGTCGACCACTACCTGACGATCATGGATTCAGGTCCGGAGTGGGACACGCCGGAATTCCTGCTGAAACACGTGCCCGAACTGACCGACGGCATCGTCGACATGGCGGTGGCGGGGCGGGTGATCCACGAGATGCCGCGCATCTTCCGCAAGATCGAATCCCTGGGGGTCGATTTCCGCGACCGCCAGACCGGCGACTATTACCGGCTGCGCTCCTTCGGGCTGCCGGGGACCTACCACATCAACTTCGACGGCACCGATTTCAAGAAACACCTCGGCGAACGCGTGCGCAAGGGCAAGGCGACGGTGCTGATGCGCACGATGGTGGTCCAGTTGCTGGTCCGGGACAACCGCGCCTATGGTGCGGTGGCCTTCAATTTCCGCAGCGGCGAATGGACGGTGATCCGCGCGAAGGCCGTGGTGCTGGCTGCGGGCGACGTCAACCGCATTTCGAAGAATGCCTCGGGCCTGGCCTTCGATTCCTGGCATATCCCGTACAACACCGGGGACGCGCAGGCGATGGGTTACCACGCCGGTGCGCAGCTGGCGAACATGGAATCGGTGGAGGCGACGCTGACACCGAAAGGCTTCTCCTGCCAGGGACTCAACGCGCTGGTCAGCCTCGGCGCCTGGTTCGTCAACAAGGCCGGCGAACGTTTCATGTTCAAGTATGACAAAAAGGGGGAGAACGCCCGCCGCGCGGTGATCGCCGACGGCGTGATCAACGAATACCTGCTCGGCAACGGTCCGATCTACCTCGACTGCCGCCACCTGCCGCAGGACATGCTCGACCGCATGGAACACACGCTGCAGGTCGATCGTTACACGCTGCCGGCGTATTACCAGCAGAAGGGTGTCAATTTCCGCGAGGAGCTGGTCGAGGTGTCGGTGTCCGAACTGAGCATCCGCCGCAGCGGCGTCTATTTCCGCGGCAGCGGCCTGTCGGTGGACATCAACGGCGAGACCGCGGTCGAGGCGTTGTTCGCCGCCGGCGACTGCGCGACGGTCAGCGGCGGCATCTCCGGCGCCGCGGTGCTGGGACATATCGCCGGCGAGGGTGTGGTGCGGCGCATCCGCGCAGGCGGCGGGGCGCTGCCCGATCCGGATCCGCGGATGCTGGAGCAGGTGCGTGCGCAGTCCGAGGCGCATCTGCAGCAGCCCGACGGCATGCCCTGGAAGGATTACGAGGAGGCGACGCGGCAGACGGTCAGCGATTACGTCGGCGTGCGCCGCGACGAACGCGGGCTGAAGCTGGCGCTGGACACGCTGCGCGCGCTGGCCCTGCGCGACCCGCAACTGCGGGCCGATGACCTGCACGGCTTGATGCGCGTGCACGAGGCGCGGAACATCCGCATGAACGCGGAGATGATGGCCACCGCCTCGCTGGCGCGGCAGGAAACGCGCACCGGATCCTCGCACTTCCGCATGGATTTCCCGCAAACAGACGACCGCAACTGGCGCAAGTTCGTCATCGTCGAGCGCGGCAGCAACGGTCCGGTGACACGCACGCTGTCCACCGACCGGCCACTGTCCGCGGCATTCAGCCGCGGCAATGCCGCGGTGGCGGCCTGAGGAGCGCGTGATGGGTGCCGCCAACAAGAACGTGTTCAATCCGATCCGCATCAATCCCGAGACCTGCGTCAAATGCAATCTTTGTGACTGGATCTGCCCCGGCGACCTGATCTACAAGGACGAGGACAACCGCGAGACGCTGCCGGTGATCAAGTACCCGGACGAATGCTGGTACTGTGGCCTGTGCCAGTCGATCTGCCCGACCCAGGCCATCACGGTCGTGTTTCCGGAGCAGATGATCCACAACAAGACCGACGTGTTGTCGCTGCTCGGCAAGGTGCACGGCTAAGCGGCGCCACCATCCCGGTGGTGGCGGGCCGCAGGCTCTTCTTCGTCACGTCGGCACCTGCAATGAGCGGACCCTCCTGTCCGCGCTGTTGGTGTGTCATCAGTCCGCTACGCTCTGGTGCATATGCGTCAGTCGTTTCGTAAGTTTCCGGCAAGTTTTACGGCAGATACTGACTGTGCCCGTAGTGAGGGGCGAGGCAGCATTTTCCGACGCATGGAGGTCTTATGAACAAAGCATTGAAATGGGTGGCGGCAACGATACTGACGGCGGCAGCGGCGGCATCCGCGCTTGCCGCACCAGGCGACATGGCAATCGGTGTTGCCGGCGACGCGAACGCAGTCACGCGCGAGGTGGTCATCACGCAGCAGACGCGGTGGATCAACGTCGACAGCGGCGAGACGGTCCGGTTGGTTGACAGCGCAGGCGGCAAGTCGGTGATCTGGCGTTTCGATACCCCGTCATCGGCGGTAGGGGCGGTGGCTGATTTTGCGCCGGAGCTGGCGCAGGGACGGCAGATCCGGGTCTATGTTGCGGAACCGATGCTGTACGTGTCCGATATCTGAATCCGGTCGCTGCAGATGGAGAAACCGCCGATCAGGCGGTTTTTTCATGTACCGGAGAAACTTCACAGCCTGTTTCTCCTCCTGCGGGTATCCTCGGGGTGCAGTACCGCATTGATCAATACGCCCAAGGAGTCCGCAGCAATGTCATCCCGTACACAGTTCCCTCTTGTCCCCATGTTCTGCGCACTGCTGCTGTCGGCGTGCGTCCTGAGCGCACAGGCGCAGACGCAGCCCCCGGCCCCGGCCAAATCCTCGGTGATGATGGCGCGCAGCGAACATTCCTGGAGCGGCGGCGGAAGGTCCTCGACCTTCGATGTGCACTGGCAGAACGGCGACCTGAAGATGATCCGCGAGGAGTTTGCGCCTTCCTCCGGTTTCATCGAGAAAAACGAATTCGTGTTCAACGCCGGCGCGCTGCTGCATTTCAAGCAGGACCGTTATCCGGTGCCGGGCAAGTCCGGCGACACGGTTGCGCTGATGGTGTCCTTTGACAAGGCCGGCAATCCGCTGGTGTCGATGAAACGCGTGGCCGGCAAGCCGGTGGGCGCTGCCAGTCCCGCGGAGATTGCCCAGGCGCGCAAGCATCTGGCTGAGCTGCAGGCGATTGCGATGAAGGCCAAGCCTTGAGGGTAATGCCTGGGTAGGCATAAAATATCAATAAAAACAAATACTTATAATTTTTTGTTGTTGTCGTGGCAATACACCGCGTGTATGCTGGCTGCAATGCCGGCACACCGGGTATCCACCTCCGCAGACGGTGCTGAAGGGGAGCCCGGCGTCCCATCCCCGGTGGCGGAGAAACAAAGATGATCGTCGTGTTGAGTGTGTTCGTGGCCTTCGCTGTGGCCTGGTTGCTGGCCTATCACCGCCTGCCGGCACTGCTGTGGTCCGCGGTGTATGCCTTGCTGCTCGGGCTTTGCGCGTTTTACCAGTTCTGGCCCGATCCGCTGCTGAACGCCGGCTGGGGACTGTGGCTGCTGCTGTCGCTGCTTTGCATTCCGTCGCCGCTGCGCCGGCACCTGATCGGCGCGCCGCTGCTCAAGGTGTTCCGTCGCATCCTGCCCGCGGTGTCGCAGACCGAACGCGAGGCGCTGGAGGCCGGCACCGTGTGGTGGGACGGCGAGCTGTTCAGCGGGCGGCCGGACTGGAAAAAACTGCTGGCCTATCCGGCGCCGCGGCTGACCGCCGAAGAGCAGGCCTTCATCGACGGACCGCTGCGCGAATTGTGCGAAATGTTGAGCGACTGGGAAATCACCCACGAAGCCACCGACATGCCGCCGCAGGTCTGGCAGTTCATCAAGGACCGCGGCTTCCTCGGCATGATCATCCCGAAGGAATACGGAGGACTCGGATTTTCCGCGCTGGCGCATTCGCAGGTGGTGATGCAATTGACCACGCGCAGCGGCACTGCCGCGGTATCGGTGATGGTGCCCAACTCGCTGGGCCCGGCGGAACTGCTGCTGCATTACGGCACCAAACAGCAGAAGGACCATTACCTGCCGCGGCTGGCGAAGGGGCTGGAGATGCCCTGTTTCGCGCTGACCAGTCCCGAGGCCGGGTCGGATGCCGGAGGCATTCCGGATTTCGGTGTCGTCTGCCGCGGCGAGTGGCAGGGCAAGTCCGATGTCCTCGGTATCCGCCTGACCTGGGAGAAACGTTACATCACGCTGGGCCCGATCGCGACGCTGCTCGGGCTTGCCTTCCGGCTCTACGATCCTGACCACCTGCTGGGGCAGCAGGACGACATCGGCATCACGCTGGCGCTGGTGCCCACCGACACGCCGGGTGTGCACATCGGCCGCCGCCACCGCGCAATGACCGCGACCTTCATGAACGGCCCGAACTGGGGCAAGGACGTGTTTATCCCGATGGATTACGTGATCGGCGGTGTCGCGCAGGCGGGGGAGGGCTGGAAGATGCTGATGAACTGCCTTGCCGCCGGGCGTTCGATCTCGTTGCCGGCCAACGGCGTCGGCATCTCCAAGCTGTCGGCGCTGACCACCGGCGCCTACGGCCGCGTGCGCCAGCAGTTCAAGCTGTCGATCGGCCGTTTCGAAGGCGTCGAGGAGGCGATGGCGCGCATCGCCGGCAATGTCTACGTGATGGATGCGGCGCGGGTGATGACCGCCGGCGCCATTGATCTCGGGGAAAAACCCTCGGTGGTGTCGGCGATCGTCAAGTATCACCTGACCGAACGCGGCCGCCAGGTCATCAACGATGCGATGGACGTGCACGGTGGCAAGGGCATCTGCATGGGGCCCAGCAACTACCTGGCCAGCGCCTACATGCAGACGCCGATTGCGATCACCGTCGAGGGTGCCAACATCCTGACGCGGACGATGATCATCTTCGGCCAGGGCGCGATCCGCGGGCATCCCTGGGTGCTGAAGGAAATCGAGGCCACGCGCGAGACGGATCCGGGCAGGGCCTTGCGTGATTTCGACCGTGCCTTTTTCGGGCACATCGCGTTCACGCTGTCGAACGTCGCGCGTGTGTTGTGGCTGGGTTTCACCGGCGGCCGCCTGGTGCCGGTGCCCGGCGCGCCGGAACTGCGCCACTATTACCAGCAGCTGACCCGGCTTTCGAGCGCCTTCGCGCTGACCGCCGACATGGCGATGTTCCTCTGTGGCGGCACGCTGAAACGCCGCGAGCGGCTGTCGGCGCGGCTGGGTGATGTGTTGTCGCAGCTGTATCTGGCCTCCGCCGTACTGAAGCGTTACGAGGATGACGGCCGGCCGCAGGAGGACCTGCCGCTGGTGCGCTGGGGCCTGCTCGACTGCCTCAACCGCATCGAGGAGGCCTTCTATTCCATTTTCGAGAACCTGCCCTGGCCTTTCGTGTCCTGGGTGCTGCGCGGGCTGATTTTCCCGGTGTTGATGCCCTATGGCCGCGAATTCGCGCCGCCGCGCGATCCGCTGGGCCATGAGGTGGTCGGACTGATGATGACACCGGGACCGGCGCGCGGACGCCTGACCCGCGGCGTATTCGTGTCCGCGGACGAAAATGATCCGGTGCGCACGCTGGAGGATGCGCTGGCTGCGGTGATCGCCGCCGAGCCGGTGGAGGCGAAACTGCGCAAGGCACAGCAGGACGGGCGCATCGCGCGGCGTTACGCCGACCAGGTTGCCGCCGAGGGGCTCAGGCACGGTGTCATTTCCCAGTCCGAACACGATCTGCTGAAACGCGCGGCGGAACTGCGGCGGCGGGTGATCATGGTTGATGATTTCCCGCAGGACTTCGGCAAGTCCGAGCTGCACCAGACCACGCAGCCGGTGACCTTCGAGGCGCTGGCGCGCAGGAAATCATGACGGCCTGCAAGGGGAGCTGACCATGCCGGACCTGCAGGGCAGGACCGTATTCATCACCGGCGCCAGCCGCGGCATCGGCCGCGCCATCGCGCTGCGCTGCGCGCGCGACGGCGCCAATATCGTGGTCACGGCAAAGACGGTGGCGCCGCATCCGAAACTGCCGGGCACCATCCACGATGTCGCACAGGAGGTCGAACAGGCCGGCGGCCATGCGCTGGCGATCCCGCTCGACGTGCGCGACGATACGGCGATCACGGCAGCCGTGGCGCAGGCGGTCGCGCATTTCGGCGGCATCGACATCCTGGTCAACAATGCGAGTGCGATCCAGTTGAGCGGCACGCTGGAAACCGAAGTTCGCCGCTTTGACCTGATGTTCGGCGTCAATGTGCGCGGCACCTTCCTCTGTTCACGGACCTGCCTGCCGCATCTGCTTAAAGCGGACAACCCGCACATCCTCAACCTGGCGCCGCCGCTGAACATGCATGCGAGGTGGTTCCGGGAGCATGCGGCCTACACCATGGCCAAGTACGGCATGAGCATGTGCACGCTGGGCATGGCGGAGGAATTCCGCGGCCGCGTCGCGGTCAACTCGCTGTGGCCGCGCACCACCATTGCCACGTCCGCGATCGCGGTGAACTTTCCGCCGGAGATCCTCAGGGCGAGCCGCAAACCGGATATCATGGCCGACGCGGCGTACGCGATCTTCAGGCGCGACAGCCGCAGCGCGACCGGCCGTTTCCACATCGACGAAGCCGTGCTGCGCGAGGAGGGTGTGACGGACTTCGACGGCTACGCGGTGACGCCCGGTGTCGAACCGTACACCGATCTGTTTCTCGACTAGCACCCTGGGTCAGGAGGAGAAAAAATGAACAACAGCAACGATGTATCCCATGTCATTCCGATGGCGGCGGCGGGCACGCTGGACGGTCTGTTCCGCGAGCGGGTCAAACGCACGCCGGAGCTGACGGCCTGCAAGGCCTGGAACGAGCAGCACGGCGAATGGCGCGACTACAGCTGGGCGCAGATGGACCGCCAGGTCGCGCGCTGGCAGGCGGCCCTGGAAAAGGACGGGCTGAAGCCCGGTGACCGCGTTGCGGTGATGCTGCGCAATTCGCCGGAATGGGTGATCTTCGATCAGGCGGCGCTGGGGCTCGGCCTGGTGACGGTGCCGCTCTACACCCAGGACCGTGCCGACAATGTCGCCTACATACTCAACAATGCCGGCTGCAAGGTGTTGCTGCTCGACGGCCAGGAGCAGTGGCAGGCGCTGCAGGACGTGGCGGGTGACCTGCAGGGTGTCCTGCGTTTCCTCGCCGTCAATGCGCTGCCGGCGGCCGGCAGCGACCCGCGCCTGAAATGGATCGGCGACTGGCTGCCGGAGGAGGGCGGCGAGACGCGCCATCTTGCGCGCGACGGCAATGAACTGGCGACCATCGTCTACACCTCGGGCACCACCGGGCGCCCCAAGGGCGTGATGCTGTCGCACAACAACATCCTGTCCAACGCCGAATCCGCGCTGAAGGTGCTGGCCACCGGGCATGACGACATTTTCATGTCCTTCCTGCCGCTGTCGCACACCTTCGAGCGCACCTGCGGTTATTACCTGACGGTGATGGCCGGATCGATCACCGCCTACGCGCGTTCGATCCCGCAACTCGCCGAAGACCTGCAGACCATAAGGCCGACGATGCTGATCTCGGTGCCGCGCATCTACGAACGCATCTGGGGCAGCATCCGCGCCAAGCTCGACGAGGGTCCGGGGCTGCGCAAGAAACTGTTCCTGCTCGCCGCCAGCGTCGGTTATGCACGTTTTGAACACGCCCAGGGCCGCGGGCCCTGGCAGCCGTCCTTCCTGCTGTGGCCACTGCTCAACAAGCTGGTGGCCTCCAAGGTGCTGGCGCGGCTCGGCGGCCGGCTGCGTTACGCGCTGTCAGGCGGTGCCGCCTTGCCGGCGGACATTTCGAAAATATTCATCGGCCTCGGGCTGCCGATCCTGCAGGGTTACGGCCTCACCGAAACCAGCCCGATCGCCACCGCCAACCGCCCGCAGAACAACATCCCGGCGAGCGTCGGCCAGCCGATACCCGGCGTCGAGGTGAAAATCGGCGACAAGGGCGCGGTGCTGATCAAGGGGCCGAACCTGATGCTCGGATACTGGAACAACGAGGAGGCGACCCGGGCGATGATCCAGCCCGACGGCTGGCTCAATTCCGGCGACACCGGCCACATCGGCGACCAGGGCCACCTGTTCATCACCGGGCGGCTGAAGGACGTGATCGTGCTCTCCAACGGCGAGAAGGTGCCGCCGGGCGACATGGAGGCTGCGATCGCGCGTGATCCGCTGTTCGATCAGGTGATGCTGCTCGGCGAGGGCAAACCTTTCCTCAGCGTGATGGTGGTGCTCAATCCCGACCACTGGCAGAAACTGGCGGCGGCCGCCAACATCAACCCGGATGCCTGGGAATCGGATGAGGCGGAGCGGGTGCTGCTGGAGCGCATCTCGACCCAGATCACCGAGTTCCCAGGTTACGCCCAGGTGCGGCGGGCCGCGGCCACGCTGGAGCCCTGGACCGTGGAGAGCGGGCTGCTGACGCCGACGATGAAGCTGAAGCGGGCCAAGGTGATGGAAAAATTCAATGCCGAGATCGACCGCATGTATGCGGGGCACTGATTTTGCAGTGAGGAGTCAGGAGTGAAGAGTGAGGGGATGGTTATGAGCGGGGATGAACGCGGGGACAAGACGACCTTGCCTGACCGGCAGCCGGCGCTGCGGGTGATTCCGATGCCCTCGGATGCCAATCACACCGGGGACATCTTCGGCGGCTGGATCATGGCGCAGGTCGACCTCGCCGGCAGTGTGCCGGCGACGCGGCTGGCACAGGGGCGCATCGCCACGGTCGCGGTCAATTCCTTCGTCTTCCGTCAGCCGGTGTTTGTCGGTGACGTGGTGAGTTTTTATGCCGAAATCGTCAAGGTCGGACGCACGTCGATCACGGTGGACGTACAGGTCTATGCCCAGCGCCGCCCCGAGCGCGAGGAATGCGTGAAGGTGACCGAGGCGATCCTGACCTATGTCGCCGTCGACAACCAGCGCCGGCCGCGTGTGGTGCCGCAGCCACAGTCAGCGGGCTGAATTCCCTCATCTGCTGTTGAAATCGCGGCGGTCGCGGGTAACATGCTAGGCAGCGCGGGATACATCGTGTGGCTACACCAACCGGCAGGGATACCCAGGAGAGAGTGATGAAAAATATCAATAAAATCATATACTTATCAGTTACCATGGCACTGGCGGCGATGTCTGCACCGGCCATGGCTGGCGGTTTTGGCATCGGCACCCAGAGCGGCAGCGGTACCGGCAATGCCTTCGCCGGCGGCGCTGCTGCTGCGGATGACTCCAGCGTGGCCTGGTACAACCCGGCAGCGATGACCCTGCTGCCCACGAACCGGCAGGTCACTGCGGCCATCCACCTGGTCAAACCCTCGTTCAAGTTCACCAATGCCGGCTCGACAGGCGCCTTCGCGGCGCCCGGCACCGGCAATGGCGGCGACGGCGGCGACTGGGCGGCGATTCCCAACGGCTTCTACACGATGTCGATCAATCCGCGGCTGAAGTTCGGCCTCGCGGTGAACGTGCCCTTCGGGCTGGCCACCGAGTACGACCCGGGCTGGCGCGGCCGTTTCACCGCGGTCGAATCGGCGCTGCAGGCGCTCAACATCAATCCTTCGCTGGGTTACAAGGTCAACGACAACTTTTCCATCGGCGGCGGCATCAGCATGCAGCACCTGAAGGCGACGCTGTCCGGCGCCAGTGCCGCCGGCCTGGTCACCAACAAGGGCGACGACATCGGTTTCGGCTACAACTTCGGGATCATCGCGCAGCTGTCGCCGACCACCCGGCTTGGCGCGACCTACCGCTCGGAAATCGATTATTCCCTCGAGGGCACGGTGACCGTGTCCGGACTGGGCGCGGCCAATGGCAACATCAAGGCCGACATCAAGATGCCGGACTCGGCTTCGATCAGCCTGTTCAGCACCGTCAGCCCGAAATGGGAATTGATGGCCGACATCACCTGGACCGGCTGGAGCAATATCCAGCGGCTCGACATCATCCGCACCTCGGCCTCGGCCGGCGGCGCGGTCGGCAGCACGGTGTCCTCGCTGCTGTTCAACTGGAAAGACACGGTGCGTTTTGGCGTCGGTGCCAACTACAAACTCAACGAGCAGACCAAGCTGCGTTTCGGCCTTGCGCTCGACCCGACACCCACCAACGACATCGACCGCACGCCGCGCCTGCCGGACCAGGACCGCACCTGGATCGCCGTCGGTGTGCAGTACAAACCGTCCAAGCAGGGCATTCTCGAGGTCGGTTACGCCCACGAGTTCGTCAAGGACGCGAGGATCAGCACCACCGTGCCTGCAGCTGGAACGCTTAACGGCAGCTTCAGCAACAAGGCGGACATCCTTTCCGTCCAGTATTCGCACGCGTTCTGATACCGGCTGCAACGCAGGCAACCGGGCGGCTGCGGCCGCCCGGTTTTCTTTTGTGGCGCCGGGCCGCGTAGAATGGCGGATAACAGTTTTCCATCGCTTCCACCCGAGGTTGCCATGTCCGGAAATTCCCCTCTGCTGGTGCGCAAGGTCGCCGTGCTCGGCGCCGGCGTGATGGGCGCGCAGATTGCCGCGCACCTGATCAACGCCAATGTCCCCGTCGTGCTGTTTGAACTGGCGGCGAAGGAGGGCGACCCCAACGGCAATGCGCTGAAGGCGGTGGCCAACCTGAAACGGCTGGAGCCGAGCCCGCTGGCGGTGAAGGAGCGCGCCGACCTGATCGAGCCCGCCAATTACGACCGCGACCTCGGACTGCTCGCCGACTGCGACATCGTGATCGAGGCGATTTCCGAACGCATGGACTGGAAGGCCGACCTCTACCGCAAGGTCGCGCCCCACCTCGGTGAACACACGATTTTCGCCAGCAATACCTCGGGCCTGTCGATCAACAAGCTGGCCGCGGTGTTTCCCGAGGCCCAGCGTCACCGTTTCTGCGGCGTGCATTTTTTCAATCCGCCGCGTTACATGCACCTCGTGGAATTGATTGCCTGCAGCGGCACCGATGCCGGCATCCTCGACGAGCTGGAGCGTTTCCTGGTCACCACGCTGGGCAAGGGCGTGGTGCGGGCGAAGGACACGCCGAACTTCATCGCCAACCGCGTCGGCGTGTTCTCGATGCTGGCGACGCTGCACCATGCCGAGCGCCTCGGCATCGGCTTTGACACCGTCGACGCGCTGACCGGCCCGCTGGTCGGCCGCCCGCGCAGTGCGACTTTCCGCACTGCCGACGTGGTCGGTCTCGACACCTTCGCCCATGTCGTGCACACCATGCGCGACACGCTGCCGGAAGATCCCTGGCACAAATACTATGGCATCCCGGCGTGGATGCGGAAGCTGATCGAAGCCGGCGCGCTGGGGCAGAAGACGCGCAAGGGCGTCTACCAGAAGGTCGGCCGCGACATCCAGGTGCTCGACCTCAAGTCCGGGGCTTACCGCATATCCGACGGCAAGGCCGACGAGGCGGTGATCGAAATCCTCAAGAACAAAAATGCGGCGGAACGTTTCGCGCAATTACATGCGTCGAGTCATACGCAGGCGCAATTCATCTGGTCGATTTTCCGTGACACCTTCCATTACTGCGCGCTGCACCTCGAGTCCATCGCGCACAACGCGCGCGACCTCGACTTCGCGATCCGCTGGGGTTTCGGCTGGGACAACGGCCCCTTCGAGATCTGGCAATCCGCCGGCTGGCAGCAGATCGCCGGCTGGATCGCCGCAGACATCGCCGCCGGCAAGGCGATGGTGGGTGCGCCGCTGCCGTCCTGGGTGACCGAAACCTCGCGCATGGGCGTACATGGCGCCGCGGGCTCCTGGTCGCCGGCGACGCGCGGCAACCAGCCGCGGTCGACGCTGGCGGTGTACAAACGCCAGCCTTTCCCGGACCGCCTGCTGGGCGAGGAGCGCCAGTACGGCAAGACGATATTCGAGACCGAGGGTGTGCGTTGCTGGCATACCGGCGACGACATCGCGATCGTCAGCTTCAAGAGCCGCATGCATGCCATCGGCGACGATGTGCTGCAGGGTGTGCAGCAGGCGATCGCCGAGGCCGAGCAGCATTACGCCGGGCTGGTGATCTGGCAGACCGAACCGCCGTTTTCGGTGGGTGCAAACCTCAAAAAAACCAGCGGCAGCGGCAGCAAGGCGCCGCCGGCGCCGCCCTCGGCGCTGGGCAAGTTGTTCAAGAATTTCAAACGCGAGGCCGAATCGCTGGCACTGAAGGCGGCGCGCCAGCTGGGCGTCGCCGACCAGCTGATGGCGGGCAAACTGGCCGAGGTCGAACACCTGGTCGAGCAGTTCCAGGTAACCACGCAGATGCTCAAGTATTCGATGGTGCCGACGGTGGCCGCGGTCGACGGGCTGGCGCTGGGCGGCGGCTGCGAATTCATCATGCACAGCGACCGCGCGGTGGCGACGCTGGAGAGTTACATCGGCCTGGTCGAGGTCGGTGTCGGCCTGCTGCCGGCCGGCGGCGGCTGCAAGGAATTCACGATGCGTGCCGCGGCGGAAGCGAAGGGCGGCGACATCTCGCCTTTCCTGCAGAAATACTTCAAGGCCGTGGCGATGGCGGAAGTCGGCCGCAGCGCCGAACATGCGCGCGAACTCGGTTACCTGCGTCCGACCGACCGCGTGGTGATGAACCGCTTCGAGCTGCTGGAGATCGCCAAGGCCGAGGCGCGGGCGATGGCGGCCGCCGGTTACCGTCCTCCGCTGCGCGCGAAGGCGATCCCGGTGCTCGGCCGCAGCGGCATCTCGACCATCCGTGCCTTTGTCGAGAACATGCACGCCGGCGGCCACATCTCCGACCATGACCAGCTGATCGCGACCAAGGTGGCGACGGTGATGTGCGGCGGCGACATCGAGGGCGGCAGCCTGGTCGACGAGCAGTGGTTGCTCGACCTTGAGCGCCGGCATTTCATGGAACTGATCGCGACCGAGAAAAGCCAGGCGCGGATCGAGCATATGCTGAAGACCGGGAAGCCGTTGAGAAACTGAGTTTGAGTGAGGAGAAAGGAGTCAGGAGTGAGGAGTGAAAAATCTGGAGCAGCCGGGACCTGCGGACTCTCCTGACGCCTTACTCCTGACGCCTCACTCCCCTCACAAGGAGCGCAATATGACCAAAGAGATCCAGGACGCCTACATCGTCGCCGCCACCCGCACTGCCGTCGGCAAGGCGCCGCGCGGCATGTACAAAAACACCCGGCCCGACGACCTGCTGGCGCATGTGATCCGCAGCGCCGTCGCGCAGTGCCCGGGGCTGGACCCGCAGGAGATAGGCGACGTCATTGCCGGCTGCGCGATGCCCGAGGGCGAACAGGGCATGAACGTCGCCCGCATCGGCCTGCTGCTCGCCGGCCTGCCGGACACCGTGCCGGGCATGACCCTCAACCGTTTCTGTTCCTCCGGCCTGCAGGCCGTGGCCGATGCCGCAGCGCGCATCCGCCTGGGCGAGGCCGAGGTGATGATCGCCGCCGGCACCGAGAGCATGAGCATGGTGCCGATGGGCGGCAACAAGCCGAGTTTCAGCCCGGCGATTTTCGAGACGGATGCCAACTACGCCATCGCCTACGGCATGGGCATCACCGCCGAACGCGTCGCCGAGCGCTGGAAAGTGAGCCGCGAGGACCAGGATCTGTTCGCCGCCGAAAGCCACCGCCGCGCGGCGGCTGCCATCGATGCCGGTGAATTCCGCGACGAGACCTCGCCGTACGTGATCACCGAAAAACTGCCCGACCTCGACAGCCGGCAGGTGGCGGTCAGGACCCGCACGGCCGAACATGACGAAGGGCCGCGCCGCGACACCTCGCCCGAGGCGCTGGCGAAACTGAAGCCGGCCTTTGCCGCGAAAGGCAGCGTCACCGCCGGCAACAGCTCGCAGATGTCGGACGGCGCCGGTGCGGTGCTGCTGATGAGCGGGGCCGCGGTGAAACGATACAAGCTGAAGCCGCTGGCGCGTTTCGTCGCTTATGCGGTGGCCGGTGTGCCGCCGGAAGTGATGGGCATCGGCCCGGTGAAGGCCATCCCGAAGGTGCTGGCCCAGGCGGGGCTCACGCAGCAGCAGCTCGACTGGATCGAACTCAACGAAGCCTTTGCCGCGCAGTCGCTGGCGGTGATCCGCGAACTGGGTCTGGATCCGGCCAAGGTCAATCCGCTGGGCGGCGCGATTGCGCTGGGCCATCCGCTGGGTGCCACCGGTGCCATCCGCACCGCGACGCTGCTCCACGGCATGCGCCGCCGCAAACAGAAATACGGCATGGTCACGATGTGCATCGGCACCGGCATGGGTGCCGCGGGGCTTTTTGAGGCCCTTTAAAAATACCAATAAAAACAAATACTTATATGAATTCCTCGGCGGACGCGAAGGTTTCTATGCGGCAGGGCCGCGCGATGCCAAAACCCTGGGCGTA
This sequence comes from Burkholderiales bacterium, assembly GCA_022843705.1. Lineage (GTDB taxonomy): Bacteria > Pseudomonadota > Gammaproteobacteria > Burkholderiales > SG8-41. The sequence continues at coordinate 28,440 of JALHND010000019.1, forward strand.
GTCGAAGCCGATCTCGCGCAGCCTCGCCAGCACTTCCGGCGATTCCACGTTTCCGGCAATGCTGCGCACGCCCAGCCGCTGGCAGGTCAGGCTGATCGCGCGGGCGCGCGCGAGATCGCCGGGATTCTTCAGGATGTTCTGCACGATGCTGCCATCGACCTTGAGGAAATCCACCGGCAGGTCCTTCAGGTGCGCGAAGGACACCTTGACGCTGCCGAAATTGTCCATGGCGAAGCGGCAGCCCAGCGGTTTCAGTGCAGTCATGAACGCGCGTGCCGCGACAGGGTGGGCCAGCGTGTCGGACTCGGTGATTTCGAAGCAGATCCGCCGCCCCGGGAGTCCCGTCGCGCCGACGCGGCTGCGCACATAACCGGCGAAGGACGGATTGCAGATCGAGTCGGTGGACAGGTTGATGCTGCAGAATCCGCCCGCCGCGGCATCCGCGGACGATGTGTGCCAGGCGAGCGCCCGTGCCACCACCCAGCGGTCGATGTCTTCCAGCATGTTCAGGGCTTCGGCCACCGGGAAAAAACCGCCCGGCGGCAGCATGTTGTCCTCCTCCTCGCGCAACCGCAGCAGGATCTCGCAGCACCCGGACTCGATGCCGGATTTCAGCGGCCGGATGCGCTGGGCGAAGAGCAGGAAATCGTCGCCGGCCAGCGCCTCGCGCAGGCGTTTGCCCGGATCAGACCAGCCGAGGATGTCCTCGGTGATCGCGCGCAGGTACACCGCGCTCTCGCCCGGCGATGCCGGGGGCGGTGGCTGCAGGCGTACGGGGGCATGGCTCATGGCGGGCTCAGGGGCGGTCAACACCGGGGATAACGGCATCCCGGGGCGCCGGCTTGAGCCGCGGTCAGCGGATGCTGTCGATCGGTCCGGGGCGGGCGATGCCGAAGCCCTGGGCGTAGTCGATGCCCAGTTCGCGCAGCTTCTCCAGCGTGCGGTCATCCTCGACGAACTCGGCGATGGTGCGCACGCCGAGTTTCTGGCAGACACTGACGATGGCACGCAGCTTCACCAGGTCCGCCGGTGTCTTGAACATGTTCTGGATGATCACGCCGTCGATCTTGATGAAATCCAGCGCCAGGCCGCTCAAGTGCGAGAACGACAGCTTGACGCTGCCGAAGGCGTCGGCGGTGAAGCGGCAGCCGGCCGGTTTCAGCGCGGCGATGAAACGCACGACGTTGTCGTGGTTGCTGATGGTCTCCAGCTCGCCGACCTCGAAACACAGCCGGTTCGCCGCGAATTTAGTGCGGTGAATTTCGGCGCGGACGAAGCGCGCGAATTCCGGATTGCTGATCGCCGCATCCGACAGGTTCACGCAGAACAGCGGCACCGTCCATCCGGGATCCGCCTTCTGCCGGACCATTGACCAGGCAATCACCTTGCGCACCACCCAGCGGTCGATGTCCTCGGTCAGGCCGAACTGTTCGGCAATCGGGATGAATCCGCCCGGCGGCAGCAGGTTGTCCTCCTCCTCGCGCAGCCGCAGCAGGATTTCATGGCAGCCGTGTTCGAAGGGGTGATTGCGCAGCGGCAGGATTTTCTGCGCGAAGAGCAGGAATTCGTCCTCCTTCTCCAGCGCGCGCAGCAGCTTGGCGCGTGGATCCTCGGAGCCGGCCAGGCGGTCGGTCAGCGAGTGCAGATAAAGTGTTTCCCCGGATTCACCGGTGATCGCGGCGTGCGGTGTCGACGAGTTGGGCGTTTCCGCGCGCGGGAGTTCGGCTGTGGCCGGCGCTGCCGCCTGAGCAAGGGGCGACTGCTCCGGCAGCATCAGGATGTAGAAACCCGTCGCATGCGGGTTGTCAGGCGGCCAGGGCACCTGCTTGACCAGGTAGGTCGACGAGCTGCCATCGGCCGCCGACCACGCCATGCTGTAACTCACCATCGATCCGGCCAGCGTCTCGTGGAAACGCGGCAGCAGCGCGGGATACTCGCGCGGAGCGACGTCACGCAGCAGCTGGCCGTTGATGCGGTCGGCCGGCCAGTCGGTCAGCTTGAGGAAGGCGCGGTTGTGCTGGCGGATGCGCAGGTCGCGGTCGATGTAAAGCAGGGGAGTGGGCTGCAGGTCGTGGATCATCTGCGCCCGCGCATCGGAGGACTGCAGTGCCTCCTCCGTGGTCCGCGCGCGTTTTTTTTCCTGTTCCAGCTGCTCCTTCAGCCGTTCCTGCTGGCGGGTGAGGCGGGACACCACCCATTCCGATTTCGAGGCCTGGCTCGCCAGCGACAGGATCGCGGCAAAGAGGATGCCGCCGAGGAAAGTCAGCCAGCGCGGATCAAACAGCGTGAACTGGATGGTGACGACCAGCAGCCCGCCGATCACGAGTGTCGCCAGCACCGACAGCATCAGCTGCACCGGGCGCCGGTAGAGGAAGGCCATCATCCTGCGCAGCAGTTTCACAGCCCGTGTTCCGTGATCACCGTCTGCGTCCCCCGGCCTGACCTACATGTTCGGATAATTGGGGCCGCCGCCACCCTCGGGCGTCACCCAGACGATGTTCTGCGTCGGATCCTTGATGTCGCAGGTCTTGCAGTGTACGCAGTTCTGGGCGTTGATCTGCAGCCGCGGGTTGCTGCCGTCGTCGTTGCGCACGATTTCATAGACGCCGGCCGGGCAGTATCGCTGCTCGGGGGCGTCGTAGAGCTCGAGGTTGACGTTGACCGGCACCGAGGCATCCTTCAGCGTCAGGTGCGCCGGCTGGTCCTCGTTGTGGTTGGTGTTGGAAATGAACACCGAGGACAGGCGGTCGAAACTGATCACGCCGTCCGGTTTCGGGTAGCTGATCGGCGCGCACTCGGTCTTGCGTTTCAGCGTCTCGTAGTCGGCGTGGTCGTGGTGCAGCGTCCACGGCGCCTTGCCCCGGAACAGCACCTGGTCGATGCCCACCATCAGCGTGCCGGTGTAGAGGCCCTTGCTCATCCAGGGCTTGAAGTTGCGCGCCTTGTGCAATTCCTCGTGCAGCCAGCTCGACTTGAAGGCTTCTGGATAGGCCGACAGCTCCTCCGGCGCATTGTCACTGCCCAGCGCTGCGAAAGCCGCCTCGGCGGCGAGCATGCCCGACTTGATCGCGGCGTGGCTGCCCTTGATGCGCGAAGTGTTGAGGAAGCCGGCGTCGTCGCCGACCAGGCAGCCGCCGGGGAAGACCAGCTTCGGCAGCGATTGCAGGCCGCCCGCGGAAATCGCCCGCGCGCCATAGGCGATGCGTTTGCCGCCTTCGAGGAAGCTGCGGATTTCCGGGTGTGTCTTGTAGCGCTGGAATTCCTCGTACGGGCTCAGGTAGGGATTGCTGTAGCCGAGGCCGACGACAAAGCCGATGGCGACCAGGTTGTCCTCGAGGTGGTAGAAGAAGGAGCCGCCGTAGGTGTCGCTGTCGAGCGGCCAGCCGGCGGTGTGCATCACCAGACCGGGCTGGTGTTTTTCGGGTTTGATCTCCCACAGTTCCTTCAGGCCGATGCCGTAGACCTGGGGATCGACGCCGTCGCGCAGTTTGAAGTGCGCCTGCAGCTGCTTGCCGAGGTGGCCGCGGCAGCCCTCGGCGAAGAAGGTGTATTTCGCATGCAGTTCCATGCCCGGCTGGTGGGCGTCAGTCGGTTGGCCGTCCTTGCCGATGCCCATGTCGCCGGTGGCGACACCCTTGACGCGGCCAGACTCGTCGAACAGCACTTCCGCGGCGGCGAAGCCGGGGAAAATCTCCACGCCCAGCGCTTCCGCCTGCTGGCCCAGCCAGCGGGTGACGTTGGCGAGGCTGATCACGTAATTGCCGTGGTTCTGGAAACAGCCGGGCAGCAGCGCGGAGGGAACCTTGAAGCTGCCGCTCTCGGTCAGGAACATGAAACGGTCCTCGCTGACCGGCGTGTTCAGCGGCGCATTCTTCTCTTTCCAGTCCGGAATCAGTTCATTGAGCGCGATCGGATCCATTACCGCGCCGGAGAGGATGTGCGCGCCGACCTCGGAGCCTTTTTCGAGCACGCAGACGTTGACCTCGCGGTCCTGCTCCGCCGCCAGCTGTTTCAGGCGGATCGCCGCGCCGAGCCCCGCAGGTCCCGCGCCGACGATGACGACGTCGTACTCCATGGCTTCGCGTTCGGCCATTGTTTGCTCCATGTTGATGATTTGACGGGAATTATAACCCCGCATCCGCGGCGACCGCGGCTGCGGGACCGGTCCTTGCCATGTGCTGTTGTGGCCCCGGACTCCGGCCTGCGGCCTTCCTCCGGGCTACGGGTTATCGGCGGTTTTGTAGTTTCGTAGCCCGGATGAAGCGAAGCGTAATCCGGGACAGGGCCTAAGGAATCATGCCGGCGGCGGTAACACCGCTGCGCACCGCGCCCTCGATCGTCGCCGGATAATCGCCGGCAACGTAATCCCCGGCGAGCAGCAAGCCAGGGCAGTCCGTCACCGTCGCCGGCCGCGCAAGCCCAGGCGTGCAGCTGAAGGTCGCGCGTTTCTCAGCGATCACGCGTTGCCACTGCAATGGCGGCAGCGGTCCGAAGTGTTTTTCAATGTCGGCGACCACGCGCTGCGCCAGCGCATCCTGCGCCTCGCCGACATGGTCCTCCGATGCGCTGATCACCGCGCCGATCAGGCCGCGCTGGCCGCAGATGGCCTCGCGGTCGAACAGCCACTGCGCCGGGCTGCCGGCAAGTCCGATCATCGGTGCCGGCAGTTTCACCGGGCCGGCGAACTGCAGCCACACCGAATGGATGGGTTCGTAGTCCAGGGTATCGATTTGCCGCCGCGTAGTGTCCAGTTCCGGGATGGCGGCGAGCAGACCGGAGGCGCGGTGCGGCGCGACGGCGCAGATCACGCGGTCGAAACGCCGTGACTGGCCATGCACCTGCAGCAGGAATCCTTCGCCATCCTTGGTCACGCCGTCCACCGCGGCGCCGGTTTCGATCTGGCCGCCGCGGGCGCGCACAAAATCCGCCGCCGGCTTCGGGAACAGCGCGGTCAGGTCCGTGCGCGCGAGCAGCAGATCACTCGCCGTGCGCCCGGCGCCGAGGCTGTCGCGGAGCACATTGAGGAAAACCTGCGCCGAGGCGCGTTCAACCGGCGTATTGAGCGCGGCGACACACAGCGGCGCCCATAAATGTTCAATTAAAACAATGGTTTGCGTATTCTCTTCGAGCAGGCTTGCGACATTTTGGTCGCGTTCGAGGCGGTAATGCCGTGTTTTCATCGCCTGCATGAAACCCGCGGCCGCGCGTTTGTCGGCAAACGACAGACCCTTCGCGGTGAACAGCGCCCAGGCCAGATGCAGCGGCGCCGGCAGTTTCGGCGCGCGCAGATGAAAGCGCTGATGGACCTGCAGATCCAGCGGCAGCCGCAGAAAGGAATCACGTTTCGGCGCAACCCTGTCGATCAGGCGCAGCGTTTCGGAATACGCGCCGATGAGGATGTGCAGGCCGTTGTCGAGTGCGGTGTCATTGACGGTGACGCGCCGCGCGCGGCCACCCAGCACGGGTGCGGCCTCGAATACCGTGACCGGCACATCACGCGCGGCGAGTTCCACCGCTGCGGCCATGCCGGCATAGCCGCCGCCGAGGATGGCGACTGAGGGATTTGTCGAGGTGCGCACGAACTTGCTTCGCGGCTCAGACTGAGCGCGAATTTAAACTCCCTCTCCCGCCCTGGGGCGGGAGAGGGTTGGGGT
>JALHND010000020.1 GCA_022843705.1 Burkholderiales bacterium
GCCTATCATTGCAACCCTGAGCAAGGCGGCACTCGATTCGCTGGCCCAGCCCGATGTCATCAAGCGCCTCAATGCTTCCGGCGTCGACGTCAATCCCGGCGGCCCCGAGGATTTCCGCAAGCTGATCGAAACGGAAATTCCGAAGTGGGCAAAAGTGGTCAAGGATTCGGGCGCCCGGGCTGACTGAGCACAGGCCGGCCACGAACGCTTGACACCGTCATTCCGGCGCAAGCCGGAATGACGGGCAAATCAGCCGATCCTGACGACGATCTTGCCCACCATGCCGCTGGTATCCATGCGTTCCTTCGCGGCGGGCAGCTCGTCGAAGGAGTACACCTTGTCCACCAGCGGCACGATGCGGCCATCAACCAGCGCCGGCAGCACATCGCGCTTGAAACCGGCCGCGGCCTCGGCCTTGCCCGCGGCAGGCAGGTGGGCATTGGACACGCCGAAGATCTCCAGTCGCCAGGCATGCACGGCACTGAGGTCGATCTCCGCCTTGAACACGTTGTCGACATAACCCACGGTCGCCAGCCGTCCGCGGAAACCCAGGGTGCGCAGGCACTCGGCAAACACCGAACCGCCAACGCCGTTGATCACCAGGTCAACACCCTTGCCGCCGGTCAGCTCGCGCACCTGCGCGGCAAAATCAGGTTTGCGCGTGGCAATCCCGACATCGAGACCGACAGCCTTCAGCTGGTCAAGTTTCTGCTGCGAGCCGGAGGTGCCGATGGCACGCGCTCCGATCAGTTTTGCGAGATGGATGCTGGCAACGCCGGCGCCGGAGGACGCGCCCATGATCAGCATGGTCTCGCCCTTCTGCAGTTTGCCGAACTGGTAAATCATTTCCCAGGCCGTGATGTAGCTCACCGGCACCGCGGCCGCCTGCTCCCAGGACAGGCGCTCCGGCTTGATCATGATCTGCGTCGCATCCATCAGCGCGTATTCGGCAAAACCGCCGCGCACACGGCCGAACACCGCGTCACCCGCCCTGACGCCGGTCACGCCTGCACCGATGGCATGGACAATGCCCGAGGCCTCGTTGCCGCCGAGTTTCTCCGGGCCGCCGTGCACCACGCCGCCGACGAACATCTCGCCGCGGTTGAGTGCCGAGGCCTGCACCTTGATCACGATCTCGCCGGCCTTGGGCTCAGGCTGCGGCACGTCGCGGTATTCAAGGGTGTTCTTGTGGTCCTTGGTGACGATCCAGCAGGATTTCATAAAATATCCAATATAATCAATCACTTACAATAACAACGGCGGCCGCGGCCGCCGTTGCACGATGCTGCGGCAGAGCGCAGAGTTTACTGTGCGCTGGTCTCGCGCACGATCGGGCCCCAGCGCTGCAATTCCTTCTGGATGAACTGGGTCGCACGTTCCGGCGAAGAGTTGGTCACCGGCTCGGCGCCGGCCTTGCGCAGGAAATCCTGCATCTCGGCATTCGCCAGCACTTTCTGGTTGGCCTGATGCAGCACGTCGACCACCGGCTTCGGCGTGCCCGGCGCGAGGAAAATCGCGTTGAAGGCCTGCACCACCAGGTCCGGCATGCCGGCCTCAGCGGCGGTGGGCACGTCAGGCACCGCCTTCAGCCGCTCCTCGGAGCAGATGGCCAGCATGCGCAGCCGCCCCTGCTTGTGGTACTCGAGCGGCGCCGGGCTGATCGTCGGCGTGTACATCGGGATATGACCGGCGATGAGGTCGGTCAGGCCGGGGCCCGCACCCTTGTACGGCACGTGCACGATGTTGAGGTCGCCGTTGAGTTTCTTGAACAGCTCTCCGGTGAGATGGGTGATGCTGCCGGTGCCGGCGGAGCCGAAGGACAGCTTGCCCGGGTTGCGTTTCGCGAAGGCGATCAGTTCCTTCAGGTTCTTCACCGGCAACGAGGGATGCACTGCGACGCCGGTGGGCACCAGCGTGATGATGCCCAAGGCGGTGAAATCCTTCAGCGGGTCATAACCGAGCTTCGGGTTGCCGAGGGGGCTCAGCACATGGGTGGTGGTGTTGGCGATCAGCAGCGTGTAGCCGTCGGGTTTCGAGCGCGCGACTTCCGAGGCGCCGATTGCACCCGAGGCGCCGGCGCGGTTCTCGACGATCACGTTCTGCCCCAGCGCCTTCGACAGATCCTGCGCCCAGCGCCGGCCGATGATGTCATTGACGCCGCCGGGCGCAAAAGGCACCACCAGGCGCAGCGTGCGCTCGGGAAATTTGCCCTGGGCATGCACGGCCACGGGCGCGAACTGCGCGACAACCAGCGCCAGCACGGCAAGGCCTCCGGAAAAAAGGGTGCGTGCAATCATTGCTGTTCTCCTCGATTCTGTTTTGATTTGCCACGGAACGGCGGAGAAATCCGCCAGAGCGGGTTTCATGCTAATTGTTATCCGGCACAGCCGCAACCCGCGGCACTCAGCGCGCGCACGCGTTCAGAAGCGTTCAAAACTCAATCAGGCGCGTAATTCCACTCGCGCCATCCGCCCAGCAGCGGAAAATAAAGCCCCAGCCTGATGCGCCGTTCACCGCCGGCGCGAAGCATCCGCGCATAACGCTCGAGCTGGCCGCGGTATCGTTCGCGTTCGTTGTCGAGGAAGGCTTCGACATCGGCGCCCTCATGCACGCTGGTCTTGTAATCAATGATCCAGCGCACGCCCCCGGCATCGACGAAACTGCGGTCGATCACGATGCTGGCGAGCTGGCCGCCACTGACACCGGTCAGGCGCCATTCCGAGCGCGCCTGTTCCTGCCGGCCGAGTATCCAGCGGCCCCGCTCGTCGGCAACGCAGTTGACCAGCGCCCGTGTCGCCCGCGCGGCCGCGCCTTCGATCTCTCCGTCGCCCACACCCTTGGCCGCAAGCGCAGTGCGTATCGCCGGCATCAGCGACTCGATGCGGCGCTCGTCCCAACCCGCCGCACCATCCTCGGCAATGCGCTGCAGCCAGCGATGCACCACCGTGCCGACATGGCGGGCGGTCTCGCCGGCCCAGGAAAACTCCAGCGCATCCTGCGCGCGCACAGAATCCGCCGGCGCATCCCATTGCACTGCCGCCGGCGCTGCCGGCAGCACCCAGCCGGCAGGCAAGCGGTGCAGCGCCTGGTCGATGGCCGCGGCGCCCGCCGGCAAGGCTTCCTGCGGCCGGTGATCGCGTGCCACAGCTTCGAATGCCGGAGCCACGACCGGCCACAGCTTCCCGAGCAGGGACTGGGAGGACGGCGAAGCGATGACTGTCGCGCCTTCATCGTCAAGCTTCGCCTTGACGTTGCCGAACAGGTGCAGGCGCTGCCGGGCACGGGTCGCCGCAACGTAGAGCAGGCGACCGTCCTCGAGATGCTGCTTGTGCGCATGAAGGCGCCTGATCCAGTCGTAGATCGGATCGCTGTCCTCTTCCGAGGCGTGGATCGGTGCCAGCAGCAGCGCTTCGCCGCCCTCGGCCCCGGGCTGCTCCGCCCACAGGAACAGTTTCTTGTCGTCGCCGCGCGGCGCGCGTGCAAGTCCCGGCAGGATCACCACGTCGAACTCGAGGCCCTTCGACTTGTGGATGGTCATGATCTGCAGGCCATCGCCGGCCGCCGGATCGGGAGCCGCATAAAGATTGTCGAGCCCCTGCTCGAAAGCCCCGCGGTCCGGCAATTCACCGGCATCCTCGTGTCTGTCGAGGTAACGGAAATAGGTTTCGGCATCTTCAAGGGCTGATGCGCTGTCGACGCAGGCAGGTCCCCCGAGCGCATACCAGGCGCCCGCCACCTGCTCGCGCAGCGGTTTGCGCGCGCGATGTCCGATGCATTCCGCGAGCACCCCGCGCACCCGCAGCACACGCCCGCGGCCATCCGCGGAAAGATTGGCGATGCGGGCGTCATCACACAACGCATCCCACAGGGCTGCCGGCTTCGTATCGGCAGCGAGCACATGCAGGTCCGCCAGCGTCAGCCCGCACCAGGGCGCGCGCAGCACCGCAAGCCAGGCCACCCGGTCGGCGGGATGCGCCAGCGCGCGCGTCAGCGCAAGCAGATCCTGCACCACCGGACGCTGGCCCAGCGGTTCGATGTCGATGGCGCGGAAACGCAACCCGGCCGCCTTCAGCTGCGGAACGATGTGCCGCAGATGGCCGCGGCTGCGCACCAGTATTGCCACCGAGACAGCGGGATTGTCCCGGCGCGCATCCGCCACGAGGCCGGCCACGCGCCGCGCCTCTTCCAGGCCATCATCACCGACCAGGGAATGAACGGTGACCGCCGCACCCTGAAGCGCCTCACGCACTGCAGTCGATGCCGTATACGGCACGGCGCCCGAAGCAATGTCTTCGACCCCCGACATGACCTGCACGAATGCGGCATTGACCCAGTCGACGATGCCGGCCTGCGAACGGAAATTCGAGGCCAGCGACACCGGATGCAGGGTGATGCCGCCGATGCCTTCCCTGCGCGCACGCAGGAAAAGACCGACCTCGGCCTCGCGAAAACGGTAGATCGACTGCATCGGATCGCCGACGGCAAACAGCGTGCGGCCGTCGCCGTCACTCCAGCCGGCCATCAGGCGGGCCACCAGCTCGTTCTGGCTGATCGAGGTGTCCTGAAACTCGTCGATCAGCAGGTGGCGGATGCGGTAATCAAGCGCCAGCGCAAGATCGGTGGGTTCTTCTTCGCCGCCCAGCGCCCGCAACGCGCCCTGCGCGACCTCGGTGAAATCGACCTGGCGCCGCGACTGGAACACCAGCTTGAGCTGTGCCACGGCATAGTGCAGCAGGCGCAGGATCGCGCCCAGCGCCTGCCACTGGCCATCGCTGTACCGCTCCGGCGGCAGGCGGCGCATGTCGTCCAGGGCTTCACGCGCGCCGGAACCCGCATCCAGTTGCGCGAACAGTGCCAGTGCGCGCTCCTTCCACGGCTGACCCTCCTTGCCTGCGGGAAACCCCTCATTTTTCGTCAGCTTTGAACGCCACTCTGCTTTTTCCTTCAGCAGAAACGCGTTGGCCAGGATTTCCCAGCCATCGTTATCCGGAACAAACGGTCCCTGCCCGAGATTGCCGAGCACATAATCCGCCACGGCCTGCAGTTCGGCACCCGCGGCCGCAGGCAACACCGCATGCAGCCGCTGCAGCGCCCCCAGGCGCGCATGCCGCAACGCGGATTCCAGTGTTTCCCGGTCGGGACTTTGCGCGCGGCGTATCCACTGGTCGCGCCGCGCCAGCATGTCCGCCAGCAGGCCCTCGACGCGCGACACGTCGTTGTCGAGGTGCGCCAGCAGGCTTTCAACGTCGCCGGCCACCGCCGCGTCCTCTTCGACCAGCGCGAGCGTGGCCCGTGCCGCTTCAAGGTAAAGCTGCGATGCGTCCTCGACGCTGTCAGGCTGCGCGCCGAATCTCGACAGCAGCGGCATCTGTCGCGTCAGTCCCGCGCACAACGCATCGATGGTCTGGATGCGCAGCCGCGATGGGTTTTCAGAAAGCTGCCAGCCCAGTGCCCGGTCGCGGCGCAGCGCTGCCCCGGCGAGTTCAAGAGTCAGTGCTTCGTGCGGTGATTCCGGTTCGCGACCCGACTCTGCATCGTTCAGCGCCTGCAGCACCCGTTCACGCATTTCCCCGGCCGCCTTGCGGGTGAAGGTGACGGCAATGATTTCCTCGGCATGGTCAACCGTCGACAGCAGCCTGAGATAACGCTGGATCAGCAGCTCGGTCTTGCCGGAGCCGGCGGGTGCCTGAACGATGAACGAACGTTGCGGGTCCAGCGCTGCACGCCGCCGGGCCTGGTCCGTAACCTGCATCGCCGTCATTCCGCCATCTCCTCGCCGGCCGTATCGGCGCTGCGTTCCCGGATGCGGCAAAACGGCCCGAGGTCACAGTACATGCAGGTCTGCGGCTGGCGTTTGGGATCCACCGTCGCCACGCCGGCGGCGAAGTGGATCGCCAGGCGCTCGAGTTCATCACGCCAGGCGGCCACCAGTTCAGTCCATCCACCATAAGGGACCCGCGCATCCGCAAGCGCCTTGACGCCGGGCAGCAGGTCTTCGTCACGGGCAAGGCCCACATATCCCCGCCTGCCGGCGCGCACCCGGGCAAAAGCCACCGCGAGGGCCTCCGGCTCCGCGGTCACCAGGTAGAGCGGCAACTGCGGCTCTTCCGGCCGTTCGCCGAGCATCTGCCCGGCGGCGGCATTGCCCGTCTTGTAATCGATGATGATGCGGCGTCCGTCGGCGGTTTCGTCGACACGATCAAGCCGCGCCCTGAGCTCCAGTCCGCCGATCTCCATGCTGCGTTTGTCTTCGACGGCAATCACCGCAAAGGGACTGCGCCGGCGATCCTCTTCCAGCCAGGCCCGGGCCAGGGCGACCAGCCGGCGCTTTTCGATTTCCGCAAAACGCCCGGACAGCACGGTCGGCCGGTCGCGCCGGATGCGCTCGACCGCACCTTCGGCCGCCGCGGCGAGCAACTCATCCAGCCGCCTGTCGTCAGCGGCCAGCAGCGTCGCACTGTCGCGCAGTTGCATCCAGGCCTGTGCCAGCACCCGGTGCACCAGCGTGCCGCGCTCTGCGGCATCAAGACCGGAATGCGGTGCGTCCGGCGCCGCCGCATGCAGGCGATGACGGGCAAAGGCCCGGAACGGACAGGCCGCCTGGTCCTTCAGCAATCCGGTGCCGCCGCCGGCCACCGTGTTGCCGATCAACGCCGGCGCGGCATCATCGGCTTCGACCGCCATGACCCGGGCCGCGTGGATTGCCGCGCCAAACTCGGGATAGGTGCCAATGTCCGGCAGCGCCTCCGCCACCGCCACGATCAGCGGGCTGGGCTGCAGTTCCCGGTCACCTTCGTGCAGCGGATGGCTCAGCACGACCTCGGGCGCCGCAGCGCACCAGCGCGCGGTCATGCGTCGCGCGGCAGCCAGCGCAGCATCGGCGGAACCCTGCGGCAAGCCGGCCGCCCGTTGCACCGTGAGCGGCAGGAAGGGATTGGGCCGGCAGGGCGGCGGCCATTGATCATCGCCGAGGCCCATCACCCACAGCGCATCGAAGCTCTGGCCCGACGCTTCCAGCACACCGAGAATCTGGATCGGCAGTTCCGGCGTCTCCGGCTGGAACAGCGTATCGGCCGCCATGCGTCGCAGCCGCGACAGCGCTTCGGCATAAGCCATGCGGGGCACCACGCGGTCCAGCGCGGCGAATGCGGCGACCGTGTCATGCCAGCGCTTCAGCGTCTGGTATTCAACCGAATCGAGCGCCCGCTCGCCGGGAAAGCCGGCAAGCGACAGCGCTTCCGAAATCGCGCGCGCCCAGGCCGAGGGAGCCTGCGCGCCGAACAGGCGGTCCTTGCGGAAACGGCCCAGTGCCTCGAGCAGCCGCAGCAGCCGCGGACAGTCACCGCCATGGCCCGCGGCCATCACGCGCAGCCGTTCGAGTGTGGCCAGGGGCTCGGCGTGCCGGCGCAGCTCGACATCAAGGCCCGCGCGCGCCGTGCGCTCGGTCTCGCCGCCCGCGATGAACGGCGAGCGGATGATGCGGCTCGCGCGTTCGAATTCGATGTCGCGTCCGAGCAGTTGCAACAGTCCAAGCGCGGCATTGACCAGCGCATACGCGGAAAGCGGTTCACCGAGGGACAGGTTGAACGGCAACACGCCGTGGCGCGCGCCGGGCAGCGCGTAGTCCGGCGCCATCGCCGCACTGAACAGGCGCACGATCGCAGCGCGCCGCGCGGCAATATCCGGCACCACGATGCCGATGCGCCTGCAGCCGGTCTCAAGGCGCGAACGCGCCCAGGCTGCAGCCATGCGGATTTCGCCCTCGGCATCCGTGCAGGGCACGCGCAGTACGGCTGCATCGACGTCATCCGGGCCGGACAGCGCGACCATGCAGCCCGCCTCGCGCAATCCGCCCAGGAATTCTTCCTGCTGCGGCGTAAAACTGTCGAAGCCGTAGGCAATGACCTGCTGCGGCAGCGCAAGCTTGCGGCCCGTGATGAGCTGCAATACGTGATCGGCCAGCTCTACGGCGTCGAGTTGGCCGCCGCGGCGCAGGGCACGCTCGTAGCGCGGCGCCCATTCGAGGAATGCCGACACATCCTCGTTCGGCACCGCGTCGCGCAGACCCCGGCGCAGCCGCCATGACACCATCTGCTGCCAGGCCTCGTGCGCAAACTTCGCGGCCTCGGTGACTGCGAGCAGCGATGAACCGGAATCCGAATCGCGCAGCAGCTGCTCCCACAGCGCGCGCGACTGCTCGGGCGCCAGCAGCAGGGATGGCACGGCAGAACCGGCATGTTGTGCCGCATCGGCGGCGCGTTCGATGAACCCGGCGAAGGAAATGATGTCGGGCGTATCCCACAGCGCCAGATCCCGTTCGAGCTGGCGTGCCCCGGACTCCCGCAGCAGCGACTGCGCAAGCCGGCGATTGGGCGTGATGACGCAGACCTGCCCCGCCGGCTCGCGAATCACCCGTGCAAGGACTTCTTCAAGGGAGATGTTCGGAAATTCCGCGGCGGCAGGCATGGGCAGGAATGATAAACCCGCCGCCGCGAGGGCGCCTTGCGCGCCGGGACTACTTCTCGATCAGCTGTTTCTTGTCCTTGACCTTGGCCCATTCATCTGCGTCCGCGGGCGCGTCCTTTTTCTCGATGATCGGTTTCCAGGTCTTGGCCAGTTCGGCGTTCAGCGCGATGAATTCCTGCTGGTTGTCAGGCACGTCATCCTCGGCAAAAATGGCCTCCACCGGGCATTCAGCCACGCACAGCGTGCAATCGATGCACTCGTCCGGGTCGATGACGAGCATGTTCGGCCCCTCGCGGAAACAGTCCACCGGGCAGACATCGACGCAATCTGAGTATTTGCACTTGATGCAGGACTCGGTCACTACGTAAGTCATGGAAATTCCTGGAATTCTGAAAATGAACGGCGCCACCTTGAAAAGGCGGCAAACGGCCGCATTTTAGCAGATGCTGCGAGGCAATAAGCGGCGCGCGCCGCCGCTTCCCAATGGCCGGGAATTTGGATAGCATGGTGCCATCCATTCTTCGCCGCGGCCCCGTGGCGACCCCATTTTCAATTCAAAAGGCAGGACCCCATGAGTGAGCATATCCATCACGTGACGGATGATTCTTTTGACCCCGAGGTACTGCAGTCCGCGACCCCGGTGCTGGTCGATTACTGGGCGGAATGGTGCGGCCCGTGCAAGATGATCGCGCCGATACTCGACGAGGTTGCCCGGGAGTACTCCGGCAAACTCAAGGTTGCCAAACTCAACATCGACGAAAACCAGGCGACGCCGCCGAAATACGGCATCCGCGGCATTCCGACGCTGATGCTTTTCAAGAACGGGTCGGTCGAGGCCACCAAGGTCGGCGCGCTGTCAAAATCGCAGCTGACCGCGTTTATTGACAGTCATATCTGAACGCTATAACCTTCCGCCAGCGCCTGACCACATAGCCGCTCACGGCACCCAATAAAGAGAGCCCGGCAGGCGCCGGCGAAGTCCCAGCATCCCGGCAACACCCGCTGTCCTTCCCGCTTCACCCCCTCTTAATCCCCGTCTTTTCCCGCGATCAGCGCCCGAAGTCCATGCACCTATCCGATCTGAAAAATCTGCACGTCGGCGAACTCGTCGACATGGCCGTCAAGAATGAAATCGACGGCGCCAACCGGCTGCGCAAGCAGGAACTGATTTTCGCGCTGCTCAAGAACCAGGCGAAAAAAGGGGAATCGATCTACGGCGGCGGCACGCTGGAAGTGCTGCCTGACGGTTTCGGCTTTCTGCGCTCTCCCGACACTTCGTACTTGGCGGGCACCGACGACATCTATGTTTCACCCTCCCAGATCCGCCGCTTCAATCTCCACACCGGCGACACCATCGAAGGCGAAATCCGCACGCCGAAGGAAGGCGAACGCTACTTCGCGCTGGTCAAGGTCGACAAGGTCAATGACGACTCGCCCGAGAACTCGAAGCACAAGATCCTGTTCGAGAACCTGACGCCGTACCATCCGACCGAACACCTCAAGCTTGAACGCGACATCAAGGCCGAGGAAAATTTTACCGGCCGCATCATCGACATCATCGCCCCCATCGGCAAGGGTCAGCGCGGCCTGATCGTGTCGCCGCCCAAGGCCGGCAAGACCGTGCTGATGCAGCACATTGCCCATGCCATCACCGCAAACCATCCCGAAGTCGTGCTGATCGTGCTGCTGATCGACGAACGGCCGGAGGAGGTGACCGAGATGCAGCGTTCGGTCAAGGGCGAAGTGCTGTCCTCGACTTTCGACGAGCCGGCCAGCCGGCATGTGCAGGTTGCCGAAATGGTGATCGAGAAGGCCAAACGCCTGGTTGAACACAAGAAGGACGTGGTGATCCTGCTCGACTCGATCACCCGCCTCGCCCGCGCCTACAACACCGTCGTGCCGGCATCCGGCAAGGTGCTGACCGGCGGCGTCGATGCCAACGCGCTGCAGCGCCCGAAGCGTTTCTTCGGCGCCGCGCGCAATGTCGAGGAGGGCGGCAGCCTGACCATCCTCGCCACCGCGCTGATCGACACCGGATCACGCATGGATGACGTGATCTACGAGGAATTCAAGGGCACCGGCAACATGGAAATCCATCTTGACCGCCGGATGTACGAAAAGCGCATTTTCCCGGCGATCAACGTCAACCGCTCCGGCACCCGCCGCGAGGAACTGCTGGTGCCGAAGGACGTACTGCAGAAAATCTGGGTGCTGCGCAAACTGCTGTACCCGATGGACGAACTCGAAGCCACCGAGTTCCTGCTCGACAAGGTGCGCGCCACCAAGAGCAACGCGGACTTCTTCGACTCGATGCGTCGCGGCTGACGCCGGCCATTCCGCCCTGCCCGTTCCATCAAGACCGGCCACAGGCGGCACAACAGCCCCCGGGACAAGCCAGAACGGAATTTTGTAGCCTTGCCGGCTGTTAGCATGGCCTGACAACCGTACACCGGCCGCAGGACGCCCCCCCTCGGGGCTGCCGACGGCCCGGCCAGGAAGGAGCCCGAAATGACCCGATACCTTCTGCCAGCGCTCTTGCTGCTCGCCGGATGTGCACAACTGCCGCCACCACCGGGGGACGCCGAAGCCAAGCGTTTTGACGCCGTTGCCGACAGGGCAGTCATCTATGTCGTCCGGCACCCCCTGGACCGCCGTTTTGTCGCCCCGATACAGCTGAACGAACAGATGCTGGGATCCACCTACGCCGGCACCTACATGCGCCTGGTGGTGCCCGGCGGCAGATACCTGATCAGCGGCTACGCGGTGGACATCGGACAGATCCGCCTGGACACGACTCCGGGACAAATCTACTTCGTCAGCCAGAGCACCTGGGGGTTTGATTCACTGCAAGGCTCCATCTTCCAGCGGGTCGACGCCGCAACCGGACAATCGATGGTACTCAGCGGGACCTTGACCAGCGAATACGTCCGCTGAGTTGCAGCTCTTGCCCTTGGCAGTCGAATCAACGATAATTACGGGTTTCCCGCTTCGTTCGGGCACTCAGTTCAGGATATCGCGATGAAAGCCGATGCACACCCGGAATACCGTGAAATTTCAATCACTTGCAGCTGCGGCAACAAGTGGCAGACGCGCTCGACCATGGGCAAGGATCTGAGCGTCGAGGTCTGCTCGGAATGCCATCCGTTCTACACCGGCAAACAGAAGACGCTGGATACCGCCGGTCGCATCGAGAAATTCAACCAGAAATACGGCAAAAAGACGCCGGCCAGCCCCAAGGCCCCCGCAGCCTGATGTCGTTGATATGATTCAAACAAGGGCAGCCTCGCGGCTGCCCTTGTTTTTTGTAATGCGGTTTTGCAGACTGCATCCCCCAGAATAAAAAATCAGGAGCCTCCATGAAATCGTTTCGCATCGCCGTGATCCCGGGAGACGGCATCGGCAAGGAAGTCATGCCCGAAGGCCTGCGTGTGCTCGAAGCCGTGGGACGCAAATTCGATATCCGGTTCAAGTTCGATGAGCTCGACTGGAGCTGTGATTACCACGCCAAACACGGCCGCATGATGCCGGAGGACGGCCTCCAGCAGCTGGAAAAACACGACGCGGTGTATTTCGGGGCGGTCGGCTGGCCGGCCATGCTGCCCGACCATGTGTCGCTGTGGGGGCTGCTGATCCCCTTCCGCCGCGGCTACGACCAGTACGTCAACCTGCGCCCGGTACGCCTGATGCCCGGCATGAAATGCCCGCTGGCTGACCGCAAGCCCGGCGACATCGACTTCTGGGTCGTCCGCGAAAACAGCGAAGGTGAATACTCCTCGGTGGGCGGACGCATGTTCGGCGGCACCGACCGCGAGTTTGTCACTCAACAGGCCATCTTCTCGCGCCAGGGCGTCGATCGCATCCTCAAGTTCGCCTACGAACTCGCGAAAAAACGCCCGAAGAAACACCTGACCTCGGCGACCAAGTCCAACGGCATCTCGATCTCGATGCCCTACTGGGACGAACGCGTGAAGGAAATGGCAGCAAAGTACCCGGACGTGAAGACCGACCAGTACCACATCGACATCCTGACCGCGCATTTCGTGATGCACCCGGACTGGTTCGACGTCGTGGTCGCCTCCAACCTCTTCGGCGACATCCTCTCCGACCTCGGACCTGCGGCGACCGGTACCATCGGCATTGCCCCCTCGGCCAACATGAACCCGGAAAAGAAATTCCCCTCGCTGTTCGAGCCGGTGCACGGCTCGGCACCCGACATCTACGGCAAAAAAATTGCCAATCCGGTCGGCATGATCTGGGCAGGCGCGATGATGCTCGACCATCTGGGATGCGAGGAAGCCGGCGCCGCCGTGGTCAAGGCCATCGAGACCGCGCTGCTTGAAGGTCCGAAAACTCCGGATCTCGGCGGCAAGGCGACAACCGCCGACCTAGGCAAGGCCGTCGCAGACGCGATCTAGTCCGGTTCAGTACGCGGCCACCGCGCCATTGCTGCGCGGGTCGGCACCGCCCTCAAGAATGCCGTCGGCGCGCCGGATGATCATACCGGCATGGCCGACGGTTTCGTCGTACGCACCGATGATCTCGACATCGTGTCCGCGCTGGGCAAGTTCACGCACCACGGCGGCATCAAAACGCGACTCCAGCTTAAGTGTCTCGCTGGCTTGACCCCAGGTGCGGCCCAGCAGCCAGCGCGGAGCGCTGACCGCGGCCTGCACCGGCATGCCATGTTCGATCGCCCGCGTGAACAACGCACACTGCGTCTGCGGCTGGCCATCGCCGCCCATGGTGCCGTATACGACCGTGCGCCCGTCATTCAGCCGCGCCAGTGCCGGATTGAGTGTGTGGAAAGGCTTGCGCCCCGGTTCCAGCGCATTGAGCGCGGCACCATCCAGCGAAAAACTGCAGCCGCGGTTCTGCCAGTTGACACCGCTGCCCGGCAGCACAATGCCGGAACCGAACTCGTGGTAGATGCTCTGGATGAAGGACACCGCGCGGCCTGCGCCATCGATCACGCCCATCCATACCGTGTCGCCGGCCTGCGTGCGGCCGCCCCACGGCGCGGCATGTCGGCGGTCGACCTGCAGTGCAAGAAGGCGCACATGCTCCGGCGTCAACAGGGTTTGTGCCGGCGCTTTCATGTAGCGCGGATCGGTCAGCTGCGCGTCGCGCACGCGGAACGCCATCTTCGTCGCTTCCACACAAAGGTGCACGTAATCCGCACTGCCTTGCGGCACGCTGCGGATATCAAGCGCGTCTAGGATGCCGAGGATCAGCAGCGAAACCACCCCCTGCGTCGGCGGCGTCATGTTGTACAGGGTGCCTGCGCTGTGGGCCAGTTGCAGCGGATCGACCAGTTGCGCCCGGTGCACCGCAAGGTCACGCGCGGTCAGCGGGCTGTCGACCCGCGCCAGGTCCCCGGCCATGGATTGCGCGAGTTCACCGTGATAGAAATCGCCGGTGCCGGCCACTGCGATACGCTCGAGTGTGTCTGCCAACCGGGTCTGGAAAAACCGGCTGCCTGCCGGTGGCACGTCCCCGGCATCAAGAAAGGTCTCGGCAAAACCAGGTTGCGCACCAAGTTCGCCCAGCTTCGCCGCCGTCAGCGCAGACTGGCTGGCCGTGACGGGAATGCCGTCGCGGGCATAGGTGACGGCATCGGCGAGCAACCGTGTCAGCGGCAGGCGGCCGCCCAGCGCCTGCCGGGAAAGGCGGTGCGCGGCACCCCAGCCGGAAACCGTGCCGGCAACGGTATTTGCGGCAACACCGCCGCGCGGCGGTATGGTCCGTGTCAGACCGCGCTCGGCATACCAGGCCCGTGACGCCCGCTGCGCGGCGGCACCGCAGGCATCAATCGCCCCAGGCGCCTCCCCGGGCACGTGCAGCAGCCAGAAGCTGTCGCCGCCAATCGAGTTCATGTGCGGATACACCACCGCGATGGTTGCCGCGGCAGCGATCATCGCCTCGATGGCGTTGCCACCTTCACGCAGCACGGCGAGCGCGGACTGCGCAGCCGCTGCGTGGGGCGCAACGGCCATGCCGCGTGTGGCGCATGTCGAGTGGATCATTCTCCGGTCCCCCGCGCTCGCGCCGTCAAGCCGCTACCAGCCGATGACCTTCGGCAGCCACAGCGCCAGCTGCGGAAACAGGAATACCAGCAGCACCGCCAGCAACTGCATGGCCACGAAGGGAATGACACCCATGTACATATGGCGCGTCGTCACTTCAGGCGGCGCAACACCACGCAGGAAAAACAGCGCCCATCCGAAAGGCGGCGTCAGGAAGGAGGTCTGCATGGTGATGCAGATCAGCATGCCCAGCCAGACCAGGTCCACGCCCTGTTGCGCGAATATCGGCAAAAACAGCGGCACCGCGATGTAGCTGATCTCGATCCATTCAATGAAGAAGCCAAGCACAAAAATCAGCAGTATCAGGAACAGGATGTCAGCATTGACGCCGCCCGGCAGGAACTCGAACAGGTCGTTGATCAGGTCCTCGCCATGAAGTCCGCGGAACGAGAGCGCAAAAACCTGGGCGCAGATCAGGATGAACATCATCATCGCGGTGATCTTGGCCGTCGACTGGCAGGTTTCGCGCAGCACGTTGAAGGAAAAACGGCCGGCAAAAGCCGTCACCAGAATGGCGCCCAACGCGCCCATCGATGCCGCCTCGGTGGGGGCTGCAACACCGCCGATGATCGAGCCCAGCACCGCCATCACCAGCAGCACCGGCGGCACCACCACCTTGAAGAATCTCGTCCACAGATCGCGCCGCGAAACCGCATCACGCTCCTCCACCGGTAACGGCGGCACCAGTTCGGGCTTCACCATGCCGATCACGATGATGTACGTGCAATAGATCGCAGCCAGCAGCATGCCGGGCACGACGGCCGCCGCAAACAGCGTGCCCACCGACAGCTGGAGGATGTCGGCCAGCAGGATCAGGATCAGGCTCGGTGGAATGATCTGCCCCAGGGTGCCGGATGCGCAGATGGCGCCGCAGGCGATTCCCGGATGGTAACCACGCTTGAGCAGCGTCGGCAGCGTCAGCAGGCCCAGCGTGATTACGGTCGCACCGACGATTCCGGTGGTCGCGCCCATCAGCACGCCGACGGCAATGATGCCGATGGCCATGCCGCCGCGCAGGCCGCCGGCAAGATGCCCGACCACGTCCAGCAGGTCATCGGCCAGACGGGACTTCTCCAGCATCACGCCCATGAACACGAACAGCGGAATCGCCAGCCACTGGTAATTGGCAACGACACCGTAGATGCGCGCCGGCAACAGGTTGAACAGATCGAAACCGAAACCGAGCGCACCGAACACGAAACCGGTCGTAGCCAGCGTCAGCGCCACCGGCACGCCCAGCATCAGCAGGCCGAAAAAACCGGCCAGCATCAGCAGCACGAGAACTTCGCTGCCGCTCATTGGCGGAGGGCCTTGAGTTTTTCGACCGCGCCCAGCGCAAGTGCGAAGGATTGCAGGATCAGGAACAGGAATCCCAGTGGAATCAATGCCTTGAGGGCCCACCGGTAAGGCAGGCCACCGGGATCCGAGGACTGCTCTCCGACGACCCAGGACTGCTGCACGTATTTAACCGACAGCGCGATGATGACCAGGGAGATCGCCATCGACAGCACCGCAGACAGCAAGTCCACGTAAAGCTTCTTGCGCGGCGAGAAGTTCGCATACAGCACATCCACCCGTACGTGCTCGCCGTGCAACAGCGCGTAACTCATGCCGAACAGGATCAGCGGCGCAAGCAGGTGCCACTCCAGCTCCTGGGCCCACACCGATCCGTAGCTGAACAGATAACGCAGCAGCACGTTGGTCGCCATCAGCACGACAATCACCAGCACGAGCCACGAGGTGGCCCGGCCGGTGAGGTCGGTGAAACGCTCGATGCGCGCGCGCAATCCGGAGCCGGACATGGATCAGCCGCGGATCTTGTTGTGGTAGACAGTCTCGCTGTAACCCGCCCAGGCGTCGTACTTGGCCTTGTACGCCATGTACGAGTTGTGCACTTTCTTCACCAGCGGATCCTTGGCCACGGCCTCGGCCAGCACCTTGTTCGTCGTGTCGCGCAGGGCCTTGACCACCGGATCCGGCAGCGAGCGGGCAATGACCTTCTGGTTCTTGACCAGGTCTTCCATGGCCTCGGCATTGGTCCGCTGGCACCAGGCTTCGCTGATCACGTTGCAGGCTGCAGCCGCGTTTTCAACGACAGCCTGCAGATCCTTCGGCAGCTTTTCCCAGGCGGCCTTGTTGATCAGCAGTTCGGACACCGTCGCCGTCTCGTGCCAGCCGGTGGTGTAGTAGTAACGCGCGGCCTTCTGCAATCCGAGGCGGCGATCCTGGTACGGACCGACAAACTCGGCGGCATCGATCACCCCGCGCTCCAGCGCCGGGAAGATTTCGCCGCCCGGCAGCAGTTTGACGTCAACGCCCAGCGCCGCGTAGACCTTGCCGGCCAGACCGGGGATGCGCATCTTCAGCCCCTTGAAATCGGCCACCGACTTGATTTCCTTCTTGAACCAGCCGGTCATCTGCACCCCGGTGTTGCCGCAGGGCATCGCCACCATGCCGAAAGGCGCGTATACCTCGTTCCACAGCTGCTGTCCGCCGCCATCGTAGAGCCAGCCGTTCATGCCCTGGAAATTCAGGCCGAAAGGCACTGCAGTGAAATACTGCGCGGCGAAAGTCTTGCCGGTCCAGAAATAGCTGTTGGCATGGTTCATCTCCACCGTGCCGGCACGCACCGCATCAAATCCCTCAAGCGCGGGGATCAGTTCGCCCGCGCCGAATACCTGGATTTTCAGCCGTCCGCCGGACATCGCGTCGATGCGCCGGGCGAGGTCGACTGCGCTGCCGGGACCGTCCATGTAGAACGGTGCGCCCTTGGGATAGGCGCTGGTCATTTTCCAGGTGAAGGTCTGTGACGACTGGGCCCGGGCGATCATCGGAAAACCGGTGATCGCGGCACCGGTGGCGGCAGCTCCGCCGGCGAGGAATTTCCTGCGGTTGTTTTTCATGAACATGCTCCTGTGAAAAAAATGAAACGGGATGAGGCGGCGCGGACAACGGCCGCTCATCCCGAAAAACCGGACCGGTGCCGGTGCTCTCAGTAGGTTTTGTACGACAGGTACTTGCCGCTCATCACGATCTTCACGCGGTCGCCGTTGGGGTCGGGCTCGCGCTTGAGGTCCATCCTGAAGTCGATCGCGCTCATGATGCCGTCGCCGAATTCCTCATGGATCAGTTCCTTGAACGTGGTGCCGTAGACATTGACCAGCTCGTAGAAGCGGTAGATCAGCGGATCGGTGGGCACCGCCGTCGGCAGTGAACCCTTGTACGGCACCTGCTGCAGCAACAGCACCGCGTACGGCGGCAGTCCGAGCAGCTTGCCGGCAGCCTCGGCCTGCGCCTTGGTCATCTGCATCTGGCCGAGCAGAGCGGCAGTTGTCCACTCCTTGCTGGCGCCGACGGCCTTGGCAATCTTCGCCCAGGACAGGCCTTTCTTCAGCCTCGACTCGACCACCATCTCGGTGACATCGGTGCGTTTCATCGGCCGGCTCATGCTGGCGGCAGCCAGCAGTGCCTCGGGTGCATCATTCTTCTTCACGGGATTCTCCTTTTAGTCTGATTCGGGTTGAACATGCGGTGCGGCAGCCTATTTCACGGCCACCAATGGTTTGCCTGCCGGCGACGCGGCGGCCTCGGCCGGATCCAGGCCCGGCGTCACCAGCGGCGGATGCCTCGGGTCGTGGTTTACGGCATCTCCGGCAAAGGCCTTCGAGCGGTCCACCAGGAAGTCGATCAGGTGGTTGCGGATGCGGTAGTAATGAGGATGCTTGTGCAGGTCATGGCGCGTGCGGCTGCGCGGCATCGTGTTGACCACGATCTCGGCAATCTTGGCGTACGGGCCATTGGTCATCAGCACGATCTTGTCCGCCAGCAGGATGGCCTCGTCGACATCATGGGTGATCATGAACACGGTCTGCCGGGTTTCGGCGCAGATGCGCAGCACCTCCTCCTGCAGCACGCCGCGGGTCAGGGCGTCGAGGGCCGAAAACGGCTCGTCCATCAGCAGCATCTTGGGCTGGATCGACAGCGCACGCGCAATGCCGACACGCTGCTTCATGCCGCCCGACAATTCCGCAGGGCGCTTCTTTTCCGACCCCGTCAGGTTGACCAGGTCGATGTACTGCTGGCAGTGCGCGCGGACCTTGTCCTTGTCCCATTCGGGCCAGCGCGAGGATACGGCGAAGGCGATGTTGCCCATCACCGTCAGCCAGGGCATCAGCGCATGGCTCTGGAAAATCACCGCGCGGTCGAGGCTGGGGCCATTGACCTCGCGCCCGCCGACGAACACGTAACCGGAAGAGGTCTGGTCCAGCCCGGAGAGCACATTGAGGATCGTGGTTTTGCCGCAGCCGGAATGGCCGATCAGGCAGACAAATTCACCGGGATCGACGGAAAAATGCAGGTTCTCGAACACCGTGGTTTCGGTGCCGTCACGGCCGGTGAATTTTTTGCTGATGCCTTCGATGCGGATCAGGGGCTCGGTCATGTTCACTCCCTATTCCGGAAACGTGACGAGTTTCGTCAGCTTCGCCATCATCAGGTCGAGCAGCATGCCGACCACGCCGATGGCCAGTATCGCCGTCATGATGTTGGTGATCGACAGGTTGTTCCACTCATTCCAAACGAAGTAACCGATGCCGGTGCCGCCGACCAGCATTTCCGCGGCAACGATCACCAGCCAGGCAATACTGATGGAAATGCGCATGCCGGTCATGATCGTCGGCGCGGCGGCCGGCAGGATCACCCGGAAGGCGGTGCGGAACGACCCGACCTCCAGCGTGCGCGCAACGTTCAGCCACTCACGGCGCACGCTGGCAACGCCAAACGCGGTATTGATCAGCATTGGCCACACCGAGCAGATGAAAATCACGAAAATCGCCGAAACCGCACTGTCCTTCAGCGTGAACAGCGCCAGCGGCATCCACGCCAGCGGCGAGATCGGCTTCAGCACCTGGATGAACGGATCCAGCGCGCGGTACACCGTCGGCGACATGCCGATCAGGAAGCCCAGCGGCACCGCGACCAGCGCCGCCAGCAGGTAACCGGCCAGCACGCGGCCGATCGAATAACCGAGCTGGATGCCGATGCCCTTGTCATTGGGCCCGCGGTCGTAGAACGGATCACTCAGGTGCTCCCCGATCTTCCTGCCGAAATCCGCCGGGGACGGGAATGCCGACTTCTGCCCGGTAGCCGCCGCCGCGCCGACCAGCGCGGCATACTCCGAATCCACCGTCTGCGCCGCCGTTTTGGGCAGGGTCAGCGCATGCCACACGCCGATCATCCCCAGCAGGATCAGCAGCGACAGCAGCGGCGCCCCCCAGCTTTTCAGTCGGCTCATCGCCATCCCCTTTCGCGCCTCACCGGCCTCAACGCTTGATCGCGAAACTGGCGAGATAGGCATCCGGCTTGGCCGGGTCGAACTCCTTGCCCATCACGCTGAATTTCTTGGTCGTGGTGGTCGGCGGCTTCATGCCGACCTCCTTCATCAGCCTCATCGCATCGGTGGCGAGGAACACTTCGCGTGCGACCTTGGCGTAATCGACGTCACCCTTCAACTGGCCCCATCGTTTCATCTGGGTCATGATCCAGATCGCAAAGGAATGCCAGGGGAAGGGGTCGAAATCGATGCGGTTCGGATCCTTGCGCACGTTGCCCAGACCGTCGGCAAACGTCCCGGTGAGCACCTGCTCGACCACGGTCACCGGCTGGTTCAGATAATTCGCCGGGGCAATGGCCTCCGCGATCTGCTTGCGGTTTTCCTGTTTAGACGCAAACGCCGTGGCTTCCATGATCGCCTTCAGCAGCGCGCGGTAGGTATTCGGCATCTTGGTCACAAACTCCCTGCTCGCCGCAAACGCGCAGCAGGGATGCCCCGCCCAGATGTCCTTGGTCAGCGTGTGGATGTAACCGACTCCGTCGTACACCGCGCGCTGGTTGACCGGATCCGACGCGAGGAAACCGTCGATGTTGTCGGCGCGCAAGTTGGCCACCATCTCGGGTGGCGGCACCGAGCGGATCTGCACGTCCCTGTCCGGATCCAGGCCGTGTTCGGCAAGGAAATAACGCAGCAGGTAGTTGTGCATCGAATAATCGAAGGGCACTGCGAACTTGAAACCCTTCCATGATTTCGGGTCGCGCTTGTCCTTGTGTTTGATCGCCAGCGTGATCGCCTGGCCGTTGATGTTCTCCACCGCAGGCATGGTGTACGGAATCGGGCTGGACCCCACGCCCAGCGATATCGCCAGCGGCATCGGCGAGAGCATGTGCGCGGCGTCGTATTCCTTGTTCAGGGTCTTGTCGCGGATCACTGCCCAGCCGGCGGTCTTGACCACGTCGACGTTCAGACCCTGGCGCGCATAAAAGCCCATCGGCTGCGACATGATGATCGGTGTGGCGCAGGTGATGGGAATGAAACCGACCTTGAGTGAGGTTTTTTCCAGGTTGCCGCTCTGCGCAAAAGCCTCTTTCGCCATGCCCAGCGGGAAAAACGTGGAAATCGCCGCCATTGCGGTGCTGGCACCCACTGCATTGAGGAAGCGCCGCCGCGTTGCATCGTGGGGAAACAGCGCGCGCATCACCGCCGCCTCGACGACGCGATTGCCCAGCGCTTCGCTGTCCGCCGTCCGGGATGCCAGGTCAGCCTGATGCGCGGCTTCGTCCGTGTGCCGGCCGCAGGAGCAGCCGCGGGTCAGGGACGTGCTGGCGTCGAAGGGATCCTTGAATGCAGACATGGTCGGTTCTCCTTGAAGGGTGTTTTTCCGTCTTCCCTTATTGCAGCAAGCGTGCCAACCTCCGCCAGCGCCGGAAAATTGTCTGCAACCGCATGTTTAACAATGAAAATTTCATCTGTCACGGAAATCGCCGCAGCGTCATGGAAGCCGCAATAGGATCGGAAACAGTGCGCAGCGCGCCACGTTACGGTGCGCATTCGCACTCCCGCGGCGCATTACGCACCATCCCGGCGCGCCTCGTCGTGTTGCGCCCGCGGATGCGATAATCCGCAGCCATAACAACAACGAGTGTCCAACGTGAGCATTACGCTGCGCCCCCTGTTGATCGCCCTCCTCTGCCTGGCCTGGTTGCTGCCCGGGCTGGTAGCCCACGATCCCTGGAAACCCGACGAGGCCTACACCTTCGGTGTGGTATACGAAATCCTGAAGGGCGGCAGCTGGGTGATTCCGCAGATTGCCGGCGAGACCTTCCTCGAAAAACCGCCGCTGTTTCATCTGACGGCCGCAGCCAGCGCCTGGCTGTTTTCCCCGATCCTGCCGCTGCACGACGGTGCGCGGCTGGTGGCGGGACTGTGGATCGGATTGGCGCTGCTGTTCAGCGCACTCGCATCACGCGAACTGAACGGCCCGCGCCACGGCCTCACCGCAGTGCTGCTCCTGCTCGGCTGCCTCGGACTGGTCGTGCGCGGGCACCAGCTGATTGTCGACGTCGCCGCGCTGGCCGGATTTGCGATGGCCTACTACGGCGCCGCACTGGCGCTGCGCCGCGCCGCGCCCGGCGGCTTCTGGCTGGGCACCGCCTGCGGCCTGGTCTTCATGACCCAGGGCATCCCCGAAGCCGTGATCATCGTGGTCATCGCCCTGCTGCTGCCGGTGGCCGCCCGGCCGTGGCGCAAACCGCACCATGTCGTGACACTGGCGGTCGCCGCCGCAGCTGCGCTGCCCTGGCTGCTGCTGTGGCCCTTGCTGCTGCTGCAACGTGATCCCGCCCTCTTCGCCGCCTGGCTGCAAGGCGCAAATCTCGCCCGTTTTTTCGGCACCCGCGACATGCTGGCCGGCCTCGCCTACTATCTGCGCACCCTGCCCTGGTACGCCTTTCCGGTATGGCCCCTGGCCCTGTGGGCCCTGTGGCGTGCCCGCCGCGGCGGACAGATCGGCTCACCGGCCATCATGCTGCCCGCGCTCGGTTTCACAGTGACGCTGCTGATGCTCGGCAGCGCGGCGGAATCGCGCGAGCTCTATGCCCTGCCGATGCTGGTGCCACTGGCACTGCTGGCGGTTCCCGGCGTCGACCCCTTGCGGCGCGGCGCGGCCAATGGCTGGTACTGGTTCAGCGTGATGGCTTTCACCTTCTTCATCGCCGTCGGCTGGTTCTACTGGGGCGCACTGGAACTCGGAACCCCGGCACGGCTGCATGCCCATTTGCACACCATACGCCCCGGCTATGATTTTGGTTTCGGGGCACTGCCGTTCATGCTCGGCCTGGCCTACACCGCCGCCTGGTTCACGCTGGTCGCAAAACTGCCGCGCAGTCCGGAACGGCCGCTGGCCATCTGGGCCGGCGGCCTCACCGCGGTCTGGGCATTGCTTGCCACGCTGTTCATCGGCTGGGTCGATACCACCAAAAGCTACCGCTCGGTGATCAACGACATGCAACGCGCAATGCCGGCCCAGTACCGCTGCCTGGCCAGCCGCGATCTCGGTGAAGCACAGCGCGCGATGCTGCATTATTTTGCGGACATCCGCTCCGAGCGGCTGGAATCAAGGCCGCAGTCCGCCTGCGACCTGCTGCTGGTCCAGGGCCTGCCGCTGGACGAAACCGTGCTGCCGCCGGAATGGAAAAAAATCTGGGAAGGACACCGTCCCGGTGACAAGGACGAGCGCCTGCGGCTGTACCGCCGGCAGCAGAATTGATGAACGGCGGATGAGCGATACCCTGCAGCGTTTCCTTTTCGAGCACGCGCCGATCCGCGGCGAATTCGTGCAGCTCGCGGCCACCTGGCAGGCCGTCACCGGACGCCACGACTACCCGCCGCCGCTGCGCCGCGCGCTCGGCGAACTGATGGCCGCCGGCGCGCTGCTCGCCGCCACGCTCAAGTTCGACGGCCGGCTGCTGCTGCAGATGCATGGTGACGGGCCGGTGAAACTGGTGGTCGTCGAATGCGGCGCCGGCCACGCCATGCGTGCCACTGCAAAATGGGAAGGCGAAGTCCCCGACGGACCACTGCGCGCCCTGCTCGGCAACGGGCGCTTTGCCATCAGCCTCCTGCCGGATTCCGGGCAGCAGGGTTACCAGGGCGTGGTCGACCTTGATGCCGACAGCATTGCCGCCGCCTTCGAGCACTACATGGCCACCTCCGAGCAGATCGAAACCCGTCTCTGGCTCGCCTGCGACGACAGCCGCGCCGCCGGCCTGCTGATCCAGAAACTGCCGGAACAGAAGACGGCGGATGCCGACGCCTGGCCGCGCATCGGCCACCTTGCCGCCACAGTGCAGCCGCAGGAACTGCTGACACTCGCGCCGCAGACCCTTCTGCGCCGCCTGTTTCACGAGGAAGACCTGCGCGTGTTCGAACCGAAACCGGTGTATTTCCGCTGCTCCTGTTCGCCGGAACGCGTGGCCGGCATGCTGCGCATGCTCGGACGGGATGAAGTACACAGCGTGATCGCCGAACGCGGCGAAGTCGAGGTGCGCTGCGAGTTCTGCAACCGGCGCTACACCTTTGATGCCGTCGACAGTGAACAGATCTTTGCCGCCGCATCCCCGACTCCGGCAGACCCCACCCGGCACTGATCGGGATGCCGCATCGCGGCATCGCCTCGACACTGTCATGGGTCGGGCGTAAACTTTGTCCTCCCCCTGATTGCCCGCCCCGCACTTTGGCAATTTATTGTTTAAAATCAATGACTTACGGAGAATCTCATGGTAAATGGACGCGAAGTGGTCGTATTGAGCGGCGTGCGTACGGCGATTGGTGATTACGGCGGCGCATTAAAAGATGTCGCGCCCACCGAACTCGCCGGGCAGGTGGTCAAGGAAGCCGTCAACCGTGCCAAGCTCGATCCGAAACAGGTCGGACAGCTGGTGTTCGGCAACGTGATCCACGGCGAAGCGAAAGACATGTATTTCTCGCGTGTCGCCTGCATCAAGGGCGGATTGCCGCAGGAAACCACCGCACTCACCGTCAACCGCCTCTGCGGCAGCGGCCTGCAGGCGATTGTCTCCGCGGCGCAGGGCATCATGCTCGGCGACTGCGATGCCGCCGTCGGCGGCGGCGCCGAATCGATGAGCCGCGGCGGTTACCTGATGCCCAGCCTGCGCTGGGGCCAGCGCATGAGCGACGGCAATGTCATCGACATGATGGTCGGCGCGCTGACCGACCCCTTCGACACCGTGCACATGGGCATCACCGCGGAAAATATCGCCGCGCAATGGAAGATCGGCCGCGAGCAGCAGGATGAATTCGCCGTCGAGAGCCATCGCCGCGCGCTGAACGCCATCGACAAGGGGTATTTCAAGGACCAGATCCTGCCGGTCGAACTGAAGACGCGCAAAGGCACGACACTGTTCGACAAGGACGAACATCCCCGCGCCGACGTCACCCTTGAAGGTCTCGCCAAGCTGCGCGCGGTGTTCAAGAAGGAAGGCGGCTCGGTCACCGCCGGCAACGCCTCGGGCATCAACGACGGCGCCGCCGCCGTGGTGATGATGGAAAAGGAAGCCGCGAAGAAGGCCGGCCTCAAGCCGATGGCGCGGCTGGTGTCATACGGCCTGGCCGGCGTCGACCCCAAGATCATGGGCATCGGCCCGGTGCCGGCGGTGCAGAACGCGCTCAGACGCGCCGGGCTCAAGATCGAGGACATGGATGTCATCGAATCGAACGAGGCCTTCGCGGTACAGGCGCTGGCGGTGTCCTGCGACCTGAAACTGGACCCCAAAAAAACCAATCCCAACGGCGGCGCAGTGGGCCTCGGCCATCCGATCGGCGCCACCGGTGCGATCCTTACCGTCAAGGCGCTGTATGAACTGCAGCGCACCGGCGGCAAATACGCGCTGGTGACCATGTGCATCGGCGGCGGCCAGGGTATCGCTGCGGTGTTCGAACGCCTGTAAACGAGACTTCCGTCACAAAAACGCCGCTTCAAGCGGCGTTTTTTGTCTGGGCCCCTGCATCGCGGCCGCCGGACGTGACTTTGCCGTGCTGCAGTATTAAGGTGTCCGGGAGAAACAGGCAAAGAAAACAAGTCCATACAGGACACAATCGAGGAACGCACCATGCGCAGGCTGCGGATACATCCGGTGATGGATACTCTCCCGGATCCCTTCTGCGGATCTGCGGCATTTCCGCGCCTGTATCCCGGCGGCCAGCCATGAACGCGCGCACCCCGGATACCGAACGCCGTGCCACCCGGCTGCTGGTCGGCCAGAAAAACATCCTCGAAGGCATCGTCGCCGGCCGGCCGCTGCCCGGGCTGCTGGAGGACATCTGCCGGCTGGTTGAATCCGAATCGGATCACATGCTGTGCTCGGTGCTGCTGCTCGACGAGGACGGCAAACGCATCCGCCACGGCGCCGCGCCGAGCCTGCCGCCCGCATTCGTGCAGGCCATCGACGGCGCGGAGATCGGCCCGAGTGCCGGCTCCTGCGGCACCGCCGCCTGGCACGGCGAAGCCGTCATCGTCGAAAACATCGCCACCGACCCGCTGTGGGACGGTTACCGCCAGCTTGCAGCGCCTTACGGACTGCGCGCCTGCTGGTCAACGCCGGTGTTCGATCCGGCGCGGCGCGTGCTCGGCACCTTCGCCATTTATTACCGCGAACCGCGCAGCCCCGCACCGGAACATGCGGCATTGATCGAAATGGCGACACAGACCGCGGCCATCGCCATCGAGCACTGTAGGACCAGCGAAAAGCTCCAGCTCAGCAACGAACGCTTCCTGCTCGCTTCCCGCGCCACCAACGACGCGGTCTGGGACTGGGACTTCGGGAAAAACACGCTGTGGTGGAGCGAAGGCATCACATCCCTCTTCGGTTACCCGGTGGTGGAACTGGAGCCGGGCCCGGAATCCTGGACACTGCGCCTGCATCCGGAGGACGCGGAGCGCGTCACCGCGGAATTCCATGCCGTCGTCGATGACCCGAAAATGCAGTTCTGGTCGGCCGAATACCGTTTCCGCCGTCGCGACGGCAGCTATGCCGAGGTCTTTGACCGCGGCTATGTCATCCGCAACGGCGCGGGGCGCACCATCCGCATGATCGGCGCCATGCAGGACATCACCGGACGCAAGCTGGCCGAGGAGCGCATCAAGCGCCAGAACCGCGTCTACGCCGTGCTCTCCAGCATCAACTCACTGATCGTGCGGGTGCGCGACCGCCAGACGCTGCTCGACGAGGCCTGCCGCATTGCCGCCGAGCAGGGCGGCTTCGGCATGGTCTGGATCGGCTTCCTCGACCGTGCCACCAGCAGCGTCCAGCCCGTCGCCTGGGCGGGCTTCGATGCCGACGAGACCTGGGGTTCAACCACGGCCTCGGCCCGCGACGATGCCGAGGGTCAGGGCGTGACGGGGCGCGCAATCCGCAGCGGCCAGCCGCAAATCGTCAACGACATCACCGCCGACACCCGCTCCGCCAGCAAACGCCGGCGTACCGCGGTGGCGCGGGGCTTCCGCTCGGTCATCGCGCTGCCGCTGGTCGTCGACGGCGAAGTCGTCGGCAATTTCTCGCTCTACGCGCGGGAACCGGATTTCTTCGACGACGAGGAAGTGAAGCTGCTTACCGATCTTGCCGGCGACATCTCCTTCGCCCTGCAATACCTGGCAAAGGAGGAAAAGGCCAACTACCTCGCCTACTACGACCTCGTCACCGGCCTGCCCAACCGCACGCTGTTCATGGAACACCTGAACCACGCGATGCATGCCGCCGGCAACAACTCCGGCAAGCTGGTCCTGGTGATCGGCGACATCCAGCGTTTCCGCGCCATCAACGAGACCCTGGGGCATGCCGCCGGCGACGAAACGCTGAAGCAGATCGCATACCTGCTGCGGAAAATGATCCGCAATCCGGAGAACCTCGCGCGCATTTCGGCCGACTGCTTCGCGACCTTCCTGCCCGACGTGCGCGAACTGTCCGAAGTTGCGCACCGCATCGAGAGTCTCGCCGCCGCCGCACTGCACACGCCGATCACGGTGGCCGGCCGCGAACTCACCATCGCCTTCACCATCGGCGCCGCGGTGTTCCCGGGGGACGGCGCCGATGCAGGCGCGCTGTTCCGCAACGCGGAAGCGGCGCTGCATGCCGCCAAGTCTGCGGGACAGCGTTACATGTTCTACGCGCCGGAGATGAACGCCCGCGTCGCCGAATCGCTGCATCTGGAAAACCGCCTGCGCCGCGCGCTGGATCTCGGCCAGTTCGTGCTGCATTACCAGCCCAAGTTCGAGGTCTGCACGCGGGCCCTCACCGGACTTGAGGCGTTGATCCGCTGGCAGGATCCGGAGCTCGGCCTGGTGCCCCCGGGCAGGTTCATTCCGCTGATGGAGGAAACCGGATTGATCCTCGATGTCGGACAGTGGGCGCTGCAGCGCGCCATCGAAGACCACTGCCGCTGGTCCGCGCGCGGACTGCGTCCGCCGCGCGTTGCGGTCAACGTGTCCTCGATCCAGCTGCGGCAGCGCGATTTCGTCGACATCGTCGAACGCGCGGTCTCCGGCTTCGCGGACGGCAGCGTCGCACTCGACCTCGAAATCACCGAAAGCGTGATCATGGAGAACATGGAGGAAATGACGCGCAAGCTGCAGTCCGTCCATGCGCTCGGCCTGCGCATCGCGATGGACGATTTCGGCACCGGCTACTCGTCGTTGAGCTGTATCGCCCAGCTGCCGATCCACACGCTGAAGATCGACCGCTCCTTCGTCATCGAAATGGCGCGCAGCGACTATCACCGCAACATCGTCACCATGATCATCCAGCTCGCGCATGCATTGCGCCTGGACGTTGTCGCCGAAGGTGTCGATGCCGAGGAGCAGGTGCGGATACTCGACCGGCTGGGCTGCGACAGCATGCAGGGTTACCTGCTCAGCGAACCGCTGCCTCCGGCGGAAATCGAGACACTGCTGCGCAGGGCCGGCGCGGACTGAACGCAATATCCCGAGACGCGGGTATGGACAAAAGCCCGCCTGCTCCGCATCATAGAAGCCCCTGCAAAATGCAGCCGTCGTTTCCAAAACAAATCCGAAGGAGGAGCTTCAAGATGCACACCCTGAAACTGCTGGCAGCCATGGTCGTGCCGGCACTGCTCGCCGCCCCCCTGGCCCAGGCCCAATCGTCCAAATTCCCGGAAAAACCGGTCCGCCTGATCATCGGCAGCGCCCCCGGCTCGGGACCTGACATCATTTCGCGCCTGCTCGCCGACCGGCTCTATGAAACCTGGAAACAGCGCGTTGTCGTCGATGCCCGCCCCGGCGCCGCCGGCGCCATCAGCGCCGACCTGACGCTCGGAGCGGTGCCCGACGGCTACACCTGGATGATGCTGACTTCGCAGCTGTTCGTCGCCTCCGAAGTGCTGGCCGACATCAAATTCGACCTCCAGCGCGATTTCCAGTCGGTGGCGCTGATCGGCGTGACGCCCTTCGTGCTGCTCGCCAACAACCAGCTGCCGGCCAAATCGCTGAAGGAACTGATCGACCTGGCGAAAAAATCACCGGGCAAGATTCGTTACGGCTCGGCCGGCACCGGCGCCTCCGAACACCTGTCCGGCGTGCTGCTGAACCACCTGACCGGCACCAACATGCTGCATGTGCCGTACAAGGGCGTTGCGCAGGCCATCACCGACGCACTCGCCAACGAGGTGCAGATCACCTATGCCGTGCTGCCCGCCGCGAATCCCCATATCCAGGCCGGACGCCTGCGCCCGCTCGGCGTGACCACCGCGAAACGCGCCGCGCTGATTCCGGATGTGCCGGCCATCGGTGAAGTGGTTCCCGGTTACTCGATGAACGCCTGGTACAGCATCGTCGCCCCGGTCAAGGCGCCGGCGGCGATCATGAACAGGGTGAGCAAGGAAATCGTCACCGCGGTCCGCGAGCCGGCATTCGGCGAAAAACTCAAGGGCCTGGGCCTTGAAGTCGTCGGCGGCGACCGCGCGGCACTCGATAACTGGCGGCGCGACGAGAAGAAACGCATCGTCGAGCTGGTCAAGATTTCAGGTGCAAAACAGAAATGACCGGCTGCTGACAACCGGCACAACGCCGCGCCCAGCGCGGCGTTTTTTTGTCACCGCACACCGCACACACCCATGATCCGCCTGCTGCTGATGCTGCTGCTCGTGACCGCGGGCGCCTCCGCCCGGAGCAGCGACCTGGTGGACGCCGCAGGCGGCGAACTGCCGGTGATCCTGACCGCGCCTCACGGCGGCCTCGAGAACGTGCCGGGCTGCAGTGAGCGGCACCCCGCCGGCACGCGTTTCGTCAACCGGCCCGACGCCGGCACTGACCGCCTGGCGCGTGCCATCGCCGACGAACTGAAACGCCTCACCGGCAGGGCCCCGTACCTGGTGATCGCGCGTTTCCACCGCAAGTACATCGATGCCAACCGCCGCGCGGAAGAAGCCTACGGCGATCCCGGCTGCGCCGCGGCGTACGAGGCCTACCACGCGGCGGTCCGCGGCCATCTGGCCGGACTGCGCGCGAAATTTCCCCATGCGATGCTGTTCGACATCCACGGCCAGACCGCTTTCCGCGACTCGATCCTCCGCGGCACCCGCCACGGCAGCACCGTGCAGGCCCTGCTCGCCCGCGCCGGCGCGCCGGCAATCACGGGGCCGGACAGCGTGTTCGGCCGTTTCGCGGCGATGGGTTACAAGATCGTTCCTGGCAACGAAGACGCACCCACTGACCGCGTCGAAGCCAAAAACTACGCCGGAGGCCACACCGTCGATCTCTACGGCAGCCACCGCGCGCAGGGCATCGATGCAATGCAGCTCGAATTCGGCCGCGACCTGCGTGACGGCGCAAGGCTGGAGCAGACGGCAAAAGACACCGCGCAGGCAATCGCGGCGTTTTACGAACGTTTCCTCAAGTAGTCCCGCGCTGCACCGCGGCAACCGTACCGCCCGCCGCAAAATTCCTCGGCGCGATGCCCAGCGCGCGACGGAACATCGTCGAAAAGGCCCCCGGGCTTTCGTAACCGAGGTCGATCGCGACGGTGGTCACCGGCACGCCGGCGGCCAGCCTGCGGATCGATTCCAGCAGGCGCGCCTGCTGTTTCCAGCGCGCAAAGGTGATGCCGGTTTCACGCAGGAAACGCCGGTAGAGGGTGCGTGCGCTGGTCTGCATCGCGCCGGCGTCGCTGGCGCTGGGCCGCCGCGTTGAAAGATCGGCGAGGATGCGTTCGCACAACTGCATCAGGTCCGCGCTCTCCGGCAGCGGCAGGTCCAGCGCACAGGGCGGCAGGCGGCGGATCTCGGCGACCAGCAGCTGCATCAGCAGGCCGTCGGCACCGCTCGCATCGTAGTCCCCGGGCAATGCCGCCGCACGCACGATCAGCTCGCGGGCAAGCGGCGTCACTTCCAGCACCACGCAGACCGCGGGCATCGCCGCCGCAGCGCCTTCATCAAGATAGAGGCTGCGCATCTCGACGGCGCCATACATCTGGATTTCATGCACCGTGCGCGCCGGCAGCCAAAGCGCCCGCGACGGCGGCACGATCCAGGCATGGCGCGCGCTGCGCACCCGCATCGTGCCGGCAACGGCGAAGGCAAACTGGGCGCGGGTATGCCAGTGCGGCCGGATGTGGTGGCCGGAGGGGTAAGCGGTGCGGCGCATCACCAGCGGCCGTGTCAGGTCGCCGACGACCGGATGCTCCAGGGCAGTCGGCGTCTCGCGATCGTGTCGGCGGGGGTGGTGTTTGTCCATTTTGAGAAAGTTTCAGGCAAATATTCGAAAGACAGACGATTCCGACTCTAGCAGAATCCGCCCTCATGACAACCGCCACCGAAACCGCCACCCCGCCCGCCGGCTTTCCGGCCATCGTGCGCCTGCTGCTGAACACCGGCCATGCCATCGACCACATGTTCCTGCTGATCTTCGCCACCGCGGTGGCGACGATCGCCATCGAGTTCGGCTACGACAACTGGACCGACCTGATGCCCTACAGTGTCGGCGCCTTCGCGCTGTTCGGGCTCGGCGCCCTGCCCGCCGGCCGACTCGGCGACCTCTGGGGCCGGCGCAGCATGATGATCATCTTCTTCATCGGCATGGGCCTGTCGGCGATGCTGGTGGCACTGACCCAGAATGCATGGCAGCTGGCCGCGGCACTGACGCTGATGGGTGCCTTCGCCGCGATCTACCACCCGGTGGGCATCCCGATGCTGGTGCAGAACGTGCCCAACCCCGGCGCGGTGATCGGACTCAACGGACTGGCCGGCAATCTCGGCATCGCAGTCGCGGCGCTGGTCACCGGCTTTCTCGTCAAGTGGATCGGCTGGCGCGCCGCCTTCGTGATCCCCGGGCTGGTGTCGATCGCCTGCGGCATCGTGTTCGCGATGACCTGCCCGAAGGAAACCGAGGCGCCGGCAAAGCGCAAGGGCGGCAAGGCCAAGGTCACACTGACGCCCGAGATGCTGATGCGCGCCTTCCTGGTGATGACCTCGGCCGCCGCGGTCAGCACCATCCTGTTCAACTTCACCACCAACGGCAACGCACAACTGCTCACCGAGGGTTTCCGCGGCGTCATCGAAGACCCCGCGGTGATCGGCACGCTGCTGGCCGTGATTTACACCATCGCCTCATTCGCCCAGATCGTCGTCGGCCGCCTGATCGACCGCGTGCCGTTCAAGCCGCTGCAACTGTGGATCTCGATCATCCAGATTCCGCTGCTGATCTGGGCCGCGCATACCCAGGACTGGTGGCTGTTCGCAGCGCTGCTGGCGGTGATGGTGTTCGTGTTCGGCGCGATTCCCTTCACCGACGCGATGATCGTGCGTTATGTCGATGACCGCCTGCGCTCGCGCGTGGCCGGCATGCGCCTCACCGTGGCCTTCGGTTTCAGTTCGCTGGCGGTGTGGATCCTCGGGCCGATGGTCAAGAACATCGGCTTCGCCAACGCACTGTGGATCATGGCCGGCATCGCCGCGCTGAAGGCCGCCATCGTCTGGCTGCTGCCCGACGAGCCCGCGTCCGAACCCGTAAAAAACTGAGCCGGCCTGCGCTGCCGCATTCCGCAGTGATACATTTCGCTGAAAATTTACAAATTTATCAATAAAATCAAATATTTATATATGGACTGGCTCGACATCACCCTGCTCACCCTCGCCGCCTTCGGCACTTCCGCACTGACCGCCGTGGCCGGCGCCGGTGGCGGCACCATCCTGATTGCTCTGATGCTGCTGTTCATGCCGCCGGCCGCGGCAATTCCCGCCCACGGCGTGGTGCAGCTCGCCTCCAACACCTGGCGCGTATGGCTGTTCCGCAGGCATATGGCCTGGCCGCTGATCATCCGCTTCAGCCTGCTGCTGCCGCTGGGCGTGTGGCTGGGACTGGAAATGTTCCAGGGCATGTCCAAGGAAGTAGTGCAGATCCTGATCGGCTTCTTCGTGCTGCTGACGCTGTTCCTGCGTCACCTCAAGCGCTTCGCGCCGAAGGAGTTTCCGCTGTGGGCCTTCATCCCGCTGGGCTTCGTCACCGGCGCGCTGAACATGATCGTCGGCGTCATCGCGCCGGTGCTCGGCGCGCTGATCATCCGCAAGGACCTGAAGAAGGAGGATGTCGTCGGCACGCTGGGCTTCTTCGGATTCATCGGC
This sequence comes from Burkholderiales bacterium, assembly GCA_022843705.1. Classification (GTDB taxonomy): domain Bacteria; phylum Pseudomonadota; class Gammaproteobacteria; order Burkholderiales; family SG8-41. The sequence goes on from JALHND010000020.1 coordinate 33,031, forward strand.
AACCTGTTCAAGATCGCCGCCTTCACGATGATCGGCTTCAGCTTTGCCGAATACGGCCTGCTGCTGGTGCTGATGACGGTCGCCGTGGTTGTCGGCACCTCCTTCGGCAAGAAAGTGCTGACCGGATTCAACGAGAAAACCTTCCTGATCGTGTTCAACACCATGCTGATCGCGTTGGCGCTGAAACTGATCGTGATTGACGGACTTAGGGCTATTTTGGCTGGTGGTTAACCGTTGTTGGCAGCAGAAAGGCACGGTTAACTGGGGCTAAAAGACCGCTATGTGGACCTTTTTGGCGGGTTAGCGGCCACTTCCTGTATCATCCGGGGTCCCGCCTGTGGCGCCGTGGCCCAGTGCCCGCGCCTCACCCACAGACTGCAATCCGACAAGGAGCTTTCAGATGCAAGCAATCCTGGATTATTTGGCCAACGGTGGCGAGCGCCTCGACTCCGAGATCGCCACCGCGACAGGTCTTTCGCTGGCGACCGTGCGCGCCCGCGTGGCTGACCTGCATGCCAAGGGTGCCGTGATGACCTGCCGCTCGATCCGTTACAAGGACGGCAAGGAAATCGAGGCCGTGCTCTG
>JALHND010000021.1 GCA_022843705.1 Burkholderiales bacterium
GCGAGGGAGGTCAGGGTGATCGACAGGATGCCGGTCCAGATGTAGAGGCTGACGCCGAAATAGGGCGTCATGATGCGGGAGGTCAGCAGTTCGAGCGCGAGTATGGCGCCGCCGGAGATGAAAATCAGGGCGAAGGGCATGGTCAGGGAACGGTGGGCAGGAGAGGGGTGTCAGTTATAATGCGCCGCCAATCTACCACAGGCATGGTCAACTCCATTTGACCCGTTCGTGGTGCGGCATCCCGTGTCAAATCCAACCGGCAGGCGTGGACGCTGCAGCAGCAGTGCAGCCTGCAGTCTGCGGAGGCGATCATGCAGCTTGCATTTCAGGTGTTGAAAAAGGTGCTGCCGGCAGCAGCCTGCGCGGCCCTGCTGTTTCCCTTCACGCTGCGCGCCGCCAGTGGTGACCAGCCCAGCGTGCCCTATGTGCCGACGCCGCAGGCGGTGGTCGAGCGCATGCTGGCGATGGCGAAGGTTGGCGCCGGCGACTATCTGATCGATCTGGGTTCCGGCGACGGCCGCATCGTGGTGACCGCGGCGCGCAAGTACGGCACCCGCGGTTTCGGCGTCGACCTCAATCCGGTGCGCATCGATGAAGCCAACGAAAACGCGCGCAGGAACCGCGTCACCGACAAGGTCGCGTTCTACCAGCGCAACCTGTTCGAGACCGACCTCTCCCAGGCCACCGTGATCACGATGTACCTGCTGCCCCGGGTCAACCTGCAATTGCGCCCCAAACTGCTCGATCTGAAGCCGGGTACGCGGCTGGTATCGCACGACTTCGACATGGGCGACTGGAAGGCCGACGAACATGTGCGCATGGATGCCAGCGACAAGTTTTCCGGTGCCGGCGGCGACAGCGACGTCTACCTGTGGATCGTGCCGGCGAAGGTCGCCGGTGCCTGGCGCTCGCAGCTGACCGCAGGCGGCAAGCCGCAGAACTATGAAATCCGGCTCGAGCAGAAATACCAGTCCGTCGGAGGCAGCGTGCTGGTCAACGGCAAACCGGCGCTGATCCAGGGCGCGAAACTGAATGGCGCCGAACTGTCGTTTGCCTTCAGCGCCGAGCTCAACGGCGCGCCGGTCAAACATGAATTCAGCGGCCGTGTCGACGGCGGCCGCATAAGCGGTGAGGCTGCGCTGTCCGGCGGGCGGCTGGCGTCCCGCGTGGAATGGATTGCGGAACGGACGGAGGCCTTGCGCTGATGCGAATCATGACAACGGCCGGCATCCTGCTGCTGGCGCTGGCGCTGGCGCTGCCGGTGCAGGCCCAGGATTTTGGCGACACCCCCTATGTGCAGACGCCGCAGAACGTCGTCGATGCGATGCTCGAGACGGCGAAGGTGACGGCGAAGGATTACGTGATCGACCTTGGTTCCGGCGACGGCAGGATGGTCATCACCGCGGCGAAGAAACGCGGCGCCCGCGGTTTCGGCGTCGACCTCGACAAACGCCTGGTGAAACTGGCCAATGACAATGCGCGCAAGGCCGGCGTCGCCGACCGCGCGAAATTCTACGACCGCGACCTTTTTGTCACCGACCTGTCGCCGGCCACGGTGATCACCATCTACCTGCTGCCGGAAGTGAACCTGATGGCGCGCAGCCGGATACTGGCCCTGGCGCCGGGCACGCGCATCGTGTCGCACGACTACGGCTTCGGCGACTGGCCGCCTGATCTTGAATACGAAATGGATGCGCCGGGCAAATCGGTGGGGCGTTCGCAGCGAAGCAAGGTGCTGTACTGGGTGGTGCCCGATCAGGTGGCGGGACGCTGGCAGTGGACGGTGGAGGCCGGCGGCAAGCCGCGGCAGGTGGAACTGTCGCTGAACCAGAATTACCAGAAGCTCGAGGCGAATGCGAAACTCGACGGCAATGCCCTGCCGGTGGAGCGTGCAACACTGACCGGGCGCAATGTCGAGGTGCTGCTGACGCTGCCCGGGCGCGGCAGCGTCACCTTCAGCGGCACACGCATCAACCAGGCGATCGAGGGCACGCAGCGTGACGCCGCGGGCAAAACCGCGCCGTGGAGCGCGGTGCGTGTGGAACTGCGCGATGCCGCCCATGTGATCGCGCCGCCGCCGGTGGTCAGGGAATTCAATACGGACGCACGATAATGCGTAAGTATTTGTTTTTAAACATATTTTTTGTATTTTTTACGCTGCTGGGCACTTCTGCCGCGCGTGCCCAGACCCACTGGCAGTTCGATGTGCCCTTTGTGCCGACGCCCCATGTGGTGATCGAGGAAATGCTGCGGCTGGCCAAGGTCACGCCGCAGGACTTCGTGATGGACCTCGGATCCGGCGACGGCCGCGTCCTGATCACTGCCGCGCAGAAATTCGGCGCGCGCGGCATCGGTGTCGATCTCGATGGTGAACTGGTGGCGGAGAGCATCGAGTCGGCGAAGCTCGCCGGTGTGTCGGATCGTGTGCAGTTCCTGCAGCAGGACCTGTTCAAGACCGACCTCGGCCAGGCGACCGTGATCACCATGTACCTGCTGCCCGGCGTGATGGCCCGGCTGCAGCCGCTGCTGCTTGAGCTTAAGCCCGGCACGCGGCTGGTGTCCCACGATTTCCGCCTCGGCGACTGGAAGCCCGACCTCACCACGCAGATCCGCAAGAACACCTTCCTGTGGATCGTGCCGGCGAAGGTGGCGGGCCGCTGGGAAGTGAAGATGGCCCTGCCCGGCGGTGAACATGCGGTGACGCTGGATCTGCGCCAGCAATACCAGGAAGTCGACGGCCACGGACGCTTCAGCGACCGCCCCTCGCAGATCTGGGAGCCGCGGCTGTCCGGCGACCGCCTGAGTTTCGTGATGGTCGATGATCGTGACCGCGACAACGAGGCTGCACTCTATTTCGAGGGCCGGGTCAGGGGCGATGTCATTGAAGGACAGCTGCGCCGCGGCACCGGCAAGGCGCAGACCGTGCATTCCTGGCGGGCGCAGAGGGTGGGCACACCGTGAAACGGAGCGCGGCGGCGCATGTGCTGAAGGCGCTGTGCGCGGCGGTGCTCTGCTGGCAGGTCGCGGCGGCGCGTGCCTCCGACGTGCCCTATGTGCCGACGCCGATGAACGTCGTTGATGCCATGCTCGGCCTCGGTGGCGTCGGTCCCGGCGACTACCTGATCGACCTCGGTTCCGGCGACGGCCGCATCTCGATCCGCGCGGCGACGCGTTTCGGTGTTTCCGGATTCGGCGTTGATCTCGATGACAACCTGGTGGGCATGGCCAATGCCGCCGCCGCAAAGCAGGGCGTCGGCGACAAGGTGAAGTTCGAGGCGCGCAACCTGTTCGACACCGATCTCGGCCGTGCCACGGTGATCACCGCCTACCTGCTCAATTCCGTCAACCTGCGGCTGCGTCCCCAGCTGTTCGAGCAGTTGAAGCCGGGCACGCGCATCGTCACCCACGATTTCCATTTCGGCGACTGGCAGCCCGACCAGAAAATAACCATCGACGTGCCGGACAAGGCCTACGGACCGCCGCGCAGCGACATCATGCTGTGGGTGATCCCCGCGGATTTTTCCGGGGTCTGGCAGTGGACGCTGCCCGCCGCCGGCGGGGATGTCCGCCACGAAGCGCGGCTGTCGCAGAAATTCCAGGTCCTCTACGGCCGTGCATCGGCGCTGAACCGGCAGGTGCTGCTGGCCGACGCGAAGGTCCGCGGCGACGCGGTGAGTTTCATGCTGGCCGACGCCGCCGGCGCGCAGCGTTACAGCGGGCGCATCAGCGGCAACACGATCAGCGGTGAAGTGCAGATGCCGGGGGGCGGGCGTCCGCTGCCCTGGCAGGCAACACGGATCAAAACAGGCAAAATGGATATCAGCGCCGCGGACCACGGCAGGATGCAGGCCGCGGTGTCCGGCAGTTCAACCAGGGAGCAGTGATGAAACTCGCAAGCATGATGGGCGGTGTTGCAATGGTGATCGGCGGCATGTTCGCGCTGCCGGCGGCGGCGCAGGAAGGCCGCGGAGACGTGGTGTACGTGCCGACCCCGCAGATCGTGGTCGACACCATGCTGGAAATGGCCAAGGTCAGCGCCAGGGATTACCTGATCGACCTCGGTTCGGGTGATGGCCGCATCGTGATCACGGCCGCCAGCAAGTTCGGCGCCAGCGGCTTCGGTGTCGACCTCGACACCTACCTGCTGAAACTGGCCAACCAGAATGCGAAGAAGGCGGGGGTCACCGACAAGGTGCATTTCGTCGAGGAAAACCTGTTCATGACCGACCTGTCGCGGGCGACGGTGATCACCAGCTACCTGCTGCCGGAAATGAACCTCAAGCTGCGGCCGAAACTGATGGCGCTGAAACCCGGCACACGCATCGTCGCCCATGACTACCATCTTGGCGAATGGGATCCGGAGGAGCAGCGCGAACTGGTGGTGCCGGAGAAGAAGGTGGGCACACCGGGGATCAGCTACGTGTTTTCCTACGTGGTGCCGGCGCGGGTGCCGGGCAAGTGGCAGTCGCTGGTGAACATCGGCGGGCGCGAGACGCCGATGGAATTCAGCCTGCAGCAGGAATTCCAGGAAGTCGAGGGCAAGGTCGAGATCCGTGATCGCAGCGCCGAGCTGCGCGGCCGCATCCTCGGCGAGCGCATCCGCCTGGTGGCAGGCGGCCGCGGCGGCGTGCCGCGCCACGAGTTCACCGGCCAGATCGGCGATGGCAGCATCACCGGCACCGTGGTCATCGGCGAGGGCGCAACGCGCCAGCAGGCGGCCTGGATCGCGAAGCAGGTCCAGCGCGGTGAACTGAAACGGGCGTCTGACGAGCAGTAACACCGCGCATCACCACCAACAACGGGCGCCGGACGCCCGCTCCGGAGGACTCAGCATGAGCAAGCAGAACGCGGCGGCGCCGCGCCAGACCCTGTCGATGACCGATGCCTGCGCGATGATCGTGGGCCTGATTGTCGGCGCCGGCATTTTCGGCACGCCATCGATCGTAGCCGGCGCCGTCGGCGGCGAAGCCACGCTGTATGCGGTGTGGATCATCGGCGGCGTGTTTTCGATCATCGGCGCGCTGTGTTATGCCGAACTGGCGACGGCCTTTCCTTCGGCCGGCGGCGAATACCATTTCATCCAGCGCGCCTTCGGCCGTTCGCCGGCCTTCCTCTACGGCTGGGCGCGGATGACGGTGATCGTCGCCGGCTCGATCGCCGTGTTTGCCTACCTTTTCGGCGACTACATGTCGCGCGTGGTTAACCTCGGCGCGCATTCCTCCGCGATCTGGGCGGCGCTGGTGGTGGTGGTGCTGACCTATGTGAACTACCGCGGCATCCGCGAAGGCAAGGCGACACAGAATCTGTTCACCGTGCTTGAGGTCGGCGGCCTGGTGCTGATTGTCGTCGCCGGCCTGCTGCTCGCCGCGCCGCCGCAGGCTGCGGCGCCCGCCGCTGCCGGTGCGGGCCAGCCCTGGTACATGGGCGCAGGCATCGGTTCGGCGATGATCTTCGTGCTGTTCACCTATGGCGGCTGGAACGATGCCGCCTACATCTCCGCCGAAGTGCGCGACCGCGAACGCAACATGGTGCGCGCGCTGCTGATCGCCATCGGCCTGGTGACGCTGCTCTACGTGCTGGTCAACGCCGCCTACCTGAAGGGCCTCGGTTACGACGCGATGGCGCGCTCCAATGCGGTTGCCGCCGACCTGCTGAAGGCGGTGTGGGGCACCACGGGCGAGAAGCTGATCGCGGTGATGATCGCGATTGCCGCGCTGACCTCGGTCAACGGCTCGATGATTGTCGGCGCGCGTTCCAATTACGCGCTGGGCCGCGACTGGCCGATGTTGTCGTACATCGGGCGCTGGGACGAGGCGAGCGGTTCGCCGCGCAACGCGATGCTGGTGCAGGGCGTCATCGCGCTGGCGCTGGTCGGCCTCGGCGCGGTCCAGAATTCCGGCTTCAAGGGCCTGGTCGAATATTCGCTGCCGGTGTTCTGGGGCTTTTTCCTGCTCACCGGGGTGGCGCTGTTCGTGCTGCGCGCGAAAGAGCCGGATGCACCGCGGCCGTTCCGGGTGCCGCTGTATCCGGTGTTGCCGGCAGTGTTTGTACTGATGTGCGGCTATCTGCTGTATTCGAGCCTGACCTACCACGGCAGCAATGCGCTGGTCGGGCTGGCGGTGCTGGCGGTCGGCGGCGTTGTCCTGCTGATCGCGAGATTGTCAAAAAGTACATAATAATCAATAAGTTGTATTGATTCCTGGCGGCAGCGCAGTTTCGCTGCCGCCAGCCCTGCCGCTTGAAACCGGCGGCGGCCGTCCCCATCTCCGGGGCACCGCAGTCCTGTTCACTCAGTACTGTTCACATTTTCTCTTTACCCGACATTTCCGGAGCCACCATGTCCGAGACCACCCAAAAAGAGACGCTGGGCTTTCAGGCCGAGGTCAAGCAGCTGCTGCAGCTGATGATCCACTCGCTGTACAGCAACAAGGAGATTTTCCTGCGCGAACTGGTATCCAATGCCTCGGATGCCTGCGACAAGCTGCGCTTCGAGGCGCTGACCGACAAGGCGCTGCTGGAAGGCGACGGCGAACTGAAGATCCGTGTCGCCTTCGACCCCAAGGCGCGCACGGTGACCGTGTCCGACAACGGCATCGGCATGTCGCGCGAGGAAGTGATCAGCAATGTCGGCACCATCGCCCGTTCCGGCACCCGCGAATTCCTGTCGAAACTGACCGGTGATGCGGCGAAGGATGCCAACCTGATCGGCCAGTTCGGCGTCGGTTTTTATTCCTCCTTTGTTGTCGCCGACCGGGTGACGCTGGTGACCCGCCGTGCCGGGCTGACTGCCGCGCACGGCGTGCGCTGGGAATCCGACGGCAGCGGCGAGTACACGCTGGAGGTCGTCGAAAAGGCCGAACGCGGCACCACGGTCACGCTGCACCTGCGCGAGGGCGAGGACGAATTCGCCGACGGCACGCGCCTGCGCACGATCCTGCGCAAGTATTCCGACCACATCACGCTGCCGATCCTGATGCAGGAAGAGGAATGGGACAAGGATTCGGGCAAGTACCGCACGACGGGCAAGGACGAAACCGTCAATCAGGCCAGCGCGCTGTGGGCGCGGCCGAAGTCCGAAATCAGTGACGAGCAGTACGCCGAGTTCTACAAACACGTGGCACATGACTTCGAGGCGCCGCTTGCCTGGTCGCACAACCGGGTCGAGGGCCGCAAGGAATACACCCAGCTGCTCTATCTTCCGGCGCGCGCGCCTTTTGACCTGTGGGACCGCGAGCACCGCCGCGGCATCAAGCTCTACGTGCGCCGCGTCTTCATCATGGACGATGCCGAGCACCTGATGCCGCACTACCTGCGTTTTGTGCGCGGGGTCATCGACTCGGCGGACCTGCCGCTCAATGTTTCTCGCGAAATCCTGCAGGAATCGAAGGACATCGAAACCATCCGCGCGGCCTCGGTCAAACGCGTGCTGTCGATGGTCGAGGATCTGGCCGAGAACCAGAAGGAGAAGTTCGCGACCTTCTGGAAGGAGTTCGGCCGGGTGTTCAAGGAAGGCATCGGCGAGGACCATGCCAACCGCGAACGCATCGCCAGGCTGCTGCGTTTTGCCTCCACCCACAAGGACACCCCGGACGAGGACGTGTCGCTGGCGGACTATGTCGCGCGGATGAAGCCGGAGCAGGACAGGATCTATTACGTCACCGCCGAATCCTTCTCCGCGGCGAAGTCCAGCCCGCACCTCGAGGTGCTGCGCAAGAAGGGCGTCGAAGTGCTGCTGCTGTCGGAGCGCGTCGACGAGTGGATGATGTCCTTCCTCACCGAGTTCGAGGGCAGGAAGCTGCAGTCGGTGGCCAAGGGTGCGCTGGAGCTGGGCAAACTCGAGGACGAGGCCGAGAAAAAGGCGCAGGAAGCGGCGGCCACCGAACACAAGGCACTGGTCGAGCGGATCAGGAAGGCGCTGGAGGAACGGGTCAAGGATGTGCGCGTGACGCTGCGCCTGACCGAATCCCCGGCCTGCCTGGTGGCCGACGAACACGACATGACCGCCAGCCTTCAGCGCATGCTGAAGGCTGCGGGGCAGAAGGTGCCGCTGTCGAAGCCGATCCTCGAAATCAACGCCGGCCATCCGCTGCTGCAGCGCCTGCATGCGGAAACCGACGAGGCGCGTTTCGGCGACCTCGCGGCGGTGCTGTTCGACCAGTCGCTGCTTGCGGAGGGCGGCCAGCTCGAGGATCCGGCCGGTTTCGTGCGCCGGCTGAACCAGCTGATGCTGTCGCTGGGCCGCTGACCGCGGTTGCGGGTCAGCGTGACGGCAGCCGGTCCGCCAGGTCGCGGAACTCCGCGGCGATGACCGGCTTGCCGTAGAAATAGCCCTGCGCCTCGTCGCAGCCGGCATCAATCAGGAAGGCCCGCTGCTCTGCGGTCTCGACACCCTCGGCCAGCACCCGGATGCCGAGGTTGTGCGCCAGCACGATGATCGTCCGGGTCAGTGCCGCGTCGCTGACATCCGTGGTGACGTCGTGGATGAAGGACTGGTCGATTTTCAGGCGGTCGATCGGGAACCGTTTCAGGTACGACAGGCTCGAGTAGCCGGTGCCGAAATCGTCCATCGCGATGCGCACGCCCAGCGCCTTGATCGACTTGAGGATGGTGACCGAGTGATCGATGTCGCTCATCACCATGCTCTCGGTGATCTCCAGCTCCAGCCGTGTTGCCGGCAATCCCGTTTCTTCGAGCGTCCTGCGGATCATCCGGATCAGGTTCTCGTCGCGCATCTGGCGCGCCGACAGGTTGACCGACATCACCATCGGCGGCATTCCGGCTGCGGTGAAGGCCATTGCCTGCTCGCAGGCGGTGCGCAGCACCCATTCACCGACCTGGACGATCTGTCCGGACTGCTCGGCCAGCGGGATGAACTGCGCCGGCGACACCAGGCCGTACTGCGGATGCTGCCAGCGGATCAGCGCTTCGGCGCCGAGCAGCGCGCCGGAGCCGAGGTTGACCTGCGGCTGGTAATGCAGCCGGAACTCCTTGCGTTCCAGCGCGCGCCGCAGGTTGTTGGTGAGGGTGACCTTGCGGACGATGGCATCGTTCATGCCGCGGGTGTAGAAGCGGGAGGTGTTTTTCCCCTCGTCCTTGGCCTTGTACATCGCGATGTCGGCGAACTTGAGCAGTTCGTCGGCATCCTCGCTGTCATCAGGGCAGACGCTGATTCCGATGCTGCAGGTGAGCGTGATTTCCTGGTGCTGGATCGGAATCGGCCGCAGCACCGCGTCCATGATGCGCTGCACCGCATCTGAAACTTCCTCGATGCGTTCCTGGTCGTTGAGCACCACCACGAACTCGTCGCCGCCGAGCCTGGCCGCGGTGTCGCCCTGGCGGATGTTCGCGGCGAGGCGGTTGCCCGTCAGCTTCAGCACCTGGTCGCCGGTGGCGTGGCCGAAGCCGTCGTTGATGATCTTGAAGCCGTCGAGGTCGATGAAGAGCAGCGCGACTTTCTGTGTGCGACGCTTCGCCTGCATCACGGCAAGCTGGATGCGGTCCATCAGCAGTCCGCGGTTGGCGAGTCCGGTCAGCAGGTCGTGGGTGGCGCGGCGCTCCAGCTCGAGCTGGTATTTCTTGCTGTCGGTGATGTCACTGAGCACGCCGACGTAGTGGGTGATCCGGTTCCTGTCGTCGCGCACCGGCGCGAGGTAGAGTTCGTTCCAGATCAGGTCGCCGTTCTTGCGGTAGTTGCGCAGCACCACCCGGCCTTCCTCGCCTTCCTTCAGCAGCACGCGCAGCTTTCCGAGATCGACCTGGTTGCGGTCGCTGCCCTGCAGGAAGCGGCAGTTGCGGCCGATGGCCTCGTCCGGCGTGTATCCGGTGATGCGTTCGAACGCCGGATTGACGTAAATGATGGGCTGGTCGGGTTGCAGCTGGTCGGTGATGATGATGGCGTTGGCGCTGGCTTCCAGGGCGCGCTCGCGCAGGCGCAACGCCTCCTCCCGGGCACGGCGCCGGTTGACGTTGCGGAAAAACACCGACAGTCCCGCGCCGTGGGGATAGGCGTTGACCTCGAACCAGGTCTGCAGCGGCGGGTAATACTCGACGAAGCTGACCGATTCCTGGCGCGCGCGGGCCTGCTGGTACTGGCGGTGGAATTCGCTGCCGACCGCCTCCGGGAACTCCTCCCACAGGTTTTTGTGCAGCAGCTCGCCGGCAGGGCGATGCAGCAGTTTTTCCGCCTGCGGATTGAGGTAGCTGAAGCGCCAGTCGCCGTCCACCGCGAAAAAGGCGTCATCGATGCTCTCGAGGATGCGCTGGGTTTCCTGGCGTGCGGTGGCCAGCGCGGCCGTGCGTTCGCGGCTGACCGATGAGGCGAGTGCCGCGACGGTGGCGAGCAGGGTGACCAGCAGGCCGCCCCAGAGCACGGCGGTCGGCGTGCCGGTGTCGACCTGCTGCTCGATGCCCGGCAGCGAAGCGGTGCGCAGCGTCCATGTCTGTCCATAAAGATCAACCGTGAGGGTGCGCCGGAACAGCGGCCGGTCCGCCCGTTGCGTGGCGCCGGTTGGCTGGCTGCGGTAGAGCAGGGCATCCTCCGCGGTTTCCCTGCCGTCAAAAATTTCCAGTTCGAATTCACCGGGCGTTTCCTGCAATGCGGTCGTCACGAACTCCTGCACCCGGATGGGGAAGTAGATGTAACCGGCGAGCGCGTCGCGCCTTGCCTCCGGCGTGTCCGCCGGCATGCCGCTCCGGTAATGCGGCAGATACATCAACAGCCCGGGCGAGGCTGTCGTATCGGTGTCCCGCAGCAGCGTGACCTTGCGCGAGAGCACGGCCCGGCCGCTGTCCCTCGCTGCGGCCATCGCCGGTTGCCGCGAGGGGTTGGCGAAAATGTCGTGGCCGAGTGCGCCGCGCGTGCGTTCGTTGAGCGGCTCAAGATAAACGATCGCGGTGTACTCCTCGCGGGAACCGGGCGGCCAGACCCGGTAGTCGGGGAACCCTTCCCTGCGCACCGCCTCGACGTGGGCCTGGAGTTCGTCGGGCTGCAGGCGCACCGCGTAACCGAGCCCGTGGATGCCCGGAAACTGCTTGCCCAGCTGCAACATGCCGGCATAGGCACGCCATTCGCCGCGCGACACGTTGTCCGATGCGTGCATGAAGGCCGCGGTGGCGTGCAGCACCTGCTCGTAATCGGCCAGCCGCGACTTGATACGCAGCTCGACCTCGGACGCCCGCGCGTTGAACCTTTCGCCGACGGATTCCCGTTCGAGGCTGCCGACGATGTGCCAGCCGGTCAGCGTCAGCGCAAGGCAGATGAGGGCGATCAGGATGACGCCTGAGCGCAGCCTGAGTATCCGGACGGGGGAGCCGGGCGGGTTCTTGCCGGCCATGGTGTCAGTGTTGCGGGCCATTCTGGATTCAACGGTCTGGGTCTGCGGGCGGTTTTGTGTGCCTACAGGCGCAGGCCGATTTCGAATGTCGCGGCGTGACCGCCGTCGCGTGCCGACGGAGTCGTGGTCAGCAGGCGCCCGCCGTTGCGGTAGAGGTAATCTTCATCGTTGCGCACGCGGCGGGGGCCGCGCACCGCGTAAGGCGGTTGTGACATGACGCTGTCGTTCACCTTGTCATCGAAGTAGAGCTGGGACGTGAATTCGACCCTGCGTCCGGCGGCGCTTTTCGCCAGCACCTTGAAATGGATGTGGATCGCGCGTCCCGGATACCAGCCGGGATAAACCGTCAGGAAGCGTGCCTCGCCGCCGGAGCCGGTGGCCTGGTGGCCGCGCAGGAAGCGTTTGCCCATCGCAGCGCCGGTGCCCGAATACACGCCGGCGGCATCACAGTGCCAGACTTCGACCAGGGCGCCGGGCAGCGGCGTGCAGGCTCCCGCGGTGACGGCGGACACGCGCAGCGACAGGGCCAGCGGCAGGCCCGCGGACATCCCGCCGCCGGGTTCGCCGCGAATGTCGCTGCGGTTGAGCCCGGTGTCGATGAAAAAGGGGCCTTCGGTCTGCGCCGGCGTGACGATGCAGTCGGGGCGTGCCGCGGCGGGCCATCCCAGCAGGCCGGCACCGGCGGCGCCGAGCAGGGCCAGGGTCCGGCGGCGGGCGCTTCGCATGAAACGGTCATCCATGGCCGGTATTGTCCCTGTTCCGGGGGTTGCCGGCCAGTGTGCCGGAACTCCAAGGGGCTTTAAATTACCAAGCCAAGCCTTTGAAGTTATGCTTTAATCTGTTCAATCATAAAGGGGCGACCGGCCTTGATGGCGCCAGCGGCAAGCCCCGGGACTGGCAGTATCGGAGAATCTCTTGGGGAGTGTTGTGATCAACGGAGCAGGGTCCGCGGGTGGCCTGGAATTACCGGACCAGGATGCCGATGCCGCTTTCGCGCGCAACGCGCCGCGGCAGCGCGGCAACACGCGTTTTCGCGAACTGGAAGAACTGATCCGGATCCTCGAGGAACGCGCGGTGACACCGGTGTTCCAGCCCATCCTCGCCTTCGGCACCGGTGAAATCCTGGCCTACGAAGGACTGATCCGCGGCCCGGAGGGCAGCCAGCTGCACACCCCCACCAAACTGTTTGATGCCGCGACCCATGCCGGCTTCCTGACCGAACTCAACATGCTGTGCGCGCGCAAGGTGGTGCGCCAGTTCGCGCGGCTCGGGCTCAACCGGCAACTGTTCCTCAACGTGACCCCGCAGACGGTGCTCGAGGTCAAGGATGACGTGCAGCGCATCACCCGCTTCATCCGCGACTGCGGCCTCGACATCGCGCAGGTCACCATCGAACTCACCGAAAACCAGTACATCTCAGACCGCTCGATCTTCCGCCAGGCGCTGATGCTGTTCCGCGGCGCCGGTTTCCGCGTCGCGCTGGATGACCTCGGTGAGGGATTCTCGAGCCTGCGCCTGTGGTCGGAGCTGCAGCCCGACTTCGTCAAGATCGACATGCATTTCGTGCAGGGCGTCAGCGAAGATTCGGTCAAGTACCACTTCCTGCGCTCGCTGCAGCATATCGCCGAGGGCTGCGGCTCATCACTGGTGGCCGAAGGCGTCGAAACCGCCGCCGACTTCTGCATCCTGCGCGACTTGGGCATCAACAACGCCCAAGGATTCTTCATCGGCCGCGCCGCGAAGAGCCCCAGCGACCTGATTCCCGCCGAGGTGTCGGAACTGATGGGGTCGAGTGCGCCGCTGTTTGCGGTGCCGGGGCTGCGCTGACGGAACCGGCTGTTTCTGGCGGTGGTTGAGAAGCCCGGCGATGCCGGCTTTTACTTTTATATTGCGGTGCGCCTTTTGCGTGATAGGCAATTCAGATCAATCGCATCGGGCATGGTGTCAGAATGCCGGCCGTCTGGCTTTGATTCTGTCGGGAACGGGCGTACGCCGCGTCACTGCTGCGGAATCTTTGCTTCGCGCGCCACCTTCGCCCAGCGCGCCATGTCGCGCTGGATCTGCGCCGCGAACTCCTCCGGCGAATTGCCGATGGCCTCGGCGCCTTCGGCGGCGAGTTTCTGCCGGATGTCGGGCAATGCCAGCATGCGCACCGTTTCCGCATGCAGCCGGCTGATCGCCTCGCGCGGTGTGCCGGCCGGCGCAAGCACGCCGTACCAGGAGCCTGCTTCGAAACCGGCATAACCGGCTTCGGAGAAGGTCGGCAGTGCAGGCAGCGTTGGCACGCGTTTCGCTGACGCCACGGCCAGCGCGCGCAGCCGGTCGGACTTGACCAGCGGCAACACGGCCGGCAGCGAGTTGAACATCAGTGACACATGGCCGCCGACGAGATCGGTGACCGCGGGCGGGCCACCCTTGTAGGCCACATGCACGATGTTGATGCCCGCCACCGTGCGCAGCATCTCGCCGGCAAGATGGGCCGAGCTGCCGGTGCCAAAGGAGGCGTAGTCGAGCTGTCCGGGCCGCGACTTTGCCAGCGCGACCAGGCCCTGCAGCGTGTTTGCCGGCACCGACGGATGAACGACCAGCAGGAAGGGCGAGTCGGCGAAATTGCTGACCGGGGCGAAATCCTTCACCGGGTCGTAGGGCAGCTTCGCGTAGACCGCCGGATTGGTGGTATGGGTGCCGGTGGTGCCGAACAGCAGCGTATAGCCGTCGGCGGGCGATTTTGCGACGAACTGGGTGCCGATGATGCCGGCGGCGCCGGCGCGGTTGTCGACAATCGGCGTCTGCTTTGTCGCATCGCCGAGTTTCTGCGCAAAAGCACGCGCGAAGATGTCGGCATTGCCGCCGGCCGGGAAGGGCACGACGATGCGAACCGGTTTTGCCGGGTAGGGCTGGGCCATCGCCGGGGCGATGCCGGCGGTCATCAGGGCGGCGAAAATGCAGGGCAGTGTCGGGCGCAGTTTCATGGAGCCTCCTGGTTTGTCGGGTCTGTGCAGATTCAGGCCGCGGCCGGGGTTTTTGCCGGGATGCCCCCGCGCTGCACCCAGCGATAACGATCGGCCAGCGCGTCGGCGAGCGGCCGGCGCTTTCCGTCCGGGACCGCGATCCACATCCGCAGCAGGTGGCGCTGGCGCCCAGGTTCCGGATGATCCTCGTAGGCTTCCCGCGCATGCATCATCGTGTGGTTGTTGATCAGCTGGATGTCGCCTTCCTGGAAATCCATGGTCAGCATCGGTTCCGGGCGGTTGGCGATTTCCTGAACCGCGAGCAAGGCCTCGCGTTGCAGCGCGGTCGGCCGGTACTGTTCGCCGAAACGCGCCGCCGACTCGTAATAGGCCAGGCTGCAGATGCGGGTGGTGATTTTTCCGCGCGACTCGCTGAACATCGGAATGCTGAACCATGGCTGTTCGCCGGCGGGCTCCTCGCCGCGCCAGTCGAGATGAAACAGCCCGTAAAGGGCCTCCAGCAGGTCCGGCCGCTCTTCGCGCAAAACATTGTGGATGGTCAACGCGCTGGTCAGCTTGCTGGCGCCGCCGGATTTCGCAGTGCGCAGGCAGAACAGGCCGAGCACGTCGATCGGCAGCATGTCGGTGTGGAAATCCATGCGCTGGCTGGTCTGGTAGGCGCGGGCGCTGGGATCCTCGATCTGGCGGCCTTCATCGCGGACATGGCCCAGCAGGTGGCCGCGCGCATTCTGCGACACCGGCATGCCGAAATAACCGGTGATGCCCCAGTAGATCAGCTCGCACTCGCCGTCGCTGTAGCGGTGGCGCGGGATGCCGCGGATCAGCTTGAAGCCCCGGCCGTTTTCGATTTCGTCGAGGATGCGATCGAGCTTGGCCCGCAGCCGCGGCAGCGGAAAGGCTGCGGATTCGAAGGGAATGCGCAGTCCGTCGCGTTTCACACGGGCCAGCGCGGCATCGATTTCGGCGATGTCGTCTGCATCAAGACGGCATATCCATGCGGGATCCTGCTGGATTTCCGGACCGATCCAGGCATCGGGGCTGGTGATCAGCGGGCGCGGAGTGACCATGACCATGGCGTTTTCACTTTCAGGCGGTCACGGCGATCGGCGCCTCGCCCCTGACCTGGGTACGGTAGAGCGTGCGCCGGTACTGCGGATCGTAAGGGGTCGCGCGGTGCAGCGTGCAGCGGTTGTCCCAGACCACGAGATCGCCCGGCTGCCATTTGTGGGAATAGACACGTTCCGGTCGCGTGGCGAAGTCCTCGAGTTCGTCGATCAGCGCCCGCGACTCGTCCTCCGCCATGCCGATGATGTGTGAAACCACGTCCTTGGCGATGAACAGCGCCGGGCGGCCGGTGGCCGGATGCACGCGCACCAGCGGGTGTTCGACCGGCGGCACCTTGGCGACCTGCTCCGGCGTCAGTGGCGGGCGGCCCGGATACAGTGCCGAGTAGCGGTAGTTGCGGTCATGCACCGCACGCAGCGCCTGCAGCTTCCCGCGCTTTGCTTCAGGCAGGTCGGCGAAGGCCGAGTACATGTCTGCGAACTGGGTGTCGGCGCCGCTCGGCGGGCATTCGACGGCATACAGCAGTGTCACCAGTGCCGGCTGCGGCTTGTAGGACAGGTCCGAATGCCAGTGCATGCCGCCCCGGGTGATGCCGATCGACACGCCATCCTTTTTCACATTCGACAGCACACGCACCTGGGGCAGGTGCGGAAACACGTGTTCGGTCATGTGGTGGATGTCGAGCTCGCCGAAGCAGCGGCTGAAGGCGGCGAGCTGGTCAGGCGTCAGTTTCTGGCCGCGGAAAAAAATCACGCCGTAGCGGTGCAGTGTCTGCAGGATGGCGGCGAAGGACTGCGCATCGGGCGGCGCCGACAGGTCGATGCCGCGGATTTCGGCGCCGAGTTTCCCGCCCACGGGGCGCACCGACAGCGTGGATGAGGGGACGATCTGGCTGCTCATTGCTGCTCCTCCGTGTTCAGTCCGGCTTGATGCCCGCGGCCTTGGCGGCTTCGCGGTAACCGGCGATGTTGTTTTTCAGGAATGCCGTCAGCTCTGCCGGGGTTTCGGCATAGGCATCCGCACCCTGGTTGTCGAATTTCCTGCGCACTTCGGCGAGGCCGGTTGCACGCCGCAGTTCGGTTTCGAGGCGGGAGAGAATGCGCTGGGGCGTCTTGACCGGCGCGACCACTGCGTAGAATTGCGACACTTCCAGCCCGGGCAGGCCCGCTTCTCCCGCGGTCGGCAGGTTGGGCAGGTGGGACGAACGTTTGGGCGCCGCGACCGCCAGCGCACGCATGCGGCCGGACTGCACCTGGGGTTTCGCGGAGATCATGTTGACGACCATCATCTGCACCTCGTTGCCGAGCAGGCCGGTGACCGCGAGGCCGCCGCCCTTGTACGGCACATGCTGGATGTCGACGCCGGCCATTTGTCCGAAACGCGCCCCGGCGAGATGGGTCGAGCCGCCGACGCCGCCCGAACCGTAGCGGTACTTGCCCGGAGCGGACTTGAGCAGGCTGATCAGCTGCTGGAGCGAAGTTGCCGGCATCGATGGATGGACGACGATGACGTTGTCGAGCGAGGCCACGCGCATCAGCGGTGCGAAATCGCGAAACAGGTCGTACGGCGTCTTGCGGTTCACCGCGGCGAGGATGGTGTGGTTGTCACCGAGCATGCCGATGGTGTAGCCGTCGGGGGTTGCCTTGGCGATCAGGTCGGCGCCGATGATCGCACTGGCACCGGGACGGTTCTCGATCACCACCGGCTGTTTCATCGATTCGCCGATGGCCTCGCCGACGATGCGCATGATGGTGTCGTACGAAGCGCCGGCAACATAGGGCACCACGGCGCGGATCGGACGCTGCGGATAGTTTTGCGCAAGTGCGGCGGACGCGGTGACACCGGCGAACAGACAGGCCGCGGCTGCCGCTGCGGCGGTTTTCGTGAATCCCATACCGACCTCCTCCAGGTTTTTTTATGGCGGGAACGACGATTGCAGCTTCAGCCTTCATGGGACCATATCCGGCATTCACCGGTCAAACCCCGCAAAGTGGACGTTTGAAAACGGTTTGCATTGCGGCTTGCTGTTTTTGCATTCGGCATGCGGCGGCAGTACCGTGATGGGCCATAATGGCGGCGGCCGCAACGGCTGCCGGATCCCGCGGGATTCCGGTTGCGCCACGGCAAGCAATAAAAAATCAACCGCTTACGAACCGGATGGAGAAGACATGAACCGTGGAATGATTTCTTTCGCGCTCGGTGCGGCGCTGGCCTGTGGCAGCCTGGCGCAGGCACAGGATGCAAAATATCCCTCTAAACCCATACGCATGATCGTCGGCTATGCCCCCGGCGGCGGCAGCGATATCATGGGCCGGCTGATCGCACCGCAGATCGCCGAGGCGCTGGGCCAGCAGGTCATCGTCGAGAACCGCGCCGGCCAGGCGCAGAACATCGCCGCCGAATTCATCGTGCGCCAGCCGGCCGACGGCTACACGCTGTTCCTCAGCTCGGCGGCGCTCGGCGTCAATGCGACGCTGTATCCCAAGCTCAACTACGATCCGGTCAGGGATTTCATGCCGGTCGCGGTGTTCGCCTCCAGCGCCAACCTGCTGCTGACCCATCCGTCGGTGCCGGCGAAAAGCGTCAAGGAGTTCATCGCCGTGGTGAAGAAGAACCCGGGAAAGATGAACTATTCGTCCTCCGGCAGCGGCAGCACCCAGCATCTGTCGGGCGAGATGCTGAAGCTGTTCATCAAGGGCGATTTCACCCACATCCCCTACAAGGGCACCGGCCCCTCGCTGGCCGCGCTGGCGAGCGGAGAGGTTGAATTCTCGTTCAGCAACATCCCGGCCGCGCAGCCGCTGATCAACCGCTTCCGCGTGCTCGGCATCACCAGCGAGAAGCGTTCGGCGCTGATGCCGGAGGTGCCGACGATGATCGAGGGCGGTTTGCCGGGTTTCGTGACCCAGACCTGGTACGGCGTGCTGGTGACGCGCGGCACGCCGCAAGCCATCGTCAACACGCTGAACTCGATCATCGTCAAGGCGGTGCAGCGCGAGGACTTCCGCAACCGCATCCTGCAGATGGGTTCCGATCCCATCGCCGAGTCGCCGGAGTATTTCCGCAAGATGCTGGCGGAGGAGATCGAGCGCTGGGGCAAGGTGGTCAGGGCGTCCGGCATCAAACCCTGACCGGCCGGCCTGAAGCAAGAAATACGGGGAACCCCTGCGGGCTCCCCGTATTGCTTGACGGGATGCTGCTGCGGCAGCACCCAAGCCATCACACTGCAGCGGTTGCTCAGGTCCTCTCGAGGATGTGCAGCCCGCGCACGCGGTCGAGCAGGTAGAGCAGGCCGCGGTCGTCGACAGTGACGTCGTTGCTCTGCACGCGCTCCGAACCGGGTGGCACGTCGGGCACGAAGTGGGCGACTTCCTTCATCGAGTGCGGATTGGCGATGTCGACGATGCGCAGGCCGTGGGCGAACCAGGCGACCGGGATTTCGGTGCCGGTGACCTTCTCGCAGGGCTGGTGGCAGCCGGTGGCATAGGGCTGCTGCTCGTCCGGGATGTCCTCCAGCTGGAAGCTGGAGACCACCGCCGGGTTTTTTTCGTCGGTGACATCAACCATCCACAGGAAGGCCGAGTTGTGCGGCGGGCAATCGGGCAGGCGCACGACGTCCTCGTCGGAGACCACGACGAAATCGCGGTTCCTGATCTTGAAGGGGATGCGCAGCGCGGTGTGCGTCGGCCAGGGGAAGGGCGGGCTCCAGTCGAGGCCGGAGACGAACTTCGGCTTGGTCATGTCATCGATGTCGAGGATGACGAAACCGCCGTGCCAGTAGCTGGTGTAGAGACGGTTGCCGTGGCGCAGCGGATGGTGGCATTTATGCGCCGAACCGCGCCAGGCCGGGGTCTCGCCGCCGGCGATGTGCTGGCCGGGCATCCACCAGCGGCCGACTTCCTCGGGCTTCGCCGGATCCTTCAGGTCGAGGATCATCACGATGTTGCCGAGGTAGCCGTCCATCGTCGGCGAGATGTAGGCGTAGCGGCCGTCGAAGTCGAAGCGGTGCACGCCGCGCGCGTAGTCGACGCCCGGTTTGTCATCGGTCTCCCACAGCGTGATCAGCTTCGGCTTGGCCGGGTTCGATACATCATAGATGCCCAGGCCGCCGTGGAAGTCGTCGGGCGGCACCTCGCCTTTGGCGTTTTTCGACGACAGCACTTCGCGGTTGGTGAGCATGATGTCGCCCGAAACCCGCACCTTGTGCGAATGCGTGCCTCTCGGCATGTTGATTTCGGACAGGAATTTCGGGTGTTTCGGATCACTGACGTCGAAAATCAGCGTGCCGTGCGGATTGCGCATGTTGCCGACATAGGCGATGTTGCGCTCGACCACCACCTGGCCGCCGCCCGCGCAGTCGGTGAAAGACAGCGGCTCGATGCCGGCGCTGCAGTTGTGCTGGTGACCGTCGCCGCCACCGGCGCGGACGTCGACATAGGCGACTTCGCGGATGCCCTTGGATTTGCTCATGTTTGCCGTGTTTCCCCGAGTGATTGCTGCAGCCGGATGTTACTGCAGCTTGATGTTGGCGGCCTTGATGACCTTGCCCCATTTTTCATGTTCGCTGCGGATGAAGCGGCCGAACTCCTCCGGCTTGTCGCCGACGGGCTCGGTGGCCATGCTCAGCAGCCGTTCCCTGACTTCTGCATTGCCCAGTGCCTTCACCAGTTCCTGGTTCAGGCGGCCGACGACGGCCTTGTTTGTTTTGGCCGGGGCAAGCCAGCCGAACCAGCCGATGACTTCGAAGCCCGGCAGTCCGGATTCGGCCACGGTCGGCAGTTCGGGGGCCACCGGCGAGCGTTTGGCACTGGTGATCGCCAGCGCGCGCACCTTGCCGGCCTTGACCTGCGGCGTCGCGGCAAGCGCGATGCTGAACAGGGCCTGGGTCTGTCCGGCCAGGGTTTCCTGCAGGGCCGGGGCACCGCCCTTGTACGGCACATGCACGAAGGAGGTACCGGTGGACAGGCGGAACTGTTCCAGCGCCAGATGGCCGGAGGTGCCGTTGCCGGCGGAGGCGAATACAAAGCCGCCGTTTTTTGCCTTGATCTCGGCGATCAGTTCCTTGACCGACTTTGCCGGCACCGAGGGGTGCACGACCAGGATGTTGGGCACGGTGATGCCCAGCGTGATTGGCGCGAAGTCCCTGACCGGGTGATAGGGCACGTTCGGATAAAGGCTGGGATTGATCGCCACGCCGGCGGCGACCAGCACGAAGGTGTAACCGTCGGGCACCGAGCGCGCCGCCATGTCATAGGCGATGCCGCCGTTGGCGCCGGGACGGTTGTCGATGACCACCGTCTGGCCCAGTCCGGTGTTGAGATGCGGGCCGACCAGGCGTGCCAGCGTGTCGGCCGGACCTCCGGGCGGCACGGCGACAATCATGCGGACCGGCCGGTTCGGATAATCCTGGGCCTGGGCAGTTGCCGACAGTGCGAGCGTTCCGGTGATCGCCAGCGCAGCGATTCTCGTGAGTGTCATGATCGATGTTCTCCTCGTTCCGTTTTTGGCCGGGGCGGATGCCCGCGGTGCCCCGGATATTTCCGCGGCTGTATGGGACCACGCAGAATCATGTCGCAAAATGCATAAGCTGAACAGTCAGAAAAATCGACTTTTTCATAAGGATATACTTATGACATTCTGGATCGATTCCGACGGGAGGCAAACCGCATGGCACAACCGGACTGGTTCATACGCGCCAACCTGAAGCCGCGGCATTTCCGGATGCTGGTGGCACTGGATGACCTGCGTCACCTGGGCCGGGTTGCGCAGAGCCTGCATGTCACCCAGCCGGCGGTGTCGCTGGCACTGGGCGAGCTGGAAAAAGGGCTGGGTTTCAAACTGTTTGAACGGACGCCCAAGGGCATGCTGCCCAATGCCTACGGCGAGTGCCTGGTGCGGCACGCGCGCGCGGTGCTGGCGAGCCTGGTGCAGGCGCGCGATGAGTTGCATGCCCTGCAGTCGGGAGCTTCCGGCAAGGTCACTGTCGGAGCATTGCCGGCGATGCGGCCGGGTCTGCTGCCGCGGGCACTGGCCATGCTCAAGGAAAAAACACCGCAGACCATTGTCATTGTTCACGAGGGATCAATGGAGTCCATGCTGCCCGAGCTGCGCCGCGGCACCGTGGACCTGATCGTCGGGCGGCTGACGGGCCGCGATGCCTCGGGCGATTTTTCCGAAGAAACCCTCTACGAGGGGCATAACGTGGTGGTCGTGGGGCCCCGGCATCCGCTGGCACGCCGGCGGCGCCTGACCTGGCAGGAACTGGCCGGTTTTCCCTGGGTGCTGCCGCCGGTGGGATCGCTGTCGCGTGAACCGCTGGAAAACGTGTTCCAGAAACACGGCATCAGCATACCCGCCGACTGTGTCGAGACCATGTCCATTGACGTGATCACCGGCTATCTTCAGCTGACCGAAGCCATCGGCCTGCTGTCGCAGGTGGTGGCGCGGCATTACATCGAGGCCGGCCTGCTGGCGCAGCTGCCGCTGGGCCTGCCGGACCCGCAGCGTCCGATCGGCGTGACCTGGAGCCGCCACAAGCCGCCGTCGGCGGCAGTGCGGTCCTTCATGCAGTGCCTGCGCAAGTCGGCGGCCCAGCTCACGGCCTGAATCCGCGCGCAGACCGGATATTCAGCGCAGCCGCGGATTCAGCACGTCGCGCAGGCGGTCGCCGACGAGGTTGATGGCGACGATTGTCAGCAGCAGCGCGATGCCCGGAAACACGCTGATCCAGTAATGCCCGGCCAGCAGGTAGATGTAGCCGTTGGCGATCAGCAGGCCCAGCGACGGTTCGGTGATCGGCAGGCCGAGGCCGAGGAAGGAGAGGGTGGCTTCCAGCGCGATCGCGTGGGCGACCTGCACCGTGGCGACGACGATCAGCGGCGGCAGCACGTTGGGCAGCACATGGCGGAACAGGATGCGCGCCTCGCCGTATCCGGCGCAGACCGCGGCGTCGATGTATTCCCGCCGCAGCTCGACCAGTGCCGCGCCGCGTACGGTGCGCGCGTAATAGGCCCATTGCACGACCACCAGTGCCGCGATGATGCGGTCGACCCCCTGCCCGGTCAGCGCCAGCAGGATCAGCGCAACGAGGATCGACGGGAAGGACAGCTGCAGGTCGACCACGCGCATGATCAGTGCATCGACCCAGCCGCCGGCACGCGCGGAGACGAGGCCGACGGCGAGGCCGATGCCCAGCGCAATGACCGTCGACAGCAGGCCGACGCCGAGGCTGATGCGCAGGCCGTGGAGGATGGCGGACCACATGTCGCGCCCCTGGTCGTCGCTGCCCAGCCAGTAGGTGTGGCCCGCGGCCGCCGCCGAGCCGGGAGGGAGTTTCGCGTCGAGGATGTCGAGCTGTGCGAGGTCGTAGGGATCCTGCGGCGTCAGCCAGGGTGCGGCGAGCGCGGCGGCGAACAGCAATGCCAGCACGGCGAGTGCTGCCAGCGCGATGCGGTCGCGGGCGAAACCGGCGGCGAATTCTCGCCCCGGGGCTGACGCGGCGATGCAGCTGTTCAACGCGCACCCTCCGCGCGCACCCGCGGGTCGAGCGCGGCGTAGAGCAGATCGACGGCCAGGTTGATCAGGATGAACAGGCAGACTGTCACCAGCAGGTAGGCGACGATCACCGGGCGGTCGAGCAGGCCGATGGAGTCGATCAGCAGCTTGCCCATGCCTGGCCAGGCGAACACGGTTTCGGTGACCACGGCAAAGGCGATCAGCGAGCCGAACTCGAGTCCGGCGACGGTGATCACCGGAATCAGGATATTGGGCAGCACGTGCACACGCACGACCCGGCGCCCGGCGAGGCCCTTGGCGCGGGCGTAACGTACGTAGTCCTGCAGCATGGCTTCACGGGTGCCGGCACGCACCAGCCGGATCAGCAGCGCCAGCTTGAAGAGGGCAAGGTTGGTTGCCGGCAGTATCAGGTGGCGCAGGCCTTCCCAGCCGAGGAAACTCACGGGAATGCCGAAAAGATCGGTCGTCGGGCCGCGGCCGGTGGTCGGCAGCCAGCCGAGCTGCACCGAGAACACGAGGATCAGCATCAGTCCGACCCAGAAGGTCGGCAGCGAGAAGCCGAGGATGGACCCGGCCATGATGGCGCGGCCGATCCAGGACTCCGGTTTCAGTCCGGCAATGAGGCCGAGAGGCACGCCCAGCGTGACTGCAATCAGCATCGCCAGCAGCGCGAGTTCCAGCGTTGCCGGCAGGCGTTCGAGGATCAGCGTGATTGCCGGCACGCCGGCGACGAAGGAGCTGCCGAGATCGCCGCCGAAGGCGCCGCGGAGAAATATCCAGTACTGCTGCCACAGCGGGAGGTCGAGGCCGAGCTGGGCGGTGACGCGGGCGATTTCCGCCTGGTCGGCCTGCGGGTTGACCAGGATGTCCACCGGGTTGCCGATGGCGTAGACCCCGGCAAACACCAGCAGCGACATCACCAGCAGCGTGGCAGCGCTCTGGGCCAGGCGGCGGAGCGTGAAACTCAGCATCGCCCTTCAGCGCGGTGTGAAGTGGTGGGCAAAGGTGAATTCGTCGGTGCGCGGCACGTAGGCGAGGTTGGCGCGCATCGCCCAGCTGACGACCTGGTGGTGCAGCGGGATGACGGCAAAATCATTCATGGCCAGCGTGTTGGCTTCGCGCGCGAGTGCTTCGCGCCGGCCGCGGTCGGTGCTGCCGAGGGCCTGTTCCATCAGTGCATCCACCTTGGGATTGGCATAACGGCCCCAGTTCCAGGCCCCGTAACCCTTGTCGGGATTCGGAGCCGCGACCAGTGAACGCAGCGCAAGGTCGGCGGCGAAGGAACCCCAGCCGAGCAGAGATACGGCGGTTTCCTCCTTGCGCACACGGCCGAGGAAGGCTGACATCGGCGCAGCCTCGACGCGCGTCTGGATGCCGGCGCGTGTCAGCAGTTGCGCGACGGTCTGCAATACCTGTTCGTCGTTGATGTAACGGTTGTTGGGGCCGGCAAGCGTGATGCGGAAACCCTGAGGGTAACCGGCTTCGGCGAGCAGGCGTTTTGCGCCTTCGGGATCGTAGGCCGCCGGCTTCAGCGCCGCGTTGTGGCCAAAAACGTTCGGCGACACGATGTTCGCCGCGGGCACTGCAAGACCCTCCATCACTCGCGAGGCGATGGCCTCGCGGTGGATCGCCATCGACATCGCGCGGCGCACGCGTGGATCCATGAAGGGGTTCTTCGCCAGCGTTTTGCCGTCGGGGCCGCTGACGCCCGGGGGCTGTGCGCGGTACTGGTCGAGGTGGAGCAGGATGGTGCGCCAGGAGGTTGTTTGGATTGTTCGTAACCTATTGTTTTTATTGATATTTTTTAAATCCGCCGAGGGTACGTGTTCGATCACGTCAAGTTCGCCGGAGAGCAGTGCGGCGGTGCGCGAGGGATCGGCGGGAATCACCCGCAGCGTGACCCTGTCCCAGGCCGGTGCCTTGCCCCACCACTGGTCGTGGCGCGCGAGTTCGAGCCGGTCGCCGCGCTGGTAACGCAGGAATTTGTAGGGGCCGGTGCCGACCATCGCGCGCCCCGAATCGAAGTCCTCGGGGCCGGCATTCTGCGCGGCTTTTTTAGAAACAATGAGTATCGAGTTGATGTCTTCCGGCAGTGCGCCGTACGGATATTTGGTCTTCACGCGCAGCGTGTGGCTGTCGACTGCGCTTGCCGATTCGACGGCGCGCACGTAGGAGGCGAAACCGCCGGGGCTGCCCCGGATCGACAGCGGTCGCGCCAGCGAGAACGCCGCGTCTTCGGCGGTGAATTCCGAACCGTCATGGAATTTCACGCCGCGGCGCAGCCTGAACTCCCAGGTCAGCGCATCCAGCGCGCGCCAGCTTTCGGCAAGACCGGGAATCAGTTTCGTCTGTGGATCAACGTCGGTCAGCGATTCAAAAACGTGGCGGGCGACGGTGAGGTTCGGCTGCGACGCGAGCAGATGCGGGTCGAGCGAACTGACCTCGCCGGAGAGGCCGATGCGAAGCTCGGCGGCTGAGGCGGCAGGCGCGGCGTGCAGCGCAGCGGCAAGCAGGCAGAACGCGAATGTGGGCAACAGTTTTTTGCGCATGGTGTCTGACTAGGATACCGCAGGATGGCGCGTTGACACGTGCTGACGGTCTGCCTATCCTGCCCCTTTAACGACGGACCCTGCCATGAATCCGCCTGCAGCACCCGGCGCCGACACGCTGCGCCTGATCCGCGAGCTGATCGCTTTTCCCACGGTCAGCCGCGATTCCAACCTGCAGCTGATCGATTATGTACGCGAGCTGCTGCGCCCGCTCGATGCCGACCTGCGGCTGACTTTTAATGATGACCGGCGCAAGGCCAATCTCTTTGCAACGCTGGGTCCGCGCGGCGGGCGCGGCATCGTGCTCTCGGGACACACCGACGTGGTGCCGGTGGACGGCCAGGACTGGGCGAGTGATCCCTTCACCGTGATCGAGCGCGAGGGCCGGCTCTACGGCCGGGGCACTTCAGACATGAAAAGTTTCATCGCCAGCGTGCTGGCGCTGGCGCCGCAGTACGTGGAACGCGGCCTGAAGACACCGCTGCACCTGGCGTTCAGTTACGACGAGGAGGTGGGCTGCCTCGGCGTGCGCGGCCTGCTCGGGGACATGGCCGCGGCCGGCATCCGGCCCCTTTCCTGCGTGGTCGGCGAGCCGACGGAAATGCGGCCGGTGATCGCGCACAAGGGCAAGCAGAGTTATCGCTGCACGGTGCGCGGCCTTGCGTCGCATTCGGCCTACGCGCCGTACGGCGTCAACGCGGTGGAAGCGGCGGCCGAGGCCGTGGCCTTCCTCAAGCAGCTCGCGCGGCGGCACCGTGACCGCGGCCCCTATGACCGCGGCTTCGACATTGCCTGGACCACGGTGCATACCGGCGTCATCCGCGGCGGCACGGCCCTGAACATCGTGCCGCAGGACTGCGTGTTCGATTTCGAGTTCCGCAACCTGCCGGGCGATGATCCGGAGCAGCTCCGCGCCGAGTTCGAGGCGCATGTGCGCACGGTGATTGAGCCCGAGATGCATGCGGTGGATCCACGCACCGGATTCCGCATCGAGAAGATGTCGGAAATACCGGCGCTCGACACCGGAGCGGAGGCCGAGATCACCGCCTTGGCGCAGGAGTTCTCCGGCAGCACGGACATCGCCAAGGTTTCTTTCGGTACCGAGGCCTCGCAGTTCCAGGTTGCCGGCGTGCCGACGGTGGTCTGCGGTCCGGGTTCGATCCGCGAGGCGCACAAGCCTGACGAGTTCGTCACGCTGGATCAGGTGGCGCGCTGCGAACAATTCCTGCACGGCCTGATGGCGCGCTGCTGCAACTGAGCCGGGCAGGGTGAAACAAAAAACCCCGCGCTGCGGGGTTTTTTTGCGGAGGCTGCCAGGCTAGTTGTTGTCGGTTGTCGCGATGAACTTGTCGTCGCCCTGCTGCTCGCGCTCGAACTGCAGGAACTCGTAGTAGCCGCAGCGTTTGCCGTCCGGGTAGTCGCGGCAGACGCCGGGGCGTGCCTCGTAGACCGTGCATTGCCGCTTGCGGGTGTCGAACAGCTTGCAGATTTTCCCGAAATGCCGGTCGTCCTGCTGCTTCAGCGAGCGCACCTTCTCGGAGCGGTCGAAGCGGGTGTACCGCGACTCGGCCTGCGCATAGGTGATTTCAAAGTGTTTCGCCAGCCGCGCGATGTCGCGTTTGCCGACCTCGATCAGCGGATAGCTGCAGCAGTAGCCGGGGCATTTACTGCAGTCGTACTGGTTGCCGGATTTCTTCGTTGCGGTGCTCGAAGCCATTCTGGGATCTGCGCCCTGAGCGGACGCCCTCGCTGGAAAGCGCGCATTCTACCTTTGCGCCGCTGCTCAGTGGTGGAGAATCTTCGACAGGAACTGCTGCGCGCGTTCGGAGCGCGGCGTGCCGAAAAACTCCTCCTTGGGGGCGTCCTCGACGATTTCGCCCTGGTCCATGAAGATCACCCGGTGGGCGACCTTACGCGCGAAGCCCATTTCGTGGGTCACGCACATCATGGTCATGCCTTCCCGGGCGAGCTCGACCATTACGTCCAGCACCTCGTTGATCATTTCAGGGTCGAGCGCCGAGGTCGGCTCGTCGAACAGCATCGCGATCGGATCCATGGCCAGCCCGCGGGCGATGGCGACCCGCTGCTGCTGGCCGCCGGAGAGCTGGCCGGGAAATTTTTTCGCGTGATCAATCATGCCGACGCGCTCGAGCAGGGCATGCGACTTTGCGGTCGCCTCGTCGAGGCTGCGCCCGAGAACCCTGACCTGGGCAAGGTTGAGGTTGGCGGTGACGTCCATGTGCGGAAAAAGCTCAAAATGCTGGAACACCATGCCGATCTTCGCGCGCAGCTGAGGCAGCTTCGTGCCCTTCGCGCCGACCGACTGGCCGTTGACGACCACATCGCCCCGCTGGAAGGGTTCGAGGCCGTTGACGCATTTGATCAGCGTCGACTTGCCGGACCCCGAAGGGCCGCAGACGACGACCACTTCGCCTTTTTCTACGGTGGTCGTGCAGTCCTTCAGCACCTGGAAGCTGCCGTACCACTTGCTGACGTTCCTGAACTCGATCATTGCCATGGCTTGACCCTTGCTAGCGCGGCGGCGTGATGCGCAGTTGCAGCCGCTTGACGAAATAGGAGGCGGAGAAACAGAGGATGAAATAGACCAGTGCGGCGAACAGGTACATCTCGACCAGGCGCCCGTCGCGCTGCGCAACCTTGCTTGCCGCGCCCATGAAATCGGTGAGGCCGACCACGTAGACCAGCGAGGTGTCCTGGAACAGGATGATGCCCTGGGTCAGCAGGATCGGCACCATGTTGCGGAAGGCCTGGGGCAGCACCACCAGCAGCGTCGCCTGCGGGTAATTCAGCCCCAGCGCCTGGGCGGCGTGGACCTGCCCGGCCGGCACGCTCTGGATGCCGGCGCGGATGATTTCGCAGTAGTAGGCCGCCTCGAACAGCGTGAACGCGATCAGCGCCGAGTAGAAGGGGCCGATGCCCGAGGCATAGGGATTGCCGGTGAGTTGTTTCACCGCGATCGGCACCAGGAAATAGAACCAGAAGATCACCAGGATCAGCGGCGTCGAGCGCAGCAGGTTGACGTAGGCTGCCGCCGGCAGGCTGATTGCGCGGTGGCTCGACAGCCGCATCAGCGCGAGCAGGGTGCCGAGTACGATGCCGCCGAGCATCGCCAGCAGCGTCAGGCCCAGCGAGAACAGCATGCCCTGCCACAGGTAGGGCAGCGAGCGCTGGATGACGTCGAAGTCGAAGGCGCTGAACACGGGCTATTTCCCGGTGCCGACGTAGCCGGGAACGCGCACCCGGGTTTCGACGAACTGCATCAGCACGGTGACCGCCATCGTGATCAGCACGTAGACGACGGTGGCCAGCGTGAAGATCTCGAAGGTGCGGAAGGTGTATTCGGAGATGGTGCGCGCCTGTGCGGTGAGTTCGAGCACGCCGATGGTCAGCGCCACCGAGGAATTCTTGAATATCGTCAGGAATTCGGAGGTCAGCGGCGGGATCACGATGCGGTAGCCCATCGGCAGCAGCAGGTGGCGGTAGACCTGGGGCATGGTCAGCCCGGTCGCAAGCGCGGCCTGGGTCTGGCCTGCGGGGATTGACTGGATGCCGGAGCGCACCTGCTCGGCGACGCGGGAGGCGGTGTAGAAGCCCAGTGCCAGCACCGCGCTCCAGAACTCCGGCATCGGCATACCCTGCTTCATCCAGGTGCCGAGCGCCTTCGGCACTATTTCCGGGATCACGAAATACCAGATGAACATCTGCACCAGCAGCGGAATGTTGCGGAACAGCTCGACATAGGCCGCGGCGGGAAGATAGAGCCAGCGCAGCTTCGTGGTGCGCATGACACCGAGCACGGAGCCGATGGTGAAGGCGATGAGCCAGGCGCAGACCGAAACCAGCATCGTCCATTTGATGCCGGAGAGCACCCAGTCGAAATAGGTGCCGCCACCTGAAAAGGCCGGCTGCGTGAGAAAGCCGAAGTCCATGGCCGCAGTGTAACGCGAAGCGCGCGCGAAAAAAAACCGGGGAGCCGCGGCTCCCCGGTTTCATCGCAGGTCAGTCGTTCAGCACTTCATCCGGCCGCAGGCGCCGACGCCGGTGTCGTTGGGATTCTTGATCGCGGCTTTAAGGCCGTCGGACATCGGGAAGGCGAGGTTGATGCCCTTGGGCGGGATCTTCGATTCAAACCACTTGGTGTAGAGCTTGTTGATCTCGCCGCTCTTGTAGATGCCGGTGACCGTGTCGTCGACCAGCTTCTTGAAGGCGGGGTCGTCCCTGCGCAGCATGATCGCGTACGGGTCGTCGGACAGGAACTCGCCGATGACCTCGTAGTCGTTCGGGTTGCGCGCGCCGGCTTTCAGGCCGTAGAGCAGGATGTCATCCATCGGGAAGGCGACCGCGCGGCCGGTTTCGACGGCAAGGAAGGATTCGGCGTGGTCTTTCGCCGGGATGAAGTTGATGCCGAGTTTTTTCTCGTCGTTGTAGGCCTTCATCGCGCGCTCGTTGGTGGTGCCCTGGGTGAAGACCACGGTCTTGCCCTTGAGGTCGTCATATCCCTTGATGCCCGAGGATTTCTTGACGATGATCTTGGTGCCGGTCATGAAATAGGTCGGGGCGAAGGCCACCTGTTTCTGGCGTTCCACCGAGTTGGTGGTCGAGCCGCATTCCATGTCGATGTTGCCGCCGGTGAGGATGGGAATCCGTGTCTGCGAGGTCACCGGGACGAATTCAACCTTCAGCTTGGGCATTTTCAGCTCGGCCCTGACACGGTCGACGATTTTCATGCAGATGTCGATGCCGTAACCGATCGGCCGCTGCTTGTCATCGAGATAGGAGAAGGGCACCGAGGCGTCGCGGTGGCCGACCTTGATGACGCCGGTGTCCTTGATCTTTTTCAGTGTTCCAGTCAGTTCCTGCGCGTGGACGGGCGCGGTGAGCAGGCTCGCTGCGGCAATGGCGGCGACGAAATGATGGATGCGAAGCATGTTGTGGCTCCTTCTGGCAATGAATGTCGATGAACGGGTTCGCGGCCACCCGGTCGGCGGCGCTGTGACGTTGCACGGCCCAATCTAGGCGATGCGGCAGGCTTTGTCCAGCCATGCCGGCATGGAGATTCAGCCGGTCCTGGACGTTTCCGATGCCTGCCGGTGCCAGGAGACGCAGGCGCGGGCCAGCGCGCGCGTGGCGTCGATGCACAGCGGCGTTGCGGCACTGGCCGCGTGGTCGATGGCCAGCGGCGTTTCGGTGCAGGCCAGCACCACCGCGCGTGCACCGGCATCGTGCAGGCGCAGCGCCGCCTGCACCGCAAGGGTGTGTGCCTGCGGCAGCCGGTTGGCCTTGACCGCGGCAATCGCCGGCAGCACCAGTTGCCGCCGGTCTTCGGCACTGCTGACGATGCAGCCGAGTCCGCGTGCGGCAAAACGCTGCTGGAAGAATCCCGCATGCAGCGTGCCTTCGGTGCCGATCAGGCCGATGCTGCCGGCGGTGATGCCGCGTTCCGCCAGCAGGTCGCAGACGGCGTCGGCGATGTGCAGTATCGGCAGTCCGCCCTGGCGCAGCAGGTCGTCATGCCAGTAATGCGCAGTGTTGCAGGCGATGGCAATCGCCTGCGCACCGGCCTGTTTCAGTGCCGCGATCCCGCGCAGCATCTGCGGCAGCGGTGATTCGCCGCGGCCGAGTATGGCGGCCGGCCGGTCCGGGATCTGCGGCACGCCCCAGGCAACATAGGGAATGTGCTCCTGGTCGCTTGCTGCCGGCGTTTCCTCAACGAGTTTTTTCAGGAAGTCAGCCGCGGCGAGCGGCCCCATGCCGCCAAGGACGCCGAGCAGCGGGAAATTTGAAGGTGGGTTCATAACATTGAAGGGTGTGGACGGGAAGCATTCTGCCACGCAAGGTTCCCGTAAGGTGGCCGGGCGTATGCTGCTCCTGTCCGTTGCGGAGCGGCCTGCTCCCGCGGTTCCGGCGGCAGCCGTAACCGGCGTTTCGCGGCGGACGCTCGCAGCAGGTTATTGATCAATCCAAATCGAAGGAGTCATCACATGTCCATGCAACACAAGGCTGCGCAGGGGAGTGCGGCGGTGCCCGAGGTCAGCTTGAAATTCGGCAACATGAGTCCGGTAAGGAAGCTGGCGCATATCTGCAAGGTTTGCGTATTTTTCCTGACGCTGGGTTTTGCCTATCCCAATATTCTCGGCGATTGAAAACCGGCATCTCCCGGCGCGCAAACGCGCGCCGGTTCAGCCCTCATCCGTCATGAAATCCTCGATCAGCCGGGCGACTGCCGCGGGCTGGTCGTGGTGCATCATGTGTCCCGCATCCTCGATCCAGGTTTCCCGGAAATCGCGGAAAGCGCCCCTGCGTTCGGCGAGTTGCTCCGGCGTGTCTTTCAGATAACCCGT
>JALHND010000022.1:0-8996 GCA_022843705.1 Burkholderiales bacterium
GGCACGCCGCTGCGCGAGTTCAGGAACAGGGTGTGGCCGCCCTTGATCAGGTTGAGGGCCATGGGTTTGCCCATGATGCCGAGTCCGATGAATCCGACGTTCATTTTGGAGTCCTTGAAGTAGTAAAAACGGAATTAACAGGATGGACAGGATTTACAGGATTAAAACCACTCAAGTGCGCGGGCTTGCGTCCTTATCCTGTTTATCCTGTCCATCCTGTAAATATTCTGGCTGGTTTGTATCCGTAATGGATTGCACCCCGGGGCGCGCCGCCGGGGTGAATCGATTATAGGCGCGTGACCGCGGCGGCGTCAGTGGCCGGCCGGCCGTTTGATGACCGGTGCCGGTTCGTGGCGGCGGATCACCAGCTGGCTGACCAGCACCGCGAGCACCAGGGCGGCGCCGGTCAGGTCGGTGACCAGGCCCGGCTTGATCAGCAGCACCGCGGCGCCGAGCAGGAACAGGCGTTCCCAGACCAGTGCGGTGCGCGCGAGGTAACCGAAGAGTCCGGCTGCGAGGCAGACCGTGCCGATGCTCGCGGTGACGAAGGACTGCAGGATCACCTGCCATTCGCCGATCATCAGCAGCGAGGGCTCGAAAATGAACATGAAGGGCACGATGAAGCCTGCGGCGCCGACGCGCACCGCCGTCCAGCCGGCCTCCCACAGCGGCGCTTTGGCGATGCCGGCGGCGGCATAGACCGCCAGCGCCACCGGCGGCGTGATGGCCGACAGGATCGCGAAATAGAAGGCGAACATGTGCGCGGCCGGCGGGATCGCGCCGAGCTTGATGATCGCCGGCACCAGCAGCGAGACCATGACGATGTAGGCGGGCGTGGTCGGCATGCCCATGCCGAGGATGATGCCGGCGAGCATGGTCAGCACCAGCGCCAGCACCAGCAGGTCCTGCGCCATGTTGACCACCACCGAGGTGAAGTTGATCGCGGCGCCGGTCTGGGTGATGACGCCGATGATGATGCCGGCGCAGGCGCAGGCCAGTGCCACGGCCACCGAGTTTTTGGCGCCTTCCTCGAGCGCGCTGAGGATGGTGCCGAAGTTGATGTCCTTGCGCGTCGATTTGCGCAGCATCGCCACCGGCACGCAGGACAGCGTGCCCGCCAGCGCGCACAGCGGCGCGCTGTAACCCGCGAACAGGCCGAACAGGATCACCAGCAGCGGAATGAACAGGTGGCCGCGTTCGCGCATCACGGTGCCGAGCTGCGGGATGTCGGCCCGCGGCAGGCCCATCAGGCCGACGCGTTTGGATTCGAAATGCACCGCGCAGAACACGGCGAGGAAGTAGAGGATCGCCGGGATGATCGCCCACATCGCGACCTGGAAATAGCTGACGGCAAGGAATTCCGCCATCACGAAGGCGGCCGCGCCCATGATCGGCGGCATGATCTGGCCGCCGGTGGAGGCGACGGATTCAACGGCCGCGGCGAAGGACGGGCGGAAACCGGTGCGTTTCATCAGCGGGATGGTGATCGGGCCGTCGACCAGCACGTTGGCGACGGCGCTGCCCGAGACGGTGCCGAAGAGGCTGGAGCTGACCACGGCGACCTTGCCGGGGCCGCCGGCGGTGTGGCCGGTCAGCGACAGCGCGAAGTCCATGAACAGGCGGCCGATGCCGGTGCGTTCCATGAAGGCGCCGAACAGCACGAACATGATCACGTAGGCGGCGGAGACGCCCAGTGTCGAGCCGAAGATGCCCTCGGTGGTGAGGTACATGATCTCGATGATCTGCTCGGGGCGGGTTCCGGCGACGAAAAAGGCGTAGCCGAGGAAGATCATCGCGGTGATCGGCAGCGCCCAGCCGATGATGCGGCGGGTGGCCTCGAGCACGATCAGCGTGAAGATGCCGCCGAGTACGAGTTCGGTCCGGGTCGGATCTTCGACGAAAACGAAACGCGTCAGCAGGTGTTCGTGGTTGACCCAGACGTAGCCGATGGTCACCGATGACAGCGCGATCAGCGTCCAGTCCCACCACGAGGCGACGGGCATCGTGTCGCTGCCGCCGCCGATGATGCCGCCGGCATCATCGCGGATTGCGCCTTCGGTTTTTTTCTTCTGGAAGCTCGGGTAGAGCAGGAACACCAGCGCCAGCGCGAACAGCAGGTGGGTGCTGCGGAAAAAGAGCTGCTGGGGCGCGCCGATGAAGGCGATGGTCAGGTGGTAGACCGACATGCCGATGGCGATCGCGGCGATCAGTCCCCTCAGTGCGCGGGCAAGCGTCATTTCAGCGGGCTCCGGTAAAAAAAGCAGCGGCGCGAGTCTGTCGCGCCGCTGCTTCGGGTGACACGCTTAGAGGGCTTTCGCTTCCTGGTAGTACTTGCGGGCGCCCGGGTGGTAGGGCACGCCGACGTCGGCTGCCATGTCCTTCACCGTGAGGCCCTTGACCGCGGAGACCACGTTGCCGAGGTTCTCGATGTTGCTGGCGAGCGCCTTGGTGATGTTGTAGACCAGCTGTTCCGGCAGCTTGCAGCTGGCGACGAGGTGTGTCCAGGTGCCGATGGTCTGGATGTCCTTGTCCTGCTTCGGATAACTGCCGGCCTTGATGATGCGCTTGTCGTAACCCTTGTTGATTTTTTGCAGGGCCTGGAACTTGTCGTTGGGGAACTCGAGCACGCGGATGTCGCGGGCGGAGGCGAGGTCCATCACCGAGGACGCCGGCACCGTGGTGATCAGCGTGAACACCTGGGCATGGCCGTCCTTCAGCTGCGACACCGAGTCGGTGTAGTTGCCGTGGTTGACCTTGGACAGCGCGCCGTAGTCGAGGCCGTAGACCTTCAGCGCGTCGCGGGTCATCTGCTCGCCGGTGTTGCCCCGCTGCTGGGTGGTCAGCGCCTTGCCCTTGGCCTGGCCCATGTGGGTGACGCCGGAGTCGGCGAGGGCGACGGCGTGGAAATACTGGAAGTACAGCGTCGCCACCTGGCAGACGTTGTCCTGCTTGCTCTTGAAGGGTTCGATGCCGTTGACGCCGTCGACCGAGGACACCGAGTTGCCGAAGCCCATCTCGGCCTTGCCGGTCTGCACGCCGACCACGTTGGAAATGCCGGCGCCCGGCAGCACCTGAACGCTGGTGCCGGCCACGCTTTTTTCGATGATGCCCTGGATGGCGCCGCCCAGCGGATACCAGGAACCGCCCTGCGGGCCGGTCATCAGCTTGATCTGCTGCGCGCCGGCAGTGCCGGCAAGGGTGGCGGCTACGGCGAGGCCGAGCACGGACGCGATGCGTGATGCTTTCATGACTCCTCCTTCACGGTTGTGATGCGGGCCGGACCGGGCTTGGCGCCTCTTGTGGTCCGAATTGCGGATGATTGTGTGGGTTGCTTCGGGGGCCGTCAAGCGCCGGAGAGGTAAGGCCTGACCCAGCCCAGGCCGGCCTCGGTGGTCGTCGCCGGTTTGTACTCGCAGCCGATCCAGCCTTGATAACCCAGGCGGTCAATGTGGCCGAACAGCCACGGGTAGTTGATTTCGCCGCTGCCCGGCTCGTGGCGGCCGGGATTGTCGGCGAGCTGCATGTGCGGGATCAGCGGCAGGTGGGCCTCGATGGTGCGCGCGAGGTCGCCCTCCATGATCTGCGCATGGTAGATGTCGTACTGGATGTAGAGGTTGCCGGAACCGACGGCCTTGATGATGTCCGCGGCCTGCCTGGTGTGGTTCAGGAAAAAGCCCGGAATGTCGCGGGTGTTGATCGGCTCGATCAGCAGCTTGATGCCGGCGTCGGCGAATTTCGGCGCGGCATACTGCAGGTTGCGGATGAAGGTCTCGCGCGCGTCGTTGGGGTCGACATGCGGCGGGCGGATGCCGGCAAGGCAGTTGAGCTGACTGCAGCCGAGCGCGGTCGCGTAGTCGATCGCGCGGTCGACGCCCTCGCGGAATTCAGCCGCGCGCTGCGGGTGGCAGGCGATGCCGCGTTCGCCCGCGGCCCAGTTGCCGGCCGGCAGGTTGTGCAGCACCTGGACGAGGCCGTGCTCTTTCAGCGCCGCGGCCAGCGCCGCCTTGTCGTAATCATACGGAAACAGGTATTCGACACCCTTGAAACCGGCCCGCGCGGCAGCGCCAAAACGGTCCATGAAGGGGACTTCGTTGAACAGCATCGTCAGGTTGGCGCAGAACCGGGGCATGGCGTGGACCTTGCTGGGGTATTGGCGGAGCGGGCCATTATAATCAGGCCATGTCCACGCCCGACAAATCCCCTGTTGCCATCCTGCTCGCCGCCGGCGCCGGCACGCGTTTCGGCGGCGGCAAGCTGCTGCATCCGCTGGAGGATGGCGCGGCGATTGCCGCGCATGCTGCGCGCAACCTCGCCGCTGCCGGCCTGCCGGTGACCGCGGTGGTGCGTCCCGGCGATTTTCCGCTGGCGGAACTGCTGGAGCAGGAGGGCTGTTACGTGGCTTTCTGTCCCGATGCCGACCGCGGCATGGGGGTCAGCCTCGCCCACGGCGTGACCGCGGCGCGCGACGCCGGCGGCTGGATCGTCGCGCTGGCCGACATGCCGCGTATCCGCCCGGCGACCATAACCCGCGTGGCCCAGGCCCTGGCCGCGGGGGCCGATATTGCGGCGCCGGCGTACCAGGGCGACCGCGGCCATCCGGTGGGATTCAGCCGGCGTTTCCTGCACGAGCTGCAGGCGATGACCGGCGACAGCGGCGCGCGCGCGCTGGTCCAGCGCAACCAGGCGCTGGTGCGCCTGATCGATACCGATGATCCCGGGGTGTTGTTCGACATCGACCGGCGCGATGACCTGGCGCGCTGCACGTGATTGTGGATATTATATAAGTATTTGATTTTAAAGGAAAAATTGATGTCACGTTTCACCGGCACCGAAAACTATGTCGCCACCGACGACCTGATGATGGCGGTCAACGCAGCGCTGGCGCTGGAGCGCCCGCTGCTGATCAAGGGCGAACCGGGCACCGGCAAGACCATGCTCGCGCTGGAAGTGGCGCAGGCGCTGCAGCGTCCGCTGTTCGAATGGCACGTCAAGTCGACGACCAAGGCGCAGCACGGCCTTTATGAATACGACGCGGTGTCGCGGCTGCGCGATTCGCAGCTGGGCGATCCGAAGGTCAAGGACATCTCCAACTACATCGTGCAGGGCATGTTGTGGAAGGCCTTCACTGCGGAGCAGCCGGCGGTGCTGCTGATCGACGAGGTGGACAAGGCCGACATCGAGTTTCCCAATGACCTGCTGCGCGAACTCGACCGCATGGAGTTTTATGTCTACGAGACCCAGCAGCTGATCAAGGCGAAACACCGGCCGCTGGTGATCATCACCAGCAACAACGAGAAGGAACTGCCCGACGCCTTCCTGCGCCGCTGTTTCTTCCACTACATCCGTTTCCCCGATGCCGACACCATGGCGAAGATCGTCGAGGTGCATTTCCCCGGCATCAAGAAGCAGCTGCTGGCGCAGGCGCTCAACGCCTTTTTCGAGATCCGCGACGTGCCGGGCCTGAAGAAGAAACCGACCACCTCGGAACTGCTTGACTGGCTGAAGCTGCTGATGGCCGAGGACATCCCGCCCGAGGCGCTGCACAGCCAGGACACCCACAGGATCGTGCCGCCGCTGCACGGCGCGCTGATCAAGAACGAGCAGGATGTGCATCTTTTTGAGCGGCTGGTGTTCATGTCGCGGCGGAAATCGTAATTGGTAAATGGTGACTGGTGATTGGTGACGAATTGCCAATCACCAATTACTAATTACCAGTCACCAGTCCCTCATCCCATGCAGACGCGCTTCCCCTTCAAGCTGCTCCAGGCCCTCGCGCTGGCCGCTGCGCTGCTGCTGGCGGCGCCGCTGCATGCCCAGGAACTGCAACCGGCTGAGAAGGTGGTGCTGCAGCTGAAATGGAAGCACCAGTTCCAGTTCGCCGGTTATTACGCCGCGCTGAAAAAGGGTTATTACCGCGATGCGGGTTTTGTCGTCGACATCCGCGAGGCGCAGGACGGCATCGACCCGGTCGAGAGTGTGCTGAAGGGCGAGGCGGAATACGGCGTTGGCGCTTCCGAGCTGGCGCTGCACCGCGCCCGGGGCAGGCCGGTGGTGGTGCTGGCGGTGATCCTGCAGCATTCGCCGCTCACGCTGATCGCCCGCGGCGGCGGGGTGAAGTCGCTGCACGACCTCGACGGCAAACGCATCATGCTGTTGCCGCAGGAAACCGAGCTGTACGCCTACCTCGAGCGCGAGAAGCTGCCGCGCAACCGGATCATCGAGGTGCCGCACAGTTTTTCCGCCGATGACCTGGTCAAGGGGCGGGT
This sequence comes from Burkholderiales bacterium, assembly GCA_022843705.1. Classification (GTDB taxonomy): domain Bacteria; phylum Pseudomonadota; class Gammaproteobacteria; order Burkholderiales; family SG8-41. The sequence continues at coordinate 6,267 of JALHND010000022.1, forward strand.
CGAGGCGCTGTCGGGGTATTCGACCGACGAGCCGTATGTACTGAAAAAACTGGGCATGCCCTACAGCCTGTTTTCGCCGCGTGCCAGCGGCATCGATTTCTACGGTGACACATTGTTCACCTCGGAGGCGCTGCTGAAACGTGATCCGCAGCGGGTGGCCGCCTTCCGCGAGGCCAGCCTGCGCGGCTGGCAGTACGCGATGGACCATCCGGGGGAAATCGCCGACCTGATTCTCGAGCGTTACGGCAGGCGCCACAGCCGGGAACACCTGCTGTTCGAGGCGGAGGAAATGCGGCGGCTGATGCAGCCGCACCTGATCCGCATCGGCCACATCAATCCCGGACGCTGGCGCAGCATTGCCGAGGTCTATGCCGAATTCGGCATGTTGCCGGCGAAGTACGACCTCGACGGATTCATTTTCGACGAGGCCGTGCCGCGCGACCTGTCCCGGCTCTATCGCGGGCTGGCGGCGGCGCTGCTGGTGGCGGCGCTGGTCACGCTGTTTGCCTGGCGCCAGGCGCTGTTCAACCGCCGCCTGCGCGGCGAGGTGGCGCGGCGGCGCGAGGCCGAGACCTACCTGCGCGACGCCAACGAGAAACTGCAGTCGCAGCTTGCCGAGATCCAGGGCCTGCGTGACCGGCTGCAGGAGCAGGCCCTGCACGACAGCCTGACGGGGCTCTACAACCGCCGTTATTTTGACGATGCGCTGGAGCGCGAACTGGCGCTGGCGCGGCGCCAGCATTATCCGGTGAGCCTGGTGCTGATCGACATCGACCATTTCAAGCAGCTCAATGACAATCACGGCCACCAGGCCGGCGATGCGGTGCTGCAGGAACTGGCGAAATACCTGACGGAGCACAGCCGTGCCGGTGACCTGATCTGCCGCTGGGGCGGCGAGGAATTCGTGGTGGTGATGCCGCATACGCCGCTGTCCGGGGCGTTGCAGCGCGCGGAATCCTGGCGCAGCAGTTTTGCCGTGCATCCTTTCCGTTTCAGCGGACTGGTGCTCAACAACACGCTGTCCGCAGGTGTCGCGGCCTGGCCGGGCGACGGTGATACACCGCAGGAGCTGCTGCGTGCGGCGGACCGCGCGCTGTATCGCGCCAAGAGCGGCGGGCGCAACCGGGTGGAGTCGGCACCGCAGGAAGGGCAGCCGTGCTGATCGAGTTTTTCCTGAAGCTGCGCCAGGGCGGGGTGCCGGCCTCGATCAAGGAATTCCTGGTGTTGATCGCCGCGCTGGAGAAGCAGCTCGCCTTCGGCAGCGTCGAAGAGTTCTATCACCTCGCGCGCACCTGCCTGGTCAAGGACGAGAAATTCTTCGACCGCTACGACCTGGTGTTTGCGGCCTATTTCAAGGGGGTTGCCGGCATCGATGCCGCGACGGCGGTGATTCCGGAGGAATGGCTCAGGAAACTGGTCGAGAAAAACCTCAGCGACGAGGAGAAAAAACTGATCGAGTCCCTGGGTGGCTGGGACAAGCTGATGGAAACGCTGAAAAAGCGCCTGGAAGAACAGAAGGGGCGTCACCAGGGCGGCAGCAAGTGGATCGGCACCGGGGGCACCAGTCCTTTCGGCGCCTATGGCTACAACCCGGAAGGTATCCGCATCGGCCAGCACGAGTCGCGCAACCGTCGCGCGGTGAAGGTCTGGGACCAGCGCGAGTTCCGGAACCTCGACGACTCGGTGGAGCTGGGCACGCGCAACATCAAGGTCGCGCTGAGGAAACTCAGGAAGTTCGCGCGCACCGGCGCACCGGAAGAGCTGGACATGGAGGACACCATCCGCTCGACCGCGAAAAATGCCGGCTGGCTGGACCTGAAAATGGTGCCGGAGCGCCACAACGCAGTGAAGGTGCTGATTTTTTTCGACATCGGCGGCTCGATGGATGACCATGTCCGCGTTTGCGAGCAGTTGTTTTCGGCGACACGCACCGAGTTCAAGCACCTCGAGTATTTCTACTTCCACAACTTCCTCTACGAGCGGGTGTGGAAGGACAATCGCCGCCGCGCCACCGAACGCATCGCGACCTGGGATGTGCTGCATACCTATCCCCATGATTACAAGGTGATTTTTGTCGGCGATGCGACGATGAGCCCGTACGAGATCACCTATCCCGGCGGCAGCGTCGAGCACAGCAACGAGGAGCCGGGCGCCCTGTGGCTGCAGCGCGCGCTGTCGGTCTATTCGCAGGCGATCTGGCTCAATCCGCAGCCGGAGGCGGTGTGGAACTACCACGAGTCGATCGCGATCACCCGCGAGCTGATGGGCGGACGCATGTTCCCGCTGACATTGGAAGGCCTCGAACGCGGCATGCGGCTGCTGAGCCGCTCCCACTGAGATGGACATTGTCGAGGTTGCCGCGCCCGGCCCGGATCTCGCGGCGGTGCGCGACCTGTTCCTCGAATACGCCGGTTCGCTTAACTTCAGCCTCTGTTTCCAGGATTTCGAAACCGAACTCGAAGGATTGCCCGGCGCCTACGCGCCGCCGCGGGGCAGCCTGTTGCTGGCGCGGGCCGGCAGCGGTGCGGCGGGCTGCGTCGGGGTGCGGCCGCACGATGCGGGGCGCTGCGAAATGAAGCGGCTGTATGTGCGCGGGCAATACCGCGGCAGCGGGCTGGGGCGGCGGCTGGCGGAGCGTGCAATCGCATTTGCGCGCACAGCGGGTTACCGCAGCATGCTGCTCGATACGCTGCCGCAGATGCAGCAGGCGGTGCGTCTTTACCGCGAACT
>JALHND010000022.1:9096-31469 GCA_022843705.1 Burkholderiales bacterium
GCGCGTTCCAGCGCGAGATGGTCACGGGTGATCAGCACCGGATACCGGTTCCCGCTGCGGCATTCCTGCAGCACTGCCGCATCGGCCATGTACCGGTAGAGGCCGCGCAGCACCAGCGGCCCCGGCAGCGGATCCGTCTGCGGCAGGCGCCGCAGATCGTAATCAAGTCGCGAGTCGATGTCGCGGCCCGCGGTGTCGAGCAGGCGCAGCTTGTCGGCACCGATGATGCGCAGGTATTGCGGGGCATCGCTGCCGCCGGCAAGACGCAGCCGGTTCGCGCCGTCGTCCTGCGCGCGCGCCCAGCGGCCGATGTCATGGAAGGTCGCGTCGCGGCCGGCTTTAGCTTCGCGATAGACACGCCGCAGGCGGTAAGTGAAGTCCGGGAACAGCGTGAGTGTCAGTTGCTGGCCGGGGCAGTCTGCACAGGGAATATCGCCGCGGTAACTGACGGTTTCGCGGCCGATCACGTCGCGCGCGGCCGGCGCGGCGGCGGGCGGTTGCTGGCAGGCGGCCAGCGTGGTTGTCAGCATGGCGGCGATGACGATGCGGAGTCTGGTGACCATGGTGCATTCCCGTTCAGCTTGGAGCGGGCGCCAGTTTAGGGCGTAAAGCCCGGTACTCCAAGCGGCGGTCAGGGTGTCTCCGCTTTTACCCGCCGGCCTGTGCGGCTTCCCGCAAAAGCATCGCGGCCTTGCGCTCTGCACCCCAGCGGTAATCACTGATCACGCCCGAGGCGCGAATCACGCGATGGCAGGGGATCAGGTACGCAATCGCATTGGCGCCGACTGCGCTGCCGACGGCGCGCGCGGCCCCGGGCCGGCCGATGGCGGTGGCGAGTTCGCCATAGGTGGTCAGTGCGCCGGCCGGCAATGCGAGCAGCGCGCGCCAGACCTGGACCTGGAAGTTGCTGCCCTTGACCAGCACCGACAGCGGTTGCCGCGCTTCGCGCAGCGGCGCGAATATGCGTTGCGCGGTTTCCGCGGTGCCGTCCTGGTCCCGTTGCAGGGCGGCCCGCGGCCAGGTTTCGTGCAGGCGTTCGCGGGCTTCGTCGGCACCATCGACAAAATGCAGCGCGCAGATGCCGCGTGTGCTGAGGCCGAGCAGCGCGCTGCCGAAGGGGGAATCGTGCAGTCCCCAGCGGATGTCGATGCCGGCGCCGCCGCCGAGCGCTTCTCCCGGCGACACCGCTTCCAGCGTCACGAACAGGTCGTGCAGCCGGCTACCGCCGGAGAGGCCGAGTTCGGCGGCGAGATCCAGCGTGTTGCGGGTGGCGGCGAGGCGGCGCCGCGCGTCCTCGAGGGTGAGCCACTGCAGGAAACGTTTCGGACTGACGCCGGCCCAGCGCGTGAACAGGCGCTGGAAATGGTGCTCGCTGAGTCCCGCATGCCGGGCCACCGTGGCCAGATCGGGCCGGGCCGCTGCGTTTTCGCGCAGGAACCCGATGGCCAGGGCGATGCGCGTGTAATCGCGCGCGGGAGAGTCAGGATGTCCGTCCATGGCGCAGAGCATAAGGCGGCTGCGCGGCGGGAGCTACCCGATTGTTGCGGTAATTGGTGACTGGTGACTGGTAATTGGTTTTTTGGCCAGTCACGAATTACCAATTACCAATTACCAGTCACCAGTCACCGCTGTCGGCGGTCGCCGCCCGGCGGCGGCGCGACTTTCATGATTTCGTCGATGGTGGTGAGGCCGGCGGCGATTTTCATCGCGCCGCTGATGCGCAGCGGCTTCATGCCTTCGCGGGTGGCGGCCTCGCGCAGCGCGTCAAGGTCGGCGCTGGCGACCACGCAGTCTTTCAGCGGCGGCGTCATCACCATCATTTCGTAGATGCCGATGCGGCCCATGTAGCCGGTCATCCGGCATTCGAGGCAGCCCTTGTTGATATAGGTCTGGCCCTTCGGGTTGGCGGCTTTCCACGGCGCGACCAGGTGTTCCCAGGCTGCGTCGTCATAGTCGTGCTGGACCTTGCAGTGCGGGCACAGCGTGCGCACCAGGCGCTGCGCCATCACGCCGAGCAGCGTCGACTGCAGCAGGTAGGGCGGCACGCCGAGGTCGAGCAGCCGGGTCACCGCCGCCGGCGCGTCGTTGGTGTGCAGCGTCGACAGCACCAGGTGGCCGGTCAGCGCGGCCTGGATCGCCATCTCGGCGGTTTCGAGGTCGCGGATCTCGCCGACCATGATGATGTCCGGGTCCTGGCGCATCAGCGTGCGGATGCCGGAGGCGAAGTCGACGCCGATCGCCTGCTGCACCTGCATCTGGTTGAAGCTCGGTTCGACCATCTCGATCGGGTCCTCGACGGTGCAGACGTTGACCTCGGGTTCGGCGAGCTGCTTCAGCGTCGAATAAAGCGTCGTGGTCTTGCCCGAGCCGGTGGGTCCGGTGACGAGGATGATGCCGTGCGGCTTGCCGGCGATCTGGTTCCACTTTTTCTGCTCTTCCTCGGAGAAGCCCAGTTCCTTGTAGTCCTTGACCAGGTTTTCCGGGTTGAAGATCCGCATCACCAGTTTTTCGCCGAAGGCGGTGGGCATCGTCGACAGCCGCAGCTCGACTTCGCCGCCGTCGGGCATCACGGTTTTCAGGCGGCCGTCCTGCGGCCGGCGTTTTTCGACGACGTCCATGCGGCCCAGCACCTTGATGCGCGAGGTCATCGCGGCCATCACCGGCGTCGGTATCTGGTAGACCTGGTGCAGCACGCCGTCGATGCGGAAACGCACGTTGCCGGCTTCGCGCCGCGGCTCGAGGTGGATGTCGCTGGCGCGCTGCTCGAAGGCGTAGTTGAACAGCCAGTCGCAGATGTGCACGACATGCTGGTCGTTGGCGTCGAGCTGGCCGCTGCGGCCGAGTTGCACCAACTGCTCGAAGTTGGCGATGCTGCTGACCGCGCCGCCTTTTTCCTTGTCCTTGTCGGAGGCGCCCTGCACCGAACGTGCAAGGTTGTAGAACTCGACGATGTAGCCCTGGATGTCGACCGGATTGGCGATCACACGCTTGATGTCGAGGCGCAGCACCTGTTTCAGCGAGGCCTCCCAGCCGCGAACCCAGGGCTCCGAGGTGGCGATCGTGGCCTCGCGGGTGTTCACGCTGACCGGCAGGATGCGGTAACGCTCGGCGTAGGCATTCGACATCACCTTGGTCACCGCGGTGAAGTCGATCTTGAAGGGGTCGATGTGCAGATAGGGCAGGCCGCACTTGTCGGCCAGCCACTGCGTCAGTGATTCAACGGTGAGCAGCTTGCGTGCGCTGCGCGGATCCTTCCATTTCTGGTCGGCGATGATCACCAGCGGATGGACGTCGGTGCGGCTGAAGCGGCGGTTGGCCACCAGCTTTTCCGCCTCTTCCCGGGGGACCAGATTGTCGGCGATCAGGTCGGTGATGACCTGGGCCAGCGTCAGCGGGCGGTCACCCTGGGCTTGCGGTGCGGGGGCGGTGGACATGGAGGCTGAATATACGCACTGGTTCTTTATGATTCAATGATTTAGGAGACATCGGGTCCGGCTCCCGGGCTGCGTTTCGGCGCCCGCGGATCGGCACCATTTAAAGGCATAAAAAGACCATGCGCACCAATAAAGTGCGCATCAGCCTCCGATGTGGATCATAAATTCAATAAAAACAATGACTTGATATCGGGAACAGCAATTGCTTTCCTTCGCCCGATCAACTCAAGGGGGAGATGGCAATGGAAGCAGTCAAAATCAGCACGGATACCCTGTTCATCCTGCTCGGCGCGATCATGGTGCTGGCGATGCATTCGGGCTTCGCGTTCCTCGAAGTCGGCACGGTACGGCGCAAGAACCAGGTCAATGCGCTGGTCAAGATACTCTGCGACTTCGCGGTGTCGACCATCGTTTATTTCTTTGTCGGTTTTGGCGTGGCCTACGGCGTGTCCTTCATGGTCGGTGCCGAACAGCTGGCGCAGAAAAGCGGTTTCGAAGTCACCAAGTTCTTTTTCCTGCTGACCTTTGCCGCCGCGGTGCCGGCGATCATCTCCGGCGGCATTGCCGAACGCGCGAAATTTTATCCCCAGCTGGCCGCAACCGCGGTGATCGTCGGCCTGGTCTATCCGCTGTTCGAGGGCATTGCCTGGAACGACCGCTTCGGCATCCAGCCCTGGATCGAAGCCAGCACCGGCGCCAAATTCCACGACTTTGCCGGATCAATCGTGGTGCACGCGATGGGCGGCTGGCTGGCGCTGGGCGCGGTGATCCTGCTCGGACCGCGCATCGGCCGTTACCCGAAAGAGGGCGGTGTGGCCGCGCAGCCGCCGTCGAGCATTCCCTTCCTCGCGCTGGGCGCCTGGATCCTGACCGTCGGCTGGTTCGGTTTCAACGTGATGTCGGCGCAGACCATCGACAAGATTTCGGGACTCGTTGCCGTCAACTCGCTGATGGCGATGTCCGGCGGCATCGTTGCCGCGCTGGTGGTCGGCCGCAACGATCCGGGCTTCGTCCACAACGGACCCCTCGCCGGGCTGGTCGCGGTCTGCGCCGGTTCCGACGTGATGCATCCGGCGGGTGCGCTGGCGACGGGAACCGTGGCGGGCGCATTGTTCGTGTGGATGTTCACGCTGACCCAGAACCGGCTGAAGATCGATGACGTGCTCGGCGTGTGGCCGCTGCATGGCTTGTGCGGCGTCTGGGGCGGCATCGCCTGCGGCATTTTCGGTTCCCAGGCGCTGGGCGGCATGGGCGGCGTCAACATGACTGCCCAGTTGATCGGCACCGGCCTCGGCGTGGGCATCGCGCTGATCGGCGGATTCCTGGTGTATGGCGTGCTCAAGGCTGTGGCAGGCATCCGCCTCGAACGCGAGCAGGAGTTCAACGGTTCCGACCTGTCGATCCACAAGATCGGGGCCACGCCCGACCGCGAAGCGAACTGGTAATTTCTTGGTAGGGCGGATGAGCCGCGCAGCGGCGTCATCCGCCGTATTTGTACGGACGCCGTAATACACAAGCCGCGACTGAGTCGCGCTTAACAACGGCGAACCGGCGGGTTACGCCGCTGCGCGGCTAACCCCGCCATACGGAGGGATTCAGAACGTCGCCGTGCCGCGCATCGCGTAGCAGCCGGCGGCGTTCGCGGTCCACAGTTCCACCGTGTTGCCGTCGGCCGCGGGCTGGCCGTTCACCGTGAAGGTCTCCTGGTGGAAGACCGGGTGGGTGGCACGGTAGTCGAGTCTGCGCACCGGCCGCGGGTCGTTGCGGCGGCACAGATCCAGCAGCAGCGTGGTCTGCAGCGGGCCGTGCACGATCAGTCCCGGATAACCCTCGGTGTCGCGGCAGTAGTCGATGTCGTAGTGGATGCGGTGGGCATTGAAGATCAGCGCCGAGTAACGGAACAGCACGGCTTCGTTGGCCTGCAGTCCGCGCCGCCAGACCGCAGCCTGCGGCGCCGGTTTGCCGGCCGCGGGCTTGTCGCCGGGTTTCGCCGCCTCGCGATAGACGATGTCGTGTTCCTCGACGATGGCGACGATGCCGCCGGCCTTCACCGTGTGGCGCACCATCACGAACACCAGCTGCCCGCTGCTGCCGGACTTGGCATCGACCGAGACGATTTCGGATTCGCGGCTGATGGCATCACCGATGCGGATTGGCGCGCGGAAGTCGATGCGGCCGCCGGCCCACATCCTGCGCGGCAGTGCCACCGGCGGCAGGAAGCCGCCGCGTTTCGGGTGGCCGTCGTGGCCGAGTTCGGCATTGGGCGCGGTTTCGAGGAAATAAAGCCAGTGCGCGCTGTGCGGAATCACGTCGCCGGTTTTTGGCGGCGGGTCGCTGCGGTCAAGCGTGGCCGCGAGTGCCGCGACCGGGAAGGCCGTGGCGATGTCGTGATGGGTTTCCTTCTTGCCGATCCAGCCGCGCAGGTGATTCAGGTCTGTTTCCATAAGTATTTGTTTTAATTGATATTTTTACAAGGCGAGAATGCGGCCGAGATCGCGTGCGCTGTGCCGGTCCATGGCAAGCACGGCATCGCGGATGCGTTCGGCCTTGGGTTTCGACACTACCAGCGTCGCGTTGTCGAAGAATTTTTCGCTGATGTCCTCCGCCGACAGCGCGCGTTCCCCAGCACCGCGGTTGATTTTTTCCATGTGCACGAGCTCGCGGCCGTCCTTCATCGTCACCACCACGCCGCCGGAAAAATATTTCGGGAAGGCGGAGTCCGGATCGGCTTCGTGATCGACCTTCTGTGCCAGCGCCAGGATCGCCGGGTCGTTGAGCGCTTCGGTTTCGAGTTCGGCGAAACCGAATTTGCCGCGGACGAAGCAGGCGGCCAGCACGAACTGCACGCTGAACTTGGCCATGTAGTCCGATGTCGGGCGGCGGCGCATCTCGGCCGGTTCGGCAATGGAATGGAAGGTTCCGGGATGGAGCAGCGCGCGCACCCTGACGATGTCATCGGGGTTCACCTTGTGCCGGCGGTGGACCGCCAGTGCGGCATCGGCGCAGGCATGCAGGAAGTGGCAGATGGGGAAGGGCTTGATCGCCACCTCGTTGAGCAGCCACTCTTCGCCGAGGCGCCGCGTCATTGCGTCCATGTCGACTTTGCTGAAATGCGTGCCGGTATGCGAACGGAAAATGCCGTCCACGCCCTCGTAGACTTTGCGGGTGCCGACAAAACCGCCGCTGGCCAGCGCCGCCGCGGTGATGCCGCCGACCCCCGCCCAGGCTGGATGCAGGCGTTTGTTCCAGGCGCCGTCGGCGCGGTGCTCGGCGATGGCCGAGGCGGTGCTGCCGGCGAAACCCTGCGCGTATTGCAGCCGCTGCGGGCTGAGGTTGAACAGTTTTCCGGCGGCGACCGCGCAACCGAAATGGCCGGCGATGCCGGTGGTGTGGAAACCCTGGGGAAGCATCGCGCCATTCGCTGCGACACCCAGCCGCGTCGCGATTTCAACGCCGAGGATATAGGCCAGCAGCAGGTCGGCGCCCGACGCATCACGCTGCTCGGCGAGTCCCAGCGCGCAGGGGAAGGCGCTGGCGGTCGGGTGCACGATCGCCCCCGGATGGGTGTCGTCGAAATCAAGGCCGTGGGCGAGGATGCCGTTGATCAGCACCGCATCGCGCATCGGCAGCCTGACGTTCATGCCGATGACCGAGTTGTTGCCTGCTTCGGAGATGTTACTGATGCCGGCCAGCGCATGTTGTGCAAAATCGAAGCGTGTGGCGGCAAGCGCGGTGCCGCAGACGTCGAGCACATGCAGTTTGGCGTTTTCCCGGACATCGGCGGGAATGGCATCGGGGGTGAGGCCGGCGGCGAAGGCGGCAATCTGCTGCGAAATGGATGGCAGGGGAGTGGCGGCGGTTTCGGCGGTCTCGGGCGCGGTCTGTGCGGGCATGGTGTTTTTGCTTCAACAGGGGGAGAACGGCCACTCTAGCAGCTTGCTGCGGCGGGAGCAGCCCGGGTTTCGCAATCTGGGCGCCGGAACGGACTGCGGCTGCAGGTCTGCTTCAGCGGCCGGCCAGTGACTCCATGGCCCCGGCGCTTCCGAACATCCGCCGTGCGCTGTGGCCGACATCCGGCACTTCGACCAGGCGCCAGTTGAATGTCCAGCCACGCTGTTGCGCCAGCTGCTGCGCGGCACGGAAGGCGTTGTGCCCGCGTTCCAGGCGGTTGTATCCCTGGCGCTCCGCAGCTTCGCGCACGTTGAGGTCGGTGCCGCGTTCAATGTCCGCGGTGCCCAGCAACAGCGTCACCGGCTGCGCGAGGTAGTGCTGCAGGGCCGTGTCGCCGGACATTGCCGCCGGCAGGCCGCCGAAGCCGTAGGGGAAACGTTCGGTGAGTGACGGCCACAGGTATGTCGACGGATTGGCGATGATGATGTGCCGCGCCGCATGCGGCGTGAAGGCGGCGAAACGCGACAGCGCCTGGCCGCCCGCCGAGTGGCCGATCAGGGAATAAGCCAGGTCCGGCCGGGTTTCGGCGGCGCGCACGGCATCGATGACCGCGAGAAAGGTGCGGCCCATCCACTGCGTGTCGGGTTCGACCGCGAATTCGCCTTCGGCGCGCTGGTTGCGCACGATGCCGCCGGTCTGGTAACGCCAGGTCGGGAAACGTTTGCGGTCGAACAGCGGGGCGATCACCAGGAATCCATGCCGGTCGGCGAGGGGTACTGCGTAATTGCGGTAGCCCGGTGCGTTGGTGCCGAGGCCGTGCAGCACCAGCAGTATCGGACCGCCGGCGTAGCCCGGCGGCTTGTAGGCATGCAGCTCGATGGACTCGCCGGCGATGTCGACGCTGCGCCGGCTTTTGCCTTCGGGATAGGGTTGCGCCTGCAGGACTGCGGACCCGCACAGCAGAAGGGCGGCGGCGAAGCGGGTGATACGCTGCATCGCGTGATCAGTACGGCGCCGAGCCGGCCAGCGTGGTGCGTTCCATGCGCCTGCGCTGCGGCAGCGCGTAGTCGAACACTGCGCGGTGCTGGGTCGAGGCGTTGTCCCAGATCAGGAAATCGCCGGCCCGCCACTGGTGGCGGTAGACGAATTCCGGGCGCGAGGCATGTTCGAACAGTGTTTCAAGGATGCGCTCCGATTCGTCCGGCGGCAGGCCCGGGATGTGCGAGGTGTAGCCCTCGTTGACGAAGAGGCAGGGTTTTTTGGTGTACGGATGGGTGCGCATGATCGGGTGCGCGACATCCGGTGTGCGCGCTTTCTGCGCCTCGGTCAGCGGCGGCCGCGGACCGCTGTTGCGGTCGCGGTAATAACCCTTGGCATAGGAGGTCACCGCGCGGCGGCCCGCCACCCGTTGCCTGATGTCTTCCGGCAATGCCGCCCAGGCGGCAGTCATGCTGGCGAACAGCGTGTCGCCCAGCGGTTTGCCGTTGTCGTCGTGGGGCACTTCGTGGGCGTAGAACAGCGATCCGCGGCTGGGCACTGCCATGTAGGCGAGGTCGGAATGCCAGAACAACCCGGCGTCCTGGGTGCCGATCGGTTTGCCGTTCTCGATGATGTTGGAGACCACGAAGATCTCGGGATAACCCGGCTTGCAGCAGTCCTTGCGCAGATGCAGCTCCAGTTCGCCGAAGCGGCGGCTGAAGGCAATGTGCTGTTCCGGCGTGAGTTTCTGGCCGCGGAAGAAAATGACCTCGTGCCGGTGCAGGGCGTCCTCGATGGCCTTGAAGGTCCCGGCGTCGACGGGCATCGAGAGATCGATGCCGCGGATCTCGGCGCCCAGCGCGGCGCCGGTGGTGCGAATGTCGAGCATTGCGGTTTTACTCCGTCATGTCGGTGCCGGATTTATACCGCGGGCGGCGGGTTCAGGCCAGTGCCGTTCCGCGATATGGCGTGCATGATAGGCTTGCGCCGCAAGGGGGAAGGGGCAGGCCATGAAAGTCGGCAGCAAGATCTTCGGGGTTGCGGCAGTGCTCGTTGCGGGCACGACCGCGGTGGCGCTGTATTCGCTGGATCGCATTGCGCAGCTGAACCGGGAGGTGGTGACCATTGCCTCCTATCACGCACCGCTGTCGCGCATCCTCAGCGAGGTCGAGATCCACGCGCGCAACCGGGAACTGGCGTTTTATGCGCCGGCGCGTGGCGCTGCAGCGTCTCCGGAGGATGCAGGTGCCGCCGGCAAGGCCGTTGCAGCAGCAATGCAGCGCGCGCTGGACCTGGCACGCGACGGGCAGCAGCGGGCGCAGTCGGAGGATGACCGCCTCAAGTTTGCCGGGCTTTATCCGCTGTTCGAGACAGTGGCCGCCGAATACCGCGAACTCGATGCGCAACTGCTTGCGGCAGGAGGCCGGGCGGGCGGGGCCGATCCGGTGGCGCTGGCGCTGATCGGCAAGGAAATCGCCGATCTCAACCGCGCCCTGGGCGAGGCCAACAGCCGCCTGCACCGGATGACCGAGGCCTCGGCACTGGCCGCCGCCGGCCACGAGAATGCTGCGCGGCGTTTCAACCTGGGACTGACGCTGCTCAGCGGCGTGGCGGCGGTGCTGCTGGCTTTCCTGCTGTCGCGTTCGCTGGTCGGGCCGCTGCAGCGGCTGGTGCGTGCCACCGTGGACGTGCGCCGGGGCGCGCGGGATTTCGAGCTGGTGATCCGCAGCCGCGATGAAATCCAGGTGCTGGCGCAGGCCTTCCGCGACATGCTGCTTGACCTGCGCGCGAAGGAGCGCATCCGCGAGAAGCTGGGCAAGTACATCGACCCGCGCATCGCGGACCGGATCGTCGAGCACACCGGCAACGCCGGCAGCACCGGCGAACGCCAGATGATGACGGTGATGTTCACCGACATGCAGGGCTTCACCTCGATTTCCGAAAGCCTGCTGCCGACGACGCTGGTCAAGCTGCTGAACCGCTACCTCGAGCTGATGAGTGCGCCGGTGTCGGCGAATTCCGGCGTCATCGACAAGTACATCGGCGACGCGGTGATGGCCTTCTGGGGGCCGCCGTTCTGCGACAGCCAGAGCCAGGCTTCGCGCGCCTGCGCCACCGCGCTGACGCAGATCGAGGCTCTGGCGCAGTTGCGGGCGGAACTGCCGGAAATCCTCGGCCTGCGCCGCGGCCTGCCGGAGATCGGGGCGCGGGCGGGCATTGCGACCGGAGACGTCATTGTCGGCAACATCGGCTCGTCGGTTGCGCAGGGCTACACAGTGGTCGGCGATACCGTGAACCTTGCGTCGCGGCTGGAGTCGCTGAACAAGGCCTATGGCACGCGTGTCCTGGTCTGCGAGACGACCTGGGCCGGCGCGCAGACGGATTTCGAGGGACGCGAGGTCGACCAGATCCGCGTCGTCGGCAAGGATAATCCGGTGCGTTGTTACGAAATTCTCGGCCGGCGCGGGGAAGTGGCAGACGGGCTGCTGCGGATGCGTGATTGTTTCGAGCAGGGACTCGCGGCCTACCGCGCACGGCGCCACGCCGATGCGCGTGCGGCGTTTGCTCGCGCGCTCGACGCGTTGCCGGGAGACGCCTGCAGCCGGGTGTTCATCAACCGCCTCGATCACCTCGAGCGCGAACCGATGCCGGCGGACTGGGACGGCGTCTGGCAGCACACCGGGAAATGATCCCGGCGGCTTTCAGCCGAAGGCGGAAATGCCCGTGATTGCGCGGCCGAGGATCAGCGCATGGATGTCATGCGTGCCCTCGTAGGTGTTGACCGCCTCCAGGTTCATCACGTGACGGATGACGTGGAATTCGTCGGAGATGCCGTTGCCGCCGTGCATGTCGCGGGCGATGCGGGCGATCTCCAGCGCCTTGCCGCAGGAATTGCGCTTGAGCAGCGAGATCATCTCCGGCGCGACGCGGTCCTCGTCGATCAGGCGGCCGAGGCGCAGCACCGCGTGGAGTCCCAGCGTGATCTCGGTCTGCATGTTGACCAGCTTCAGCTGCACCAGCTGGTTGGCGGCGAGCGGGCGGCCGAACTGCCTGCGGTCGAGCGTGTAGCGGCGCGCGGCGTCCCAGCAGAACTCGGCCGCGCCGAGCGCGCCCCAGGCGATGCCGTAACGTGCCTTGTTGAGGCAGGAGAACGGCCCCTTGAGGCCGGACACCTCCGGCAGCACGTTTTCCTCGGGCACGAACACGTTGTCCATGACGATTTCGCCGGTGACCGAGGAGCGCAGGCTGAATTTGCCCTCGATTTTCGGCGCCGACAGGCCTTTCATGCCTTTTTCAAGGATGAAACCGCGGATGACGCCGCCGTCGTCCTTGGCCCAGACCAGCAGCACGTCGGCGAGCGGGGCGTTGGTGATCCACATCTTGGCGCCGCTGAGCAGGTAACCGCCGTCGGTCTTTTTGCCGCGGGTGGCCATGCCCGCCGGATCTGAACCCGCATTGGGTTCGGTCAGGCCGAAGCAGCCGATCCATTCGCCGGTGGCCATTCTGGGCAGGTATTTCTGCTTCTGTGCCTCGCTGCCGAAGGCGTAGATGGGATACATCACCAGGCTCGACTGCACCGACAATGCCGAGCGGTAGCCGCTGTCGACACGTTCGACTTCGCGCGCGATCAGGCCGTAGCAGACGTGGTTGACGCCGGCGCAGCCGTAACCTTCGATGGTCGGTCCGAGGAAGCCGAGTTCGCCGAACTCGTTCATGATTTCGCGGTGGAATTTCTCGTGGCGGTTGGCCTCGACCACCCGCGGCATCAGCTTGTCCTGGCAGTAGGCCCGCGCCGTGTCGCGGACCATGCGCTCCTCGTCGGTCAGCAGTTCGTCGAGCAGCAGCGGGTCGTCCCACTGAAAACGGGTTTTTGCGGGCGGGTGTGCGGCGTTCATCGGGGTCTCCGGCTACAATGCAGGCTCATTTCCTCTCGAGATTCTAGATCATTTTGGCCAATGAAGACCTGACGCGCCTGCGCATCGACCGCGATGCACCGCGCGCGGCGCCGCGACGGCGCAAATACCGGTGGTGGTGGCTGGCGGCGCTGGCCGCCGCAGCAGCCGTGTTGTGGGCCGTGAACCGCAATGCGGCGGTCCAGGTGGAACTGAGCGCGGTGTCGCAGGCCTATCCCTCGCAGGCCTATACCCTGCTCAATGCCACGGGATATGTCGTGGCCCAGCGCAAGGCGGCGGTGGCGTCCAAGGCCACCGGCCGGCTGGAGTGGCTCAATGTCCGCGAGGGCAGCCAGGTCAAGGCCGGCGAGGTGCTGGCACGCCTCGAGAGCAGCGATGTCACGGCGCAGATGAAGCAGGCTGCGGCGGGGGTCGATGTCGCCCGCGCCAATCTTGAACAGGGTGAGGCCGAGTTGAAGGACGCACGCCGTGCGCTGGAACGTTCGCGCGACCTGCTGGCGAAGAAGTTTGTGTCGCCCGCGGCGCACGACGCCGTGGTCGCTCGCCACGAGAAGGCACAGGCTGCGCTTTCCGGCTACAGGGCGTCGATTGCCGTGGCGCAGGCCAACCTGCGCGCGGCCGAAGTCGCGGTGGAGCAGACGCTGATCCGCGCGCCCTTCGATGGCGTGGTGCTGACCAAGAATGCCAACGTCGGCGACGTGATCACGCCGTTTTCGTCCGCGCTGGGCTCGCAGGCGGCGGTGGTGACCATGGCCGACATGTCGACGCTGGAGGTCGAGGCCGATGTGTCGGAGGCCAACCTGGCGAAGGTCCGCGTCGGACAGCCCTGTGAAATCCAGCTCGACGCGCTGCCGGGACAGCGTTTCCGCGGCGTGGTCCAGCGCACGGTGCCGACCGTTGACCGGGCGAAGGCGACAGTGCTGGTGAAGCTGCGTTTTGTCGACAACGATCCGCGCATCCTGCCCGAGATGAGCGCCAAGGTGGCTTTCCTCGAGAAGGAGGTGCCGGAGGCTGAGCGGGCCGCGCGCAGCGTGGTGCAGCCCTCGGCCGTGGTCGAGCGCGATGGCGGCAGCGTGCTGTTCACGGTGAAGGACGGCAGGGCGGTGCAGGTCGCGGTGAAGAAGGGCATGGTCATCGGCGAACTGCTCGAGGTCAGCGGGGTTGCCGCCGGTGACAAGGTGGTCCTGCGGCCGCCGGAAAAGCTGCGCGACGGCATGGCAGTCGCTGTCGCGGCGAAATAGGCGCTGCAGCGGCCATGGCGCAGTCCCCGCCGGCGGTGGCCATCCGCCACCTCGTCAAGGCGTACCGCCGCGGCGGACAGGTGGTGCCGGTGCTGTCGGACATCAACCTCGATATTGCCGCGGGGGAATTCGTTGCCCTGATGGGGCCCTCCGGCTCGGGCAAAAGTACGCTGCTGAACCTGATCGCCGGCATCGACCGCCCGGACAGCGGCGAACTGCGGGTCGGCGGCACCGACATCATGGGCCTCGACGAGGCCGAACTGGCCGACTGGCGGGCGCGCAACGTCGGTTTCATTTTCCAGTTCTACAACCTGATGCCGGTGCTGACGGCTTTCGAGAATGTCGAACTGCCGCTGCTGCTGACCGGCCTCGGCGCGCGGGAGCGCAGGGAGCGGGTCGGCATTGCGCTGTCGATGGTCGGACTTGCCGACCGCATGGAGCACTATCCGTCGGAGCTCTCGGGCGGCCAGCAGCAGCGGGTGGCGATCGCGCGCGCGATCATCTCCGACCCGGCGATCCTGGTGGCGGACGAACCCACGGGTGATCTTGATCGCGTGTCGGCGGAAGACATCCTCGGGCTGATGGAGCGCATGAACCGCGAACTGGGCAAGACCATCATCATGGTGACCCACGATCCGGCGGCGGCGCAGCGCGCACGCGTGCTGAAACACCTGGACAAGGGTTCACTGGTTGATTAGGGTTTTACATAAGTATTTGTTTTTATTGATATTTTTATGCACCTGCTGAAACTGATCCTGCGCAACGCGCTGCGCCACAAGCTGCGCACGCTGCTGACGGTGCTCGGCCTGCTGGTGGCGATCCTCTCCTTCGGCCTGTTGCAGACGGTGGTTGATGCCTGGTACTCGGGCGCGAACAACGCGGCGCCCGACCGGCTGGTGACCCGCAGTTCGGTGTCGCTGGTGGTGCCGCTGCCGGTGCATTACCGCGACAAGATCCGCGCGGTCGACGGCGTGCGCAGCGTCGCCGCGGCGAACTGGTTCGCCGGCGTCTACCAGGAGCCGAAGAATTTTTTTCCGCAGTTCGCGATCGATCCCCTGCCGTACCTGGCGATGTATCCGGAATACCGCATACCCGCGGACCAGCTGCTCGACTTCCTGCGCGACCGCAAGGGCGCGGTGGTCGGCCGCAAGCTGGCCGATACCTATGGCTTCAGGGTTGGCGACACGGTGCCGCTGAAGGGCACCATCTTTTCCGGCAACTGGGAGTTCGTCGTGCGCGCAATCTATGACGGCGCCACTCCGCGCACCGATACCTCGCAGTTCTTTTTCCACTGGGATTACCTCAATGAAAGCGCGCGGCAGCGCGCGCCGCAGCGCGCCGACCAGGTCGGCGTGTTCGTGGTGCAGGTCACCGACGTCGCGCGCGCCGCGGAGGTCAGCCGGGCGGTCGATGCCCAGTTTGCCAACTCCGCCGCGGAAACGCTGACCGAGACCGAGCAGGCCTTCCAGATCGGCTTCGTCAAGCAGACCGAAGCGATCGTGATTGCGATCCGCATCGTCTCCTTCGTGGTGATATTCATCATCCTCGCGGTGATGGCGAACACGATGGCGATGACGGCGCGCGAGCGCATGGCCGAATACGCGACACTGAAGGCGCTGGGATTCGGTCCCGGATTCCTCGGCAGCCTTATTTTTGGCGAGTCGCTGGCGATTGCCGCGGCGGGCGCCCTGCTGGGCGTCGCGCTGACCTTTCCGGTGGCCGACTGGTTCGCTCGGCAGATGGGCACGCTGTTTCCGGTGTTCGAGGTCAGCGCGGCCACCGTGCAGCTGCAGCTGGCCTGTGCAGCGGTGGTCGGCGTTGCCGCGGCCGTGCTGCCGGCGCTGCGCGCCACGCGGGTGCGCATCGTTGATGGCCTGCGGGCGGTCGGGTGAAAAGAATCCGCATGGCTCGCTTTTTCGTCCCTCACCCCCGCCCCCTCTCCTGCGAGGAGAGGGGAGGTATTTGCCGCAAATGGTTTGATAACCATTTGCGGGATTCTTGATGATTCCGGCGATCCCGTTTTCCTACACGCTGCGCAACCTGTGGACACGCAAGCTGACCACGGCGCTGACCGCCGGCGGCATGGCGCTGGTGGTGTTCGTGTTTGCCGCGGTGCAGATGCTGGACACGGGGCTGCGCCAGTCGCTGGTGGCCACCGGCCAGCCCGACAACGTGCATGTCACGCGTCGCGCCGCCGGTGCCGAGATTTCCAGCGTGGTCGAGCGGGCGCAGGCGGCGATTGTCGAGACCCAGCCGGAGATCGCCATCGGGCCCGGCGGCCTGAGGCTGGTGTCGAAGGAGGTGGTGGTATTGATCACGCTGCCCAAGCGCGATTCCGGTGTCGCCACCAATGTCACCACCCGCGGCGTCGGTGAAGCGGCCTTCGAACTGCGACCGCAGCTGCGCATCATCGAAGGCCGCACGTTCCGTCCGGGCTCGACGGAAGTCATCGTCGGCGCCAGCATTGCCAAACGTTTTGACGGTGCCGCGGTCGGCTCGCTGCTGCGCTTCGGCGGACGCGAGTGGCGGGTGGTCGGGCATTTCGAGGCCCGCGGCTCGGCCTACGATTCCGAGGTCTGGGCGGATGCCGAACAGCTGCAGCAGGCTTTCCGCCGCAATGCCTGGTCGGCGGTGGTCGGCCGGCTGGCCGACCCCGCGCAGCTGCCGGCTCTGAAGGCGCGGCTCGAAGGTGATCCGCGGCTGACGCTCGACGTCAAGGCGGAGCGCGAGTTCTTCGAGGAGCAGTCGAAGGCGCTGTCGAATTTCATCAGCTACCTCGGGCTCACGCTGTCGGTGATCTTTTCGGTGGGGGCGATGATCGGCGCGACGATCACCATGTACGCCGCGGTCGCCAACCGCACCGGCGAGATCGGCACGCTGAGGGCGCTGGGTTTTCGCCGCTCCAGCATCCTGGCGACCTTCCTGCTCGAGGCGGTGCTGCTGGGACTGGTCGGGGGCGTCTGCGGGGTGGCGCTGGCCTCGCTGATGCAGTTCATCCAGATCTCGACGCTGAACTGGCAATCTTTTGCCGAACTGGCCTTTACTTTCACGCTGACGCCGCAGATTGCCCTGAGCTCGCTGCTGTTCGCGGTGTTGATGGGCCTGGTCGGCGGCTTCCTGCCGGCCGTGCGCGCGGCGCGGCTGGGCATCGTCGATGCCCTGCGCGCCGCCTGACCCGGTTCAGTTTTTTGCCGGCGCGCGTTCGATGGTGCCGAGGTGGAAGCGGTATTCGCCGGCCTGACGGTCGGCATAGTAGTGGGTCAGCGTGTTGCGCACCGTGGCGAAGGCGAGCTGTTCCCAGGGAATGTCTGCCTCGTCGAACAGGCGGACTTCCAGGCTTTCGCTGCCGGCGCTGAAATCGAGGTCGAGCAGCCGGGCGCGGAACAGGATGTAGACCTGGTTGATGTGCGGGATGTTGTACATCGCATAGAGCGGACCGATTTCGACCCGGGCATTGGCTTCTTCCAGCGTTTCGCGGGCCGCGCCCTGGGCGGTGGTTTCGCCGTTTTCCATGAACCCGGCCGGCACCGTCCACAGTCCGTGGCGCGGTTCGATTGCGCGGCGGCAGAGCAGGATGCGGTCTTCCCACTCGGCAATGCAGCCGACGATCATTTTCGGATTCTGGTAATGGATCGTGCTGCAGGCCTCGCAGACGTGGCGCGGCAGCGTGTCGCCGGCGGGGACCTTGAGCACGACGGCGTTGCCGCAGTTGCTGCAGAACTTCATGGCATAGTTCCGGTGGAAGTTGCGTAACTATACGGCAAGAGGGCTGCGGCGGCGGCGTCAGACGGCCTTGAAAGGGTTGCGCGCCGCGAGTTCGCGCCCATGCTGTTCCATCAGTTCGCTTTCACGGCCGAGGAATTTTTCGACCGCGGAGGCGAATTCCGGGTGGGCCAGCCAGTGTGCAGACTGCGTGGCCACCGGCAGCAGGCCTCGCGCCATCTTGTGTTCGCCTTGTGTACCGCCTTCGAAAATTTTCAGGCCGCGGGCGATGGCGTATTCGATGCCCTGGTAATAACAGGCTTCGAAGTGCAGCAGCGGGTGGTGTTCGACGGCGCCCCAGTGGCGGCCGCAGACGCGGTCGCCGTCACGCACCAGCAGGGATGCGGCGATGGCGCGGTTTTCCCGGTGCGCGACGATCAGCACCAGGTTTTCCGGCATCGCGGCGCCGATGCGGCGGAAAAATTCCAGGTTAAGGTAAGGCGAGGAGTGGTGCTCGCGGTAGGTCTGGCGGTAACAGCGCGCGAAGAAACTCCAGTTCTCTTCACTGATGGCATTGCCTTCGAGCCAGCGGAAGCTGATTCCAGACTCGCGCACTTTGCGCCGCTCCTGGCGGATTTTTTTGCGTTTGTCGTGGCTGAGCCGGGCAAGGAAATCGTCAAAGTCGGCGTAACCTTCGTTGCGCCAGTGGAACTGCCGGCCCTGGCGCAGCATGAAGCCGTGGCGGCGCAGGCATTCGAGGTCGGCCTCGGCAGGGAACAGCACGTGTAATGAACCCGTTTGTGTCTGCTTCGCCAGTTCCAGCGCGCCGGCGGCGAGCAGGTCGCGGTGTTCCGGTTCATGCGCCAGCAGGCGCGCGCCGACAACCGGCGTGAAGGGGACGGCGGCGAGCAGCTTGGGGTAGTACTCGAGGCCGTGGCGGTGGTAGGCATCGGCCCAGGCCCAGTCGAAAACATATTCACCGTAGGAATGGCTTTTCAGGTACAGCGGCATCGCGCCGGCGAGTGTATCGCGGTCGTACAGCAGCAGGTACTGCGGCGCCCAGCCGGTTTCAGGGCAGGCGCATCCGGTTTCGTGCAGGGCGTGGAGAAAGGCGTGCTGCAGGAAGGGATCATGGCCTGCGAGACGGTTCCAGTCTTCCGGAGCGACGTCTGCGAGGGAGGAGACGACCTGCAGTTTCACTGCAATTTGACGTCCTCGGGATGTTGTCCGGTGTCGCGGATCAGCAGGCGGGTCATTTGCGGATCGAAGTCCGAGACATGGCGGATGATGCGGCGCACCTCCTGCAGGTTGCCCGTTGCCAGCTGCGCCATGGCCAGTTCCTGCCAGGCATAGGGATTCATCGGCTGCAGGTCGGCCGCGGTCTTGAACGCCTTGACGGCCCGGTCATTTTCGCCGCGGCGGCGGTGGATCAGGCCGAGGCCGAACCAGGCACGGTCAAGGCTGCGCCTCAGTCCCACGGCGCGTTCGAAGCAGCGGATCGCCTCAAGGTCATTCTCCTGCTGCTGGTGCACATAACCCAGGTTGAACCAGATGTCGGCGTCTTCCGGGTTGATGTCCAGCGATTGCCGGAATGCCGTTGCCGCCGCTTCCCACTGCCGGCGGGTGGCTTCGAGGTAGCCGATGCCGGCGGCGGCCAGCGCAAAGCGCGGGTTGGTTGCCAGCGCATCGCGATACGCGGCGACGGCGCCATCAGGCCGGCGCAGTGCGAGTTGCAGGCGTGCCCGGTAATAATGCAGCCAATGCAGCATGGAGAGTCGCTTGTACGGGACGATGTGCGGGATGGTGGACGTGTCAATGCCGATGCGCGCCGATGATATATTAGCAACATGAAAATAGCGATTGCGCAGTTGAACGTCACCGTCGGCGACCTCGACGGCAATGCGGCCCTGATCATTGATGCGGCATCGAAGGCAAAAGCGCAGGGAGCGGGCCTGCTGCTGACCACCGAGCTGGTGTTGTGCGGCTACCCGCCGGAAGACCTGCTGCTGCGGGATGATTTTTTTGCGGCCTGTGACCGCGCCTTTCACCGCATCGCTGCGGAGATCCGCGGCATCACCCTGGTGCTCGGGCATCCCCACCAGACCGGCGGCAGGCGTTACAACGCGGCCTCGGTGATCCGCGACGGCCGTGTGGTCGCAACCTACCTCAAGCGCACGCTGCCCAATTACACGGTGTTCGACGAGGAACGTTATTTCGATTCCGGCGACGAACCCTGCGTGTTCGAGCACGAGGGCCTGCGCATCGGCATCAACATCTGCGCCGATGTCTGGGAGGAGCCGGCGGCGAAGGCCGCGCGCGAGGCCGGCGCGCAGCTGCTGCTGGTGCTCAATGCCTCGCCGTACCACATCAACAAGCAGCTGACGCGCCACGAGGTGGTGCGCGAGCGTGTCGGCAAGACCGGCATGCCGGTGATCTATGCCAACCAGGTCGGCGGCCAGGATGAACTGGTTTTTGACGGTGCCTCCTTTGCTGTTGACGGCCGCGGCGAGCTGACCCACCAGCTGCCGGCTTTCCGGGAGGCGCTGGCCGTAATCGAGATCGCCGGAGGCGTGCCGGTGAAGGGGCAAATCGCGCCGGCGGTGTCGCTGGAACAGGATGTCTATGCGGCATTGACGCTCGGCGTGCGTGACTATGTCGGCAAGAACGGTTTTCCCGGCGCGCTGCTCGGCCTGTCCGGCGGCATCGATTCCGCGCTGACGCTGGCGGTCGCGGTTGACGCGCTCGGCGCTGACAGGGTGCACGCGGT
This sequence comes from Burkholderiales bacterium, assembly GCA_022843705.1. Taxonomy (GTDB): domain Bacteria; phylum Pseudomonadota; class Gammaproteobacteria; order Burkholderiales; family SG8-41. The sequence continues at coordinate 29,024 of JALHND010000022.1, forward strand.
GATGATGCCCTCGCAGTACACCGCGGGCATGAGCTGCGAGGACGCCGGCGCGCAGGCGCAGGCCATGGGTGCGCGTTACTCCGAGATCGCGATCCGGCCGGTGTTCGACGCCTTTCGCAGGGCGCTGGCCGACCAGTTCCGCGGCCTGAAGGAAGACGTCACCGAGGAAAACCTGCAGGCGCGCATCCGCGGCACGCTGCTGATGGCGATGTCGAACAAGACCGGCGCCATTGTGCTGACCACCGGCAACAAGAGCGAGATGGGCACCGGCTACGCGACGCTGTACGGCGACATGGCCGGCGGTTTCGCGGTGCTGAAGGATCTGAAAAAGACACTGGTCTACCGCCTTGCCGAATACCGCAACACGGTGTCGCCGGTGATTCCGCGAAGGGTCATCGAACGCGCGCCGTCGGCGGAACTGCGGCCCGACCAGAAGGACCAGGACAGCCTGCCGCCGTACGACGTGCTCGACGCGATCATGGAGGCTTACGTCGAGCAGTACCGCAGCCCGCAGGAAATCATTGCCCAGGGTTACGCGCCTGCGGATGTCGACCGCGTGATACGGCTGATACGGATCAGCGAATACAAGCGCCGCCAGTCGCCGGTTGGCATCCGCATCACCAGCCGCGGCTTCGGCAAGGACTGGCGTTATCCGATCACCAACAAGTTCAGGCATTGAGCCGGAGCCGGCCATATGCCTTGTGATATTCTTTCTTCCGTCCACCAGCTGCCGGAGCCGACATGAAAAAAATCGAAGCGATATTCAAGCCCTTCAAACTGGATGAGGTCCGCGAGGCACTGTCCGAAATGGGGGTCAGCGGGCTGACGGTGACCGAGGTCAAGGGCTTTGGCCGGCAGAAGGGGCATACCGAGCTTTACCGCGGCGCGGAGTACGTTGTGGATTTCCTGCCCAAGGTGAAAGTCGAGGTGGTGGTCCCGGACAAGCTGCTTGATCAGGCGATCGATGCCGTGGTCAAGGCGGCGCGCACCGGCAAGATCGGTGACGGCAAGATCTTCGTCAGCGACGTTGCGCAGGTGATCCGCATCCGTACCGGCGAAACCGACGAAGCCGCGGTTTGATCGCGGCTTATTCTCGTCGACTGCTGCGCGGCCCGCTCCCTTAGGGGGCTCGCTTCGCAGCCCGAAGGAGCACCAGCACCGCACCCCCGCCGCCGTCCGTCAGCGGCGCCTGGCAGTAGGCCAGTACCTCATCGCGCTGGGCCAGCCAGCCCGACAATTTCTTCTTCAGCACCGGTTCGCGGTTGGGTGAGCGCAAGCCCTTGCCGTGAACAATGCGCACGCAGCGCCAGCCTTCGCGCAGGCAGCGTGAGAGAAATTCCGCCGTCAGCAGGCGCGCCTCGGCTGAGGTGTGCCCGTGCAGGTCGAGGTGTCCCTGGACCACCCAGTGGCCGCGGCGCAATTTCTTCAGCTGCTGCCGGGAAATGCCGTCGCGCAGGAACTGCAGTTCGTCGCCGCTTTCCAGGTCCTGTTCCCAGGCCGGACTGTCGCTGAGCGTGTCGCGCAGGGCCGCGCGTTCGTCGAGTTCGCGCTGCACGGCGACCGGTCGCGGTCGCGGCCGCACCAGTTTGGCACGATTGAGCGGTGCCAGCGGAATGACGCCGGTCAGCGCCTCAAGCAGCGCGGGGTCTTCCGGCGTGACCGGCGTAGCCGCTGCGGCAGGGCGTGTGCGCACGCGCTTCACGCTGTCCCCCGCAGCAAGGCCTCAGACGAGGCCCTTGCCTTCGAGATATTTCTGCGCGTCGAGCGCGGCCATACAGCCGGTCCCGGCGCTGGTGACCGCCTGGCGGTAGACATGATCCTGCACGTCGCCGGCAGCGAATACGCCGGGAATGCTGGTCGCGGTCGCGTTGCCGTTGCTGCCGCCCTGCGTGATGATATAGCCGTTCTTCATCTCCAGCTGACCCTCGAAGATCCCGGTGTTCGGCTTGTGGCCGATGGCGATGAACACGCCCTGCAGTTTCTTTTCGGTGCTGACGCCGGTTTTCACATGTTTGACGCGCATGCCGGTGACGCCGGTGTTGTCGCCCAGCACTTCATCGAGCACATGATCCCAGAGCAGTGTGGCCTTGCCGGCAGCGACGCGCTCGTTGAGCTTGTCGACCAGGATGGCTTCGGCGCGGAACTTGTCGCGGCGGTGAACAATGGTGACATGGCTCGCGATATTGGTCAGGTACAAGGCTTCCTCGACTGCCGTGTTGCCGCCGCCGATGACCGCGACTTCCTGGTTCTTGTAGAAGAAGCCGTCGCAGGTGGCACAGCCGGAAACGCCCTTGCCCATGAATTTTTCTTCCGAGGGCAGACCCAGGTACATCGCCGAGGCACCGGTGGCGATGATCAGCGCGTCGCAGGTGTAGGTGCCCTGGTCGCCGACCAGCGTGATCGGCGTGTCCTTCAGGCGGACGGTGTGGATGTGGTCGAAAATCAT
>JALHND010000023.1 GCA_022843705.1 Burkholderiales bacterium
ACCGCCGGCAGCAGCAGCCCGAAGGCGCCGACCAGCAGCAGCGCCAGCACGACAATGATGATCCCGGCGGCACGGGGACGCGCCGCCACCTGCGCATCGAGCCCGGTGTTCATCGCATCAGCACCTTTGACCAAGCGCCGCTCCGAATACCAGTCACCGCCCTGCGCTTCGATCCGCGCCAGCTTCTCGGGGGCAAAAGCGAGCAGCAGTCCGATGACTATGCCCAGCACGCTGCCGGCAACCAGCAGCCAGCGCGCACTGTCGACCAGCCACAATCCAAGCGCCGGCCGCAACACATCGAGGCCGAGCATCCGCACAGCCGCCTTTGCTTCGTACTGGGTCAGCAGGCCGGAAATCGCGAACACCCCGGCGGCAATCACGAAAGCCGCGATCAGGTAACGGTGGCGCTGCACCAGCGGCTGCGTATCGCGCGCGATCTCCAGCGGCCGCGTCGCGCGCCGCATCGACACCCAGCGGTTCATGCCGTCAAAAAACCGCAGCGCCGCCGCGCTGTTGATGACCAGCAGCAGGCCCACCGCCAGCAGCGCGAAACCGCTGATCAGGAAAAACAGCACGGCCGATTGCGCGATCCACATGCGGACCGACTGCACGTCGAACAGGTTCAACAGGTCCATGCAAGGCTCCCCGGGATGGCTCCGCCGGACCCACCCCGGGCATGCGATGCCGGATCAACGGCATCGGTGGACGGGTCAACGGCAGATATCAAGCCACAGAGAATACACCGCTTTCAGCGCGCCTTGCCCAGCCCGGCCTCCTTCGCCGCCTTCGACCAGACCACCATCTCGGCACGCATCCGCTTCGCCATTTCCTCCGGCGTGCCGCCGACCGTCTCCAGCGCAGCATTGAACAGGCGCTGCTGGGCCTGCGGATCTGCCAATGCCTTGTTGTAGGCTGCCGACAACCGGTCCACCACGTCCGCCGGCGTGCCCATGGGCAGCACGGCGCCGAACCACTGCGACATGTTCATGAAACCGAAACCCAGCTCCGCGAGCGTCGGCACGTCGGGCAGCGCTTTCGAGCGCGTGCCGGAGGTCACCGCGATCAGCTTGATGCGCCCGGTCTTGACATGCGGCATCAGTGGCGCCGATCCGAGCACCGCGACCGGCACATGACCGCTGACCAGATCGACCACCGCCTGCCCGCCGCCCTTGTACGGGACGCCGATCATCTTGACGCCGACGCCCCCGAAGAACACCCCTGCCGCCACGGCCTGTGTCCCCGTGGCTGAGGACAGCGCGTATGAAATCTCGCCGGGGCGCGCCTTCGCCGCCTTCAGCAGGTCGGCCACCGATTTCCAGCCAGGGGCCGGGTGCACCGCGATCACGATCGGCTGGTTGGTGAGTATCGTCACGGGCTGCAGGTCCTTGTCCGAACGGTACGACAGCGCAGGATTGAGCACCGGCTGGTAATAGGACGAGTCGGAATTGACAACGATGGTGTATCCGTCCTTGGGCCCGCGGATCAGCGCCTCAATGGCAATGCTGCCGGCGCCGCCAGGCCGGTTCTCCACGATCACCTGCTGGCCAAGCTCCCGGGCCAGCACCTCGGCGGTGACCCGCGCCGAGACATCGGAAGTGCCGCCCGGAGCGAAACCCACCAACACGCGCACTGGTCGAGTCGGCCACTGCTGCGCCCACGCCGACGCGCAAATCACCAGCATCAGGATGCCACCCATCAGTTTCTGCATGATCCTTCTCCTCGGATGAAAGTCACGTTCTGACGGCTGCTGCCGCGCATTTTTTTCAGCTGCGCTTGCGACCGCTGCCGTCCCTCTGCTTCGACCCCGGCCCCGCGATCAGGCCATGCCGATCGGCTGCGGCAGCGGGTCGATGATATTCCCGGGCCGCGCGCGCATCAGGTCTTCCATTTCCTTCCTGACTTTCGCGTAACCCGGATCGTCAAACAGGTTGTTCATTTCCTTCGGATCGTTCTCGAGGTCGTACATCTCGCCCGCACCCGAGCCGAGCTCGAAGGTGCACTTCCAGCGCCTGGTGCGCACCGTGCGCAACTGCAGACCGACGCCGCAGCGCGAGGGGTGCACATGCCACTCGCTCCAGGCCGCCTCCCGCGGCGCATCCTTGCCCTCGAGCAGCAGCTTCAGGCTGCGGCCCTGCAGTTCATGCGGCGCCTGCACACCCGCCGCGTCGTAGAAGGTGGCCGCGAGGTCCAGCGTCGACACCGGTTCCTTGACCACGCGGCCGGCGGCGACGCCAGGGCCACGTGCGACCATCGTCACCCGCATCAGGTCCTCGTACGGCGTCGGGCCCTTCAAATAGAGTCCGTGGTTGCCCAGCATGTCGCCGTGGTCGGTGGTGTAGATGATCAGCGTGTTGTCGGCCATGCCGAGGTCCTGCACCTTGTCGAGAATGCGGCCGACGTTGTGGTCGATCAGCGAGATCATGCCGTAGTAGTTGGAGGTCATTTCCGCGAGCTGGGCGTCGGTCTGCACCGGCGTACGCGAACCCTCGGCGCGGAACTTGCGCATCTCCGGATCGGCGAGCTGCGGCGTGCCCTCGAGCTGCGCCTTGTGCCACCACGGCCGGCGCTCGAAATCCATGGTGCGGTGCTCGGGCAGCTTGACGCTCTTCGGGTCGTAGAGCCCGCTCCACGGCTCCGGGCAGTCGAAGGGATGGTGCGGATCGGGGAAGGACACCCACATCGCCAGCGGTTTGCTCTGATCGTGGTGAGTCAGCAAGTCGATGGTGCGGTCTGCGGTCCAGGTGCTGCTGTGCCAGGCCACCGGCAGCGCCGAGCTCCAGGTCTGCGCAGCGCCGGTTTCGGGACGCGTCGATTGCGCCCACAGCTTGTAGCCTTCCTCATCCTTGCCGCGCGCGATGAACCAGCGCTCGTAATGCCCCATCGGCGGGCGGTCCATGGGCCGTGTGCGATGAGTGTGACCGAGCACGCACAGCTCGACATGCTGGAAACCCATATAGGGGCCGACCCAGTCGGGCCCGTATTTCGCCTGGCTCTTGTTGCACTCCGGCGTGCCGGTCGGCGAAAAGGTCGCCTTGGTCGCGAAATGCGCCTTGCCGATGAACGCCGTCCTGTAGCCGTTCTTCGCCAGCGTGCCGGCAAAACCCCGTTCACCCACTTTCGGATCGAGATCGACGCCGTTGTCCCACACGCCGTGGGTCAGCGGCAAGAGCCCCGTCAGCATCGACGCCCGCGACGGCTGGCACACCAGGTTGGGCGTCATGCAGGCATTGAAGCGCGTGCCGTCCCGCGCCAGCCAGTCGAGGTGCGGCGTGCGCAGGTCCGGATTCTCGAAGCCGTTGCAGTCGGCGCGCTGCTGGTCGGAGGTGATGAGGATGATGTTGGGGCGCTTCGCGGTCATGCAGTCTCCGTCGGAAAGGATGGCCGGGCCTCGGGATTGATACCCGGATTGACGGCATTGATGTTGACACCCCCGATTTATATACGCAATTATCCGGATCTTCGCTTTTCATAAATCCTGATTATCCAATGTCCTTTCGCGATATCGAGTATTTCGCCGTACTCGCTGAACACGGCCACGTCGGCCGCGCGGCAGAGGCGTTGGGACTGAGCCAGCCGGCCCTGAGCATGAGCCTGCGCCGGCTTGAGCAGTCAATGAACACCAAGCTGTGCAAACGCACGCCGAAAGGCATCGAACTGACCGACGTCGGCCGTGCACTGCTGGCCCAGGTGAGGCGGCTGCGCCAGGCGCACGAAGACGTCATGCGCGAAGTGGAGGACCTGAGCCAGGGCCGTGCCGGCAACCTGCGCGTGGGCGCGCATGCCGGCGTGATGGACAACCTGATGGGGCCCGCGTGCTGCGCGCTGCTCAACGCGGCACCCGGCGTGATGCTGACGGTGACCATTGAATCGAACGAATCGGTGATCAGCGCGATCCGTGACGGCCGGCTCGACCTCGGCGTCAGCATCCTGCCCTCGCCGCCGCACCCGGACATGGTGCAGGAGCCGCTGCTGAACGACACCATCGTGGTCTTCGCCTCGGCACAGCACCGGCTGGCGAAGCGCAGGCAGGTCACCCTCGACGACCTCGAAGGGGAGCGCTGGGCCGCCACGGCCTTCAGCGCGCCGGCGCTGCCGCTGCTGAGCCTTGCACTGCAGGACCGCGGCCGTCACCCGCTGCGCTACGTGGCGCAGACCAATTCACTGCCCTTCCGCGACCAGCTGGTGGCCCACACCGACCTGCTTGGCACTTCATCAAAACGCATGCTGCGGCAGATACAGGCGCGGCACCGCGTAGTGGAACTGCCAGTCAAGGATTTCAGCGTGAAACGCAGTATCGGTGTGTTCCATCGCAAGGACGCCTATCTGTCGCCCGCCGCGCGCCAGTTCATCGGCATCCTCAGAAGCACGGCGCGGGATATCGCGCGAAAGTCCTGACGCAGGACATTTGACTACGCCGGTCCGCAGCTCCCGGCCCTGTACTGATTTTACATAAGTATTTGATTTTATTTATATTTTAATCACTGCCCGCAGTGATCAGATGTTGCACCCGCGGCGGCTGCGGTCCGACATGGAAGGCGCGCGCCTCGGCCTGCACGTCGGCATCGGCGCGGGTCACGCGCGCATGCTGGTGTTCGTGTTCGGTCCAGCTCGCCACCATGAAATATTCCGTGAACAGCGCGGGATCGGCGGTATCGCGCATCAGGCCCCATTGATAGGCGCCATCGCGCCGGCGTTCGGCGGCCACGCGATTCATCACCACCGCGAATTCCGCCGCGCGCGCCGGATCGATGCGGTATTCCACCAACACCATCACCGGACCATCATCCTGCTCCAGCGGCAGAGCCACCACCGGCTCCGGCCAGTGGCCTGCCGGACTCAGATCGAGCGCGCCTTCGGGCAAACGACGGCGGCGCACGGCCAACAGCGCGACCACCGCACCCAGTCCCGCAACCGCCAGCGCAAGCGGCAATCCGGCCCAGGACGCGAGCGCGCCCCAGAACAACGCGCCGAGGGTCATTGATCCGAAAAACGCAAAACCATAAATCGACAACCCGCGCCCGCGCACCCAGTCGGGCAGCGCGTTCTGTGCGGCAACGTTCAGCGATGACAGCACAAAAATCCATGACACCCCCGCCAGCAGGCAGGCCGCGAGTGCCGCGGCGCGCAGCGGCACCAGTGCCAACACCAGCAGCACCGCCGCCATACCCAGCGTGCCAAACAGCACCATGCGGTCGCCGCCGTGATGCCTGTCGATGCGCGGCAGCAGCAGCGCGCCGCAGACCGCGCCAAAACCCACGGCACCCACCATCAGGCCGTAGGTCGATGCCTCGGCCTTGAGCACCGTGCGCACCACCAGCGGCAGCAGCGCCCAGAATGCCGAAGCGAACAGGAAAAAAGCAGCCGAACGCAGCAGCACGATTTTCAGTTCCGCCGAATGCATCGCGTAACGCACGCCGGCGGCAATCGCCGGCAGAAATTGTTCGGCACGCCGCGGTGACTGCAGCACCGCCGGGGTCCACAGCAGCACTGCCGCAAGAATCACCAGCTCCGACAGTGCATTGAGCAGGAAAGCCGCGCCCGCGCCGGCTGCGACGATGATCAGGCCGCCCAGCGTCGGGCCGATCGCGCGCGCGACGTTCATGCCGGCCGAGTTGAGTCCCACTGCCGCCTTCAGGTCGGGGCGCGGCACCAGGCTCGGCACCACCGACTGCCACACCGGCGCCATGAAGGCCGAGGCCGTGCCGAGCAGGAAAGTCACCAGCAACAAGCCCCAGACATCGACAAGGCCGAGCACTGCCAGCACGCCGAGCCCACCCGCCAGCAGGAACTTCACCGCGGTCAGGCCGAGCAGCAGGCGGCGGCGATCAAAAAGATCGGCGATCGCCCCCGCGGGCAGCGCGAACAGCGCCATCGCCGCCGTGGTCGCCGCCTGCACCAGCGACACGATGAACGGCGAGGGTGACAGCGAAGTCATCAGCCAGGCCGCCGACACATCGTGCATCCAGGTGCCGATGTTCGACACCAGCGTCGCCGTCCACAGCAGCGCGAACGCGCGGTGGCGGAACGGCGCGAAAGGCGACACCGAGATCACGGTATTCATCTTGGAATCCACCATACCAGACTTTCAGTGTCACACAGGCCGGCGCAGGTCATTCCGGGGTGCGGAACAATCACTGCCGGAACTGCCATTCGATATGTCGCTGTCTGTACTATGCCCCGTTCACCCCGGAGCCAGCCTATTGGCCGGCCGCACCTTCAATCATCGGCTTTAGGATTTCCTCGTACATGATTCTCTGAATCGCACCCCCGATAGCCGAGGACCAATCCGTTGCAAGTTCAGCCATCACCTGATTGGTCGTCGTGATGGTCACGCCGTGATTTTCCATGCGCCGCAGCGAAACTTCGTCAGCAACTTGGGACGGAGAACCTCCGGCATCAGCAACCACCTGGACCTCAAAGCCGTCCTCCACTGCACTGATTGCAGGATATACGATGCAAACATCGTTGGTTAGACCCGCCATGATCAATTTCTTCCTGCCGCAGGCAATCACTTCATTCTTGAACGGCACATACATCCATGTGTCCACCACACCGGGGCGCTTGACTCGCTTGGCATAGGCTGAAGGTGCGATTTTCTGGATGTCTTTCAGCAACAAACCCTGGAAGTGATCTTCCTGGCTTGATGTGAGCACCAGAGGCATACCAGTTTCAACCGCAACTCTGCAAAGCGCCCGAGTGTTGCTGATCAAAGTCTTGTGATCGATATTTCGCGCGAGTTTCATGGTTCCATCCTGGTGATCAATCAGCAACATCGCGGCGTTCTGGGTGGTAAACAAGTTCTTCATGAATCCTCCGTCAAGGTTGAGTGTTGGTGGTTAAGAGCGCCGCCTGAAGAAAGCGGTTATATTCTGTGCGCCCGGACAGGAAAAGTACCGCGGCCAACATGCCTTCAGATCAGTCCACCGGTCGAGTAACCCAGTGTCATCGCCAGCACCAGCAGCGCGCCGGCCAGCGCCGGTGGCGCCGGAACCGGCACGTCGAACCAGCGGCAGGCCGCGCCGATGCCGGCGCAAAGCGTGAGGCCGAGCGCGATCTCGCCCATTCAGTGCCGCCCTTCGCGCGTCCGCCCGTCGGGCCCGCCGCACAGGTGGCGGGTGGTCGCGGCGCGGCGCGACAGCCAGCGGTCGGCGCCGAGATAACCGCCGGTCATCGCCAGCACCAGCAGCGCGCCCTCGACCGCCGGCGGCGCCGGCGACGGAATGCCCAGCAGCCGGCAGGCAAGGCCGATGCCAAAGCCCACCGCGATGCCGATCAGCAGTTTCATGCTTGCCTCCCCAGGATGCGCAGCAGCCGCAGGAATAAAGGTGCGCGGTGAACGACTCAGCCGCGACCTACAGGCCCGCGAACCAGCTGTCGATCACTTTCGCGTTGCGTTCCATCCAGGCCTTCGCCGCGTCGCGCGCGGTCAGCCTGTCCGCGTTCATCGCGTAATCCATTTCGGTCACCGCATCGAGGCCGAGGCTGATGCGCGAGAGCACCTTGCGCGTGCGCTCCGGCAGCTTCTCCCAGGCGGCCTTGTTGGCGACCAGGATGGCCCGGTCGGTCTTGTAGACACCTTTGGGCTCGGCGAGGATGCGCACCTTGTACGCGCGGTTGAGCCACTGCGGTTGCCACAGCGGCATCACCACCCAGCGCTTGGCGTCGACCGCCTGCCGAAAATTGGCGATCCAGTCCGCGGCCGGGCCGGTGACGATGGTGTAGCCGGCGGCTTCCAGCCCGTAATCCCGGGCGATCTGCGCCGCGCCGCGCATCAGCCCTGAATCGGGGCCGATGCCGACGATGCGCCGGTCCATCTGCGCCAGCACCTCGGGCTTCTTCAGGTCGTCGATCGAGGACACCGCGCTCGCCGGCACGTAGTCGGGTACCGCCCAGTAGAGCCTGGCGTCGTCGTAGAGCTTGGCAACCTCAACCACCCTGTCGGCCACCGGCCGGTGCAGCGGGCCGTGGGCATTGGGCAGCCAGGCGGCCGCAAGCAGGCCGAACTCCCCCGCGCCGAGTCTCGGGTACATCTCGCCGTGCTCGCCCTGCACCACCTCGACCTTGTGGCCGAGGCGTTCGAGGGTCAGCTGCACCACCTGTCCGACCACCGCGTAGAAGCTCAGCCCGATCTGGCCGAGCCTCACCGGCTGCAGCTCGGCGGCATGGGTGATCGATGTCACGACGGTCATGGCGGCCGCCAGCAGGATTTTTTTCATGGAGTTCCCCATCGCAGTCAGAAAGCGAAACAGCCACAGGCCAGCGGCCAGCCGCCGGCGTCGAATCGCGGACCCGACAATCCGCCGCAGGCGGCGTTGTGCCCATGCATGGGCCGCGGGGCCGCGTGCTGGTAGCCCCCGTAATGTTTCACCGGAGACCAGTCGGGCAGCAGCGGCGGCGCGCCGGGATCGAGATCGGCGAATTCACCCGCCGCGTACACCGCTTTGCCGTCGACCACGGTCAACAGCGACTGCAGGTCGCGGATCTCCGCCTCCGGTATGTCGAAATACGGCGCCGACAGCACCGCAAAATCCGCGAGCTGCCCCGGCAGCAGTGCGCCCTTGCGGCCGTCCTCGCTGGAGAACCAGGCCGAACCCTCGGTCCACAGCCGCAATGCCTCGCGCCGGTCGAGTCGGTTCGATTCGCCGTACAGCGCGGTGCCGCCGACCGTGCGCCCGCTGACCAGCCACCACAGGCTGACAAAGGGGTTGTAACTCGCCACGCGCGTGGCATCGGTGCCCGCGCCCACCGGCACGCCGGCCGCAAGCATGCGGCGGATCGGCGGTGATGCGGCAGCCGCCGCCGCACCGTAACGCTTGATGAAATATTCGCCCTGGAAAGCCATGCGGTGCTGGACCGCGATGCCGCCGCCCAGCGCGGCAATGCGTTCGATGCTGCGCTCGCCGATGGTTTCAGCGTGGTCGATGATCCAGTGCAGCCCCGTCAGCGGAATCTCGCGGTGCACCGACTCGATGACATCGAGCATGCGGCGGATCGATTCATCATAGGTGGCGTGGATGCGGAAGGGCCAGCGCTGTTCCGCCAGCAGGCGCAGCACCGGCGCAAGTTCGGCCTCCATCGACGCCGGCAGCTCCGGCTGCGGCTCGAGAAAATCCTCGAAGTCCGCCGCCGAGAACACCAGCATCTCGCCCGCCCCGTTGTGGCGGTACATGCCGTCACCCTGCCCCGGCTTCACCTGCTTCACCCAGCCGCCGAAATCCGCCAGCTCCTGTTTCGGGCGCTGCGTGAACAGGTTGTAGGCGATGCGCACCGTCAGCTGGCCGTCGCGGTGCAGGCGATCGATCACCGCGTAATCGTCGGGATAATTCTGGAAACCGCCGCCGGCATCAATCACGCTGGTGATGCCCAGCCGGTTAAGCTCGCGCATGAAATGGCGCGAGGAACTGACCTGCTCTTCCGGCGCGAGTTTCGGCCCGCGTGCCAGCGTCGCATAGAGGATGGTCGCGTTCGGTCTCGCGATCAGCATGCCGGTTGGATTGCCCTGCTTGTCGCGCTGGATCTCGCCGCCGACCGGCTGCGGCGTGTCGCGGGTGTAACCCACCGCCTGCAACGCCGCGCGGTTGAGCAGCGCGCGGTCGTAAAGGTGCAGGATGAACACCGGCGTGTCGGGCGCCGCCGCGTTCAGCTCATCCAGCGTCGGCAGCCGCTTTTCCGCGAACTGCATCTCGGCGAAACCGCCGACCACGCGCACCCACTGCCCCGGCGGCGTGCGCCGCACCTGCTCGCGCAGCATGCGCATCGCGTCGGCCAGCGAAGGCACGCCGTCCCAGCGCAGCTCGAGGTTGTAGTTGAGCCCGCCGCGGATCAGGTGGGTGTGCGAATCGATCAGCCCCGGAATCATCGTGCGGCCGCGCAGGTCGGTGACCCGCGTCGCCGGGCCGCGCAGCCGCATCACCTCGGCATCGCCGCCCGTCGCCTGCACCACACCCGCGCGCACCGCGAGCGCCGCGGCAAAGGCATTGCCGCCGGTGGCGATGCGGCCGTTGTGCAGTATCCAGTCCGCGTGTTCCTGAACGGCTGCGTTCATGCCTTCTCCCGGGCGTCGCGGTGTTTCAGCCGCTGCTCACTTTGTTGCCGGCTTCGGCCCGATGCGTTCGCCGTGTTTCACCCGCTCCGGCGCCTTGTGCACCATGGTGTAAGCATAATCCACGCCCATGCCATAGGCGCCGGAGTGTTCCTGTACCAGGCCGATCACCGCATCATAGGTCTCGCGGCGCGCCCAGTCGCGTTGCAGCTCCAGCAGCACCTGCTGCCAGGTCACCGGCACCACGCCGGCCTGCACCATGCGGTCCATCGAATACTTGTGCGCCTCGACCGAAGTGCCGCCGGAGGCATCGGCGACCATGTAGATCTCGTAGCCGCCGTCGCGCATCGCATCAAGCGCAAACATCAGGTTGCAGACTTCCGTCCACAGCCCCGACACCACGATCTTCTTGCGCTTGTTGGCGGCCAGCGCATCGCGCACGTTCTGGTCATCCCAGGAATTCATCGAGGTGCGCTCGATCAGCTTGTTCTGCGGAAACACCGCCAGCAGTTCGGGATAGGTGTGGCCGGAGAAACTCTCGGTCTCGACCGTAGTGATGGTCACCGGCACCTTGAAAATCTTCGCCGCCTTGGCCAGCGCCACGGTGTTGTTCTTCAGCGCCTGGCGGTCCATCGACTGCACACCGAAGGCCATCTGCGGCTGGTGGTCGATGAAAATGAACTGGCAGTTCTGCGGGGTCAGCAACTCGGTGAAGTTGGGCATGATGGAGTCTCCTGGTTGTGGCGCGGCAAGGCACGCGGGCATCGGTTCACGGAAAGACGGTCAATATACGTGCGCCCCCTCCGGCAAGAAAGAGGTTACTCCACGGTAACCACCCTGCGCTGCAGGGTTTTGACAAAACCATGACGCTGCCGAACAATCCCCGGACCCGGCGCGCACCGTTATCGGGCGCAGGGCAGTCCCGCCACAAAAAGCCACAACAACAATGAGGAATCCGAGGACGTCATGATCGCCCGTTCCACCCGCCGCACGCCGCCGCCCGAAGACTGCCCGCTCGACCTGTGCCTGAAATTCCTCGCCAGCGCCTGGACCACGCGCATCCTCTGGTTCCTGCACTGCGGCCCGCGCCACTTCGGCGACCTGCGCCGCGACCTGCGCGGCATCTCGGCCAAGGTGCTGACCCAGCGCCTGCGCCGGATGGAAGAACAGGGCCTGATCGCGCGCCGCAAACTGCCGACCCGCACCGCACAGGTCGAATACCGCCTCACGGCAACCGGTCGCGAATTCAAGCCGGTGCTCGACGCGATGATCCGCGTCGCGCGCAGGATTCGCGACTGAGGCGCCGACGATGTCCTTCCTCAAATCCAATGAATACCGCCGCTACGGCCCGGCGATCATCGCGCTGCTGTGGATCGTGCTCGGCATCGCGATGGCCAACATGGGGCGGCAGAACCGCGACATCCCCGGGCGCGAAGACCTGCGCCAGGTCTCGGGTATCGTCGACAGCCTGCATGAAGACTGGCGCCACGTCCGCCACGGCCCAAACATCTACACCCTGCACATCAAACTGCGCGGCGCCGACACCGAATACCTCATCGACAGCGGCCGCCGCAACGGCGAGAAAGCCTATGCCGGCGTGAAACGCGCACTGCGCCGCGGCAGCCCGGTCACGCTGTGGTACGAGGAACATCCCGATTTCGGCAACCGGCCATGGCAGATCGACGTCCAGGGCCGGCGCCTGATGCACTACCGCGATATCTTCGACCATGAAACCGGTGAACAGATGAATGTCTGGCTGTTTCTGATCGGCTACCTCGTGCTCACCCCGCTCGCGCTGCCGCTATGGTGGTCCTGGCGCAAGCGCGTGCTTGCGGCGGCGGCAGAGGGTAAATTATAAGTATTTGATTATATTGATATTTTTGTATTTCCACCTCCGAGGCCGTCATTCCGGCGCGCCCCGAAGGAAGTCCTCTTGGGGGGAAAGCCGGAATCCAGGGGTTGGCCATACCACCGTACTGGATTCCGGCTCGCGCTATGCGCGTCCGGAATGACAAGCAGGAAATCCGCCTCGAAATGACGCGCACGACCGGCACTGCGAATGCTCCGAGAAGCCTCGCGCAAATTGTCCGATACACCCGCCGCGGCGTAATATCCCGCAATGAAAGTATCGGAGTTGCTGCGAATACTGGGCAGGGAAGGATGGTTCGTGGTCCGGCAGCGCGGCAGCCATCGCCAATTGCACCATCCAACAAAGCCGGGGACGGTCACCGTTGCCGGCAAGCCCAGTGTCGATGTGCCGCCCGGCACATTGAACAGTGTTTTGAAGCAGGCCGGACTGAAGGAGTAAACATGCGATACATGGTTGTCATTGAAAAGGGCCCGAGCAGCTACGGCGCATTTGTGCCAGACCTCCCGGGATGCATCGCAGCAGGCGAAACCGAAGCCGAAACGCTGGAACTGATCCAGGAAGCCATCCAGTTTCATCTGGAAGACCTGCGGGAGAGCGGGCAACCCATTCCGGAACCGGTCTCCAAAAGCACTTTCGTCGAAGCCAGTCTCGTGGCCTGAACGCTGCAGTTCACCCCGTCCACTGCTTCTCCCCGGGAGTAGTCATCCCGGCCCCCTCCACCAAAGCCGTCATTCCGGCGGAAGCCGGAATCCAGGGGGTCTACCACCACCGTTCTGGATTCCAGCTCGCCCCCCCCAAGGGGACTTCCTTCGGGGCGCGCTATGCGCGTCCGGAATGACGAACCACTGATCTGACATAAAGTGAAACCATGACCGACAGCACCCACATCCTCGACATCAACGCCAGCTTCCGCGGCGGCGGCCGCTCGGTCGAATACCTCGATGAGATCAACAAGGCCTCGATCGTGATGCTCGCCGAGACCGGCATCGTGCCGCGCGATGTGGCGCAGCGCATCGCCAAAGGCATCGCTGAAGTCATCGACAACGAACGCGCCGGCAAGGAAGGTTTCAAGCCGCGCGAATCCGCCGACTATCTCGATTACGAACCGCGGCTGATCAAGGTGGCCGGCCAGGAAGCCTCGCGCCTGCACACCGGCCGCAGCCGGCAGGACCTCGCCTCCACCATCGCGCGGATGAACCTGCGCGACGGATTGCTGCGTGTGATCGAAGCGCTGATCAAGGCGCGCGAAAGTCTGCTCAAGCGCGCCGAAGAACACGTGGAGACCATCATCCCCGCCTACACCCACGGCGTGCAGGCACAGCCCACCACCTTTGCGCATTACCTGCTGGCGTTTGAATCGGCCCTCGCCCGCGCCACGGAACGGTTACAAGAGACTTACGCGCGGGTGAATCAATGCCCGCTGGGTGCGGCGGCGCTCGCCACCTCGAGCTTTGCACTAGACCGGAATCGCTTAGCAGAGCTTTTGGGCTTTGACGGCCTGGTCGAAAACGCCTACGACGCCAACCACCTCGCCCCCATCGACAGCGCGCTCGAAACCGCCGCCGCGTACAGCAGCATCGCGGTGCAGACGGGCATGTTCGCGCAGGACATCCACGCCCAGTACGCCGAGCCGGTGCCGTGGTTCATGCTGGCCACCGGCGCCCTCACCGGCACCAGCAGCATCATGCCGCAGAAACGAAACCCGGCAGCACTCGAACAACTGCGCGCGCAGGCTAGCATCCTGCTCGCCGAACTGCAGACCATGACCTGGGTGTCGCACAACAACCGCACGGGCATGTTCGACTACCGCATGTACGACCCGGTGCCCGCCGGCCGCGCGCTGCAGGTGATCCAGCTCTTTACACAGGTGGTGGACGCGCTGGTCGTCAACAAGGACCGCGCGCTGGAAGAAGTGCGCGCGGATTACTCCACCACCACCGAAATCGCCGACGCCCTGCTACAGAAGGCCGAAGTGCCGTTCCGCACCGGGCATCATTTTGCGTCTAAGTTGACGGACTACGGACGGGGCAAGGGAATGAAGCTGCACGAAATCCCGTTTGCCGAGGTGATGCGGATTTACGAGGAGCAGGCGAAGGAAAAGTTGCAGCTGACGGAGCAGGAATTCCGCGAGGTGATCAGTGCGGGATATATGGTGTTTGGCAGGAAGGGGTTGGGAGGGCCGCAAGCGGAAGAAATGATTCGGATGTTCACCAACGTGCGTGCCAAAGCAAGCATAAATTTAACTTGGCTGGGAAAGCTGGCAGGGGTACTTAAACGATCACAAATCACTCGCGAAAAGATATTTTTGGCAGTTTCGGGCGAGCCTTAATGACAACTGCTTGGCCATCCATTACGTATGTGGCCGCAGAAGCACTGTTGGTCGTTGATCTGCTTGATCGATGCCAGAATCCTCTTTTTTCTGCGGAAGCAGAACTTGCACATAATGTAACTAAAGCGAGGCGACGCGAATTAATGGCTGGACGTAGCACTGTACGGCATGCACTTCAACTCTTCGGAATGGAGCCGGAGCCAATTCTTCAAACCAAATATGGAACCCCCGCTTGGCCTCAGGGATTTTGCGGCAGCTTGAGCCATAGCCATAAACACATTGCAGTATTACTTGCCCGGTCGTCTCATTTCTCTTCAGTTGGAGTCGACATCGAAGACGGGCGGCCGCTTGGGGCAGAAATTTCAACAACGGTCGTAACTGCACGAGAACTACAAGTGATTAATCGTGCGCGCTGGGAAACCCTAGGAAGCACTGCCGAAGGCCTAGCTTTCAGCGCAAAAGAAGCCGTATTCAAATGCCAGTTTCCAATTACGCTGGATGCTTCGCTGGATTTTCTCGACATAAGACTTCAGCGCGGGAAATCTATTGAAACCCTGTCAATCCAAACGGTCGACTCGTCACGGTCCCCACTCACTAAAATTAAAAAACTAATTAATATTCATGCACTTAAGGCCTCAGGGGTAACCATTGTTTGTGCATTGCTAGATCGATAAAAGACTGCCATCGAAAATATTGTTTGATTTTCAAACATATTGAGGTATCGTATGTCTGGAAAGCGGACGAAAGGGTTCATTATGGCGACCTCAAAACCGATGCTAACAACCGATCAATTCGAACAGCTTCTACCGATGCTGACCGAGCGCTTGACCTTGGGTTTGGAGAAAGAACTCCAAGACTGCGCCTTGCCAGAGCTAGGGAAAGATCCAAGTTCTGATTTATGGGATCTACCAACTGTTGACTCCAAGACGGTTTGCAAGCTCTCTCCCATTGCGCAAGAACTGCTGGGTCGTCGACTCGAGCCTTCCTGGGTACGCAAGGGTGGATACCAAAGCGTCGAAGCGGCAATCAAAGATGTTGTTGCCAACATGAAAAAAGATTGCGTTGCAGGCGGATCACAGCCTGCGTCTGCAATATCCCCAAAAACAGTAGTCACAGTATAGGAGGCTCCATGATTGACGAACGAACTCAATTAGCACTGCGCCTCAAGGAAGTGCGTGAATACCTTGGGCTATCGCAGCAAGAAGTTGCCGAAGCATTGAATGTTCCTCGTTCTGCCGTTTCGTTGCTAGAAAGCGGGCAACGCCGAGTGGATTCTGTTGAACTCAAAACATTAGCGAAGATGTATCAACGCCCAGTGGGGTTTTTCACTGGAGAGGAAACCGCTCCACCTCTTTTTGGCGATGTCGCAGTTCTAGCGAAACAAGCTGCGAAGTTATCGACTGAAGATCGAACTGAATTGCTTCGCTTCAGTGAATTTCTAGCCCAACGGTCACAATCGAAAGAACGGAATGACAAGCCGACGTGATGCCATTCTGAGCGGCGCTAGTCGCGCTGCTGAATTGCATACTGAGCTAGGGCTGCGAAAGCGACTTGCCGCTGGCGATCGTCCTGTGGATGTTATGGATGTGATGCGCGAGCTTGGGCTTACGCTGCTGTTTCGCCCGCTTAACTCCCTGCTGGGTGCGTATCTGCCAGGTGCCGGCACGCCTGGTGTATTGATTACTACGCAACGAGATTTACACGTACAGAGATTTACTGCCGCTCATGAACTAGGACACCATGTCCTTCACCATATGGCCGCAAGCCTTGACACTGATGTGGGCTACGTTGGAAGGGGCGATCCTGGAAATTACGATAATCAGGAATTGGAAGCAGACTCATTCGCTGCTGAATTTCTCCTCCCGAAGTGGCTAATCGTCGCGCATGCGAAGCGGCATCAATGGGGTAGGAGCGATCTCAAGAACCCGGACACGGTATACCAATTATCTTTGCGTTTGGGTGCCAGCTATGCAGCGACTTGCTGGGCTCTTTTGTCGAACAACCTTATTGATCGCGTCACGGTAAATGCGCTTGTGAGCACACCACCAAAAACATGCAAGCAGCGAGCCATCCCGGACTTCCAACCTGAATCTTGGCGACGAGACGTCTGGTTGCTTTCTGAACACGACCGCGGCGTACATGTGCTAGGAAATCCGGACGATTTGCTAGTTTTGACGCTCGAAGAACATGTCAGCAGCGGCTATATCTGGGACGTAGCACCGATTACTACAGTCGGGCTTCTGATAGACATAGATGATCGTCACGACTTGGGTGATGGGGCAATCGGTGGCCCAGTGACTCGTCGAGTCGTCGCTCACGGCGCAGCGCAAGGACATATTAGACTAGAAGAGCGCCGTCCTTGGTCAAAAGCCGACGAAGCGCGCAGCATCTTCGAGATCGACTTAGCGATGATTGGAAGCCAGCCCGAAGGTTTGCCGAGCTGGGATCGCTTGATCGCTGCATGACAATGCCGGGGCCAGAGGACCTGAGCGTCTTAATTGATCTCAGGGAAAAATGGAAATATGTTCGGGACCAAGGTGAACGCGGTTCCTGCATGGCTTGTGCATCTAGTGATGCCAATATGCATGCGCATAATCTTGATCACCCGTTATCCGCTGAGTATCTGCTCTTTCACGCAGCGAAATATATGGCGGGAAACGACGTGTCAAAGGGCTTGACCTTCCAGGCTGTGCAAACAGCTTTGCGCGATTGGGGGCAGCCCCACGAAGATGAGTGGCCATACCAAATGATCATGCCGAATCCGTGGCTTCCTCCTGCTGTGACAACAGTTTGGTGCGCAAATTTAACGCTTGATACAACGCTGCAAGTGCCAGCAATTGTCACTCAAGTTAAATCTAGTAAACCAGTGATTCTGGGGATCCGATTATCCTCAGGATTCTGGGATGTTCAAGGACCGTTGTACAGAGTTTCACCTTCCGGCCCAGGGTTTGGTGGTCATGCTGTTCTGGCTGTTGGTCTTAGTGTTGATCCCAGCAGTGAAGAGTTTCTACTTGTTCGAAATAGCTGGGGAGACGGATGGGGACTTATGGGGTATGGATGGCTACCAGTACGGTATCTAGCAGACAAATTGATCGGCTTTTGCACGGCGGAACCTTGTATAAAACCTTAGAGGAGTTGCTTGATGACACCGCTATCTGATGTAACGCGAGCAGGGGCTTGGCTTCAGGCGGCGCGGGCCCTCCTTGACAAGGGGGATCGAATTTACAATTTAATTCTTGAAATCCAGCAGCCAAGCTCTGCGACAACAACATCTCGTGCAATTGAAAAACAGGTTGACGATTTTCTGCGTGCGCATGGATGCCAGCCTAACCATACAGTGGCAGAAACTATTTTTCCGGCTACGGAGTATGCGCGCGGCGGACTCGATGCAGTGCTGGCTTACCCAACCACAGTGTATCCGGTTATTAAGCCGGAGCCGGCGAATCGTTGGGGCACCTACGCCCTACGAATTACTGAGCGAAAATGTTCAGACGGCTCGACATTCAAGCCACTAGAGTTCCTGATCGCAAAACTACGGAAACAGCTCGCACTGCAGGGCACGAAGCGCGCCGCCTATGAACTTGACCCGATGGATGAGCCTCTCGATCTAAAACTCTACGAAGCAGATGTCGATCGCAATAACGCCGTCGCAGGGCAGTGCTTAAGCCATCTGAGTTTTAAGCTTGGGCCCAATCACGAACTTTATCTTACGGCACTGTACCGTTATCAATGGTTTGTACAGAAGGCGCTGGGTAACCTTCTGGGTCTTGCTCGCTTGCAGAGCTGTATTGCGCGTGAAATCGGAGTGCCCGTTGGGCCATTGGTTTGCCACGCAACCCTCGCGGTTCTGGAAGACAAAAAGGTTCAAAAGGTACCCTGGAACCCTGCCGATCTACCAAAGTTAATTGAAAGTTGCGAGCAATGTATGGCAGCCGCCGAAACCGGAGAGGTGGCCGCATGAACCTGAGCGAATACCAAAATAAGGCTTACGCTACCGCGAAAATCGACTGGAAAAGTCCCAGAGGACGCAACGTACCAATCTTCGGCGTAGTAGGTGAACTCGGTTCTGTATTCACAGAATTGAAGAAAACACTGCGCGATGGCACTGCTTACACTGAAGGTTTGGGAAATGTCGCCGAAGAGTTTGGTGACATACTTTGGTATCTGGCTGCCATCGCTTCGCGCACAGGCCTCTCGCTTGAGGAGCTTGCAGGCAAGCCATTAAAAATAGGCCGCGTGCAACAGCCGTATGCATACGTCTACGACCTGGTTGGAGCCTTCTCTGAGCTTGTTCGAATACTAAGCCGTACCGGATTCGAGCCAAAGGGAAAAGATCGTGTTCTTTTAGTTACCTCTTTGCGCCGTGCGGTACGCACTACGTTGGTTGCTTTGCAGCACGAAAAGCTGGACTTAAACAAGCTGCTCACCTACAACATCCGCAAAGTTCGAGGTATGTTTGGCCCAGATAAGATTCGGCCAGCACCGTGCCGCGATGGAAAATTCCCGGACTACGAACAATTGCCACGCAAAATGTCGGTGCAATTCCTACAGAGAATCCGCAGTCAGGATCGAGTGGAGGTTGTCTTGCGCGTCAATGATCTCAACATTGGTGACCGCCTGACAGACAATGCCGCCAAAGACGATGGTTATCGATTTCACGACGCATTCCACTTTGCATATGCAGCAGCCTTAGGCTGGTCTCCAGTCATACGAGCGACATTCCGCTGCAAGCGCAAAAAAGATCCAAAAATTGACGAGGTTCAAGATGGCGCGCGTGCCGCGATCATCGAAGAGGCTGTATCGCAGACAGTCTTTGACTATGCCCGAGATCACTCAATGCTCAAGGGGCTTAATCGGATTGATCACGGAATTTTGAGAGTGGTGCAGCGCATGGTGCGTGGACTGGAGGTTGAACGCTGCGGACTTTGGGAATGGCAACACGCAATTCTCATAGGATTCAAAGCATTCCGCGAGTTACGCGCGAACAATGGCGGCTGGTTAAAACTTGATGCAGAAACACGCTCGCTGACGTTCAGCCGCGACGGGTCGGCATCAGGATAAGATCTGGATGCACATCAGAAGTATTCAATTCCCATTTTGGCGGGAACCATGCCGGCGGAGATGGTTGTTGTGGGGAAAAGCGTTGCTTTATGCGAACTCTACCGCTGCACCCGAGCACTTCTGGATGCGCGACGCGCGCATACTTGCTAACTTCGCAAAAAATATTCTGACAGTCAATTAGTTGGAGCTGCCTTCCCCATAAGGACCTAAAAACGAGATCACGCATCTCGAGCTCGATCTCTTGTCGGTCCGTGACCCAACGTATGGCATCAGCCTCATTGTATTCGCCGAGATCTGAGAAACATTTTCGGATGCCATCACGCGCCCCAGGTCCCGCCTCGACAAACTCCATCTCACTAAAAGAAAAATGATCAGAGTAGTTTATATCAGTAACAAACTGATAGGCCAAAAATGGTCCTATACTGGGATAGGACAATAATAAAAAGAAAGCGTCACGCATCGATTCAACATCAGCCAATCTCTCAAAAAGACTGTCTTTAAGCATCTTCGCAAGAAGCTGCAGATGCATGCGGTGCTTACGCGTCTGACGAACCGCCTTCGAACCGCTCGGCATGATGTAGGCAGCGGAGTATATTGCCGCATTGCTTGCCAATGCTCGCTCAAGCACAACGTCGATTTTTCGTATGTCAAAGGTTTTTTCACAAATATTGCCGAGAGTATTCTCAAGCAACTCCCACGTTTCTATTTTGTTGAAGAGCTTGAAAAGCAATATCCTGAGCACCGTATCACGAAGGTCATATTTCTGTTTGTAGATGACGTTTCGAATCAAATATTGGCTGGTCCGGTCTGCCGCTCGGTACACATTCGTAAATTTGTATTCACGTAACACAGGGTCAGTCGTCCACGGCCCGCGTTCACCCCGTATTCTCCGGAAGTAGATATTCTGACGCTCCGTGGCAAATCGCCAATACGTGTCAAAAACAGCCGTTGGCGTTGGCTCCTTGCGTCGCACCAATATCGACGAGGAAGTATTTATGAATTTTGACGTTGAGCGCACCTTATCCAACACGAATCGACACCCCTTCTTTTTAAAACAAGTTGGATGAAATTATTCGCTGGCCACTCAGGTGAAATAGCCCACTAAGCCTGAGAAATACCATTTAAGTGGCACCTAATTTCATCTTCCTCACCTATGAGCCCCTAACAACAGGGCAACACATACCTAAAGAAAAGGTAAGCTTTATATATTAGTCAGAAGACATGCTTTGCCGATTTTAGTACATATCTTCTATGAGATGGTACGCCTATGATTTTATTGGCGTATTGCTTGACGCTGTCATGGCCCGGCATAATTTGCAGCGGTACTGAATCCCGAAAATAAACCTGAACAACCGGGGCCGCACACCCACCATGGAGGAATCGGTCATGCTTCGAATCATTACCTTATAGAAGGTTAAAGGGGCCAGGCCCGATATATTTGTCCTTTCCCTGAAATATTGAACCTGACCCCTTTGGTACTCTAACGGCCCCCCATCGCCTGGCCGATACGTTCGCGCAGGCCATCAATGTCCTTGCGCTCACCGCGCACGCGGAAGTGCGCCCCTTCCGCGTCGGCCCGCTCCTCCAGCACCTGGCATTGTGCAAACAATTGACCGCGCAGTTGCTGCGCCGACCAGGGCAGGAACAACTCGGCCTTGACCAGGCGCCGGCTGAAAAACGCTCGGATCGTCTTGTGCAGCTTCGCCACGTCATCGCTGTCGACGGCGCTCAACACAATGCACTTGGGGTATTGCGCGCGCAAGGCCTTGGTGCGTGCGGCCTGCGCCTTGGCATCGCCGACCTGATCGATCTTGTTGAACACGCGCAGGCGCGGCACCTTGCCCGCATCGATTTCCTCGATCACCTGCTCGGTCACCGCGATCTGGCGTTCGAACCCGGGGTCGCTGGCGTCGATCACGTGGAGCAGCAGCGACGCTTCGGCGGCTTCTTCCAGCGTCGACTTGAACGAGGCGACCAGGTCATGCGGCAGGTTCTTGATGAAACCCACCGTGTCACTCACCAGCACGCGCGGCACGCCCTCGGGCACCAGCGCACGCACGGTGGTGTCGAGCGTCGCGAAGAGCTTGTTGGCAACCAGCACTTCGCTCCCGGTCAGCGCGCGCATCAGGGTGGACTTACCGGCGTTGGTGTAGCCGATCAGCGCCACGCGCGCGAGGCCCTGGCTTTCCTGGCGCCGTGCGCGCTGCACCTGGCGTTCGAGGTCGAGGGCCGTGATCTCCTGCTTCAGCTCCGCGATGCGGTCACGGATCTTGGCGCGGTCCGCCTCCCCCGCGCCTTCGCCGGCACCGCGGCCACCGACACCGCTGCGCTGCCGCCCCTGCGGTCCGGCCAGCTTGGCCGCCTCCCGCAGGCGTGGCGCCAGGTAACGCAGGCGGGCGATTTCCACCTGTGCGCGTGCCGCATTGGAACGCGCGTGGCGGTGGAAGATTTCGAGGATGACCATGGTGCGGTCGAGCACATCACAGCCGATCTCGTTTTCGAGGTTGCGCGCCTGCGAGGGCGAAATGTCGTGGTCAACGAGGACAAATGCCGCGCGGCGGGTGTCGGACCCGGCCAGGGCCTTGGCCGCCTCGCGCGCCGCGACGGCGCCATGGCGCGCGGGCCGCGGTTCCTCGTCAGCAGCGTCCGCCGCCGCCTCGCCCTGCACAAAACGACGCAACTCCTCGCGCTTGCCGGTGCCCAGGTACGCCATCGCATCAAAACGGGCACGCCTTTGGGTGAAGGTCGCCACCACCTCGAAGCCCAGCGTCTTCGCCAGTTCGCGCAGTTCGTTCAGCGAGGCTTCGAACTCCAGATCGCTGACCCCGGTCAGCTGTACGGCAGCGACGACGGCGCGCTTCGGGGTGGAATGGATGGCTTGGGACATGCGGGGGGACTTTTCATGTTTGGTCGAGCGCGGATAGTACGCCGAATGACCAAGCGCGCGTAACAAAATGAGCACTCACCCTTCGACAGGCTCAGGGCGAACGGCCTTTTTGAGAGCCGTTCGTGGTGGAAATAAAAGAGGCCATGGGACCCTGGCCCCTTTGGTGAATAGGGTCGGCTCCGTGTAATTTTTTTACGGCCGCATGCAGACGCGCGGGTTTTCAAAAAGCTACACTGTCTCCACTTATCCTTGGGGGAATTCCACTGTGGAGAAAGAAAACTGGATTGACGTCGGCAGCGCTGCCACGCTTGAAAAACTACCCTTGCAGCAGGTCATGCTCGGAACCACCCGCATCGCACTGGTGTACAAGGAGGGTCGGTTCAGCGCGATCTCGGGCTCCTGCAACCACGTCGGCGGCCCGCTCGGCGAAGGCCGCCTCGAAGGCGACTACGTGGTCTGCCCCTGGCACTACTGGAAGTTCCACTGCCGCACCGGCGAAGGCGAACCGGGCTTCGAAGCCGACAGGGTGCCCACCCACGAAGTGAAGGTCGAGGGCGGCCGCGTGCTGGTCAACGCGACACCGGCGACGAATCGCAGCCGCAAACCGCACCCGCCGCACCCGCTCGCGCGCGAGGCGGTGCGCGCCCCGGGGCCGATCCGCGTTGCCGGCATCTCCACCACGGTGATGACCGCCGAACACCCGCGCTACAGCACCTCCGATGCGCTGCTCGAAACGGCCATCGCCCACGCAAAGTCCGCGCTGGGCTGCGAGACGCAGCTCATCCGCCTGAATGACCTCAAGTTCCGAGCCTGCGAGGGTTTTTACTCGAAGAGCGCGCGCGCCTGCACCTGGCCGTGCTCGATCACGCAGATGGATCCCGATGACCAGCTCGACCGCGTCTACGAGGCCTTCGTGCACTGGGCCGACGTGCTGCTGATCGCCACGCCGATCCGCTGGGGCGCGGCGAGCAGCCTGTACTACAAGATGGTGGAGCGGATGAACTGCATCCAGAACCAGGAAACCATCGCCGACAGGCACCTGCTGAAGAACAAGGCCGCGGCTTTCATCATCACCGGCGGCCAGGACAATGTGCAGGGCGTGGCCGGGCAGATGCTCGGTTTTTTTGCGGAGATCGGCTGCCAGTTCCCGCAGTTTCCCTACATCGCACACTCGCGCGGCTGGAGCGCGGAGGACATGGAAAACAACATGCGTTACGTGCAGGAATCAAAAACCCTGCGTGAGGGCGCGCAGGGTCTGGTGGCACGCGCGGTGGACATGGCCGCCCTGATGGTCGGCGGACAGCTCAGGGCACCGAAGATGGTGCGCGGCGGGCGCAAGGCGCATCAGCTCGACGTCAAGGCGCAAACCTGAGGCCGGCGCTTCGCCCGGCTCTCGCCTCAGGCCGGTTCGAACCGGCCGCCGATTTCGTCGGCAATGCCCCGCGGGTGCCTCAGCACGATGCGCAGCGCTCCACCGGCAGTCCGCGCTTGAGCCACCCAGGCCCGGCGGCATTGCCCGCCATGCCTTCCTTGATGTTGTATACCTGCGTAAAGCCCTGCGCCTGGAGGAACTGCTGCGCGCGCGTGGTGCGCACGCCGACATGGCAGATCAGCGCCACCGGTTTTGTCCTGTCGCCACCGCTCATCTGCAGCACCGATTGCAGCAGCACCTGCGGCCCGCGATAAAAATCGACACGCCCCGCGCCCGGCGCAATGCCGGTGTGCCGCCATTCCTCCGGCGTGCGGATGTCGATCAGCAGCATTTTGCCGGCCTGTGCCGCGGCATACGCCTCGGTCGCGGGCAGGTCTGGCCCGGCATGGGCGAAGGGCGCCGCAAGCAGCAGCGCGATCAATGACAGCCTTGATAGTGGGCGACGGAACATGGGTGCCCTGAAGTTTACGACGCCCGCTGCCGTAAATTTATAAGTAATTGTTTTTATTGATATTTTTACAATGGAAGGCAAGATGGCCAAAGCGGTGTCTGCCGCCACACCGCCGCCCGGAAGCAACATCCGCAGCAGCTTCACCCGTTCCGCGCCCTCGAGCAGCTTCACGCCCTGCGGCTGCGCGTATTCCCGCGCCTGCACCGTCAGCGCTCCCGCCACCACAGGGCGGCATTCCCGGGCGCCGCTCTTGTCACCGGCAGCCGCCGGCGGCAGGCCGCTTTGCCCTCAGCTCATTTCTTTGCGCGCCGGGTGGCGGCTGTTTTCTTCTTCGCCTTGCGGGCGGGCCGGACCGGCCGTTTTCCGGTGGTCTTTTTCTTCGACGGAGCTTTTTTCCCGGTCACGGCCTTCCTCCTGGCCAGCGTTTTTTTCGACGCGGTCTTTTTCTTTGCACCGCCCTTTTTCTTTGCCACGGATGTCCTCGCGGCGGGTTTCTCCGCCACGGCATGGAACAGGTTCAGCGCCGACCCCTTGCGGAACCAATCGAGCTGCGATGCGCTGAAGCTGTGGTTCAACTGCAGTGTCTCGGTGCTGCCGTCGGCGTGCTTGATGCGGCACTCGACCGGCTTGCCGGGCGCAAGGTCCTTCAGGCCGACCAGGCTCAGCCGGTCGTCCTCGCGCAGGCGGTCGTAGTCGCCGGCCTGCCGGAAGGTCAGCGCGAGCAGCCCCTGTTTCTTCAGGTTGGATTCGTGGATGCGCGCGAAACTGCGCACGATCACCGCGACCCCGCCCAGCAGCCGCGGGCTCAGGGCCGCATGTTCGCGGCTGCTGCCTTCGCCGTAATTGGCATCACCGACGATGACCCACTTCAGGCCCTTTGCCTTGTAGTCGCGCGCGACCTTCGAGACCATTTCATCGCCGGCCCCGGTCAACTGGTTCTTCACCTTGCCCGGCTTGCCGGTGTAGGCATTGATCGCGCCCATGCACAGGTTGTCGCTGAACTTGTCGAGGTGTCCGCGCAGGCTCAGCCAGGGCCCGGCCGGGGATATGTGGTCGGTGGTGGTTTTGCCCTTGGTCTTCAGCAGGATCGGCATGTCGAGGTAGTCTTTGCCGTCCCAGGCCGGCCAGGGCTGCATCAGCTGCAGGCGCTTGCTGTCGGGATCGATGCGCAAGCGGATGCGACTGCCATCCGCGGGCGGCGCGGTGTAATCCACCTTGCCGGGCGTGAACTTTTTCGCCGGCACCGGCGGTGCGGGCCGCGGCGGGTTGAGCCTGAACGGCTGGCCATCGGCACCGGTCAGGGTGTCGACCAGCGGATTGAATGACAGCCTGCCGGCCAGCGCCATCGCGGTGACGATTTCCGGGCTGGCAATGAAGTTCATGGTCGTGCGCTGGCCGTCGTTGCGCGCCGGAAAGTTGCGGTTGTACGAGGTGACGATGGTGTTGGGCACCGTGGCCACATCCTTCGCTCTGCGCCACTGGCCGATGCAGGGCCCGCAGGCGTTGGCGAGCACAGCGCCATTGATGTCCTTCAGCGATTGCATCTGGCCGTCGCGCTCGATGGTGGCGCGCACCTGCTCGGACCCCGGCGTGACCAGGAAAGGGACGGCGGCTTTTACACCGTGCGCCTTGGCCTGCTCGGCAACGTCCGCTGCGCGGCTCATGTCTTCATAGGATGAATTGGTGCAGCTGCCGATCAGCGCGCTCGAAATCCGGTCGATGAACTGGTTGTCGGGATCGCTCACTTCGGCGGCAAGCTCCGATATCGAACGCACCCGGTCCGGCGAGTGCGGGCCTACCACCAGCGGCTCGAGTGTCGAGAGGTCGAGCCGCACGACGCGGTCATAGTATTGCTCCGGATCGGCCTCGACCTCGGGGTCGGGCTGCAGCAGGTCCATGTGCTGTTCCATCAAGGGCACCAGCCCGCCGCGGCCGGTCGCGCGCAGGTACTGCGCCATGTGCCCGTCGGCCGGGAACATCGATGTGGTGGCGCCCAGCTCGGCGCCCATGTTGGTGATGGTGGCCTTGCCGGTGGCGCTGATGGTGCGTGCGCCGGGGCCGATGTACTCGACGATGGCGTTGGTGCCGCCGGAGACGGTGAGCTGGCCGGCGACATACAGGATCACGTCCTTGGGCGCGGTCCAGCCACCCAGCTTGCCGGTCAGGTAGACGGCGATGTGCTTCGGATAGAGCACTTCCCACGGCAGACCGGCAATGGTTTCGACCGCATCAGCGCCCCCCACCCCGACCGCACAGGCCCCCAACCCGCCAGCGTTGGGCGTATGCGAGTCGGTACCGATGATCAGCGTGCCGGGGAAAGCATAGTTCTCCAGCACCACCTGGTGAATGATGCCGGCGCCCGGCCCCCAGAACCCGGCGCCGTACTTGGCCGAGGCAGTGCGCAGAAAGTCGTAGACCTCGGCGTTTTCGGCGAGCGATTCGCGCAGGTCCTGCTTGCCGTTGACGCGGGCCTGTATCAGGTGGTCGCAATGCACCGTGGTCGGCACCGCGACCCGTTCGCGCCGCGTCTGCATGAACTGCAGCAGCCCGGTCTGCCCCAGCACATCCTGAAACACCACGCGGTCAGGGCGCACGAAGAGATAGCTTTTTCCCGGCTGCATGTCCTGGGTTTCCGGGTCGTCGAGGTGCCCCAGCAGCACCTTGTCTGCCAGGGTCAGCGGTTTGCCCAGGCGGCGACGTACGACTTTGAGGTTCTTCGCCATCGTGGCGTAGACTTTGGCCGCCATTTGCGGCGTGGATTCTATGGTCAGCATGTTTGTGCCTCCTGAGATCAGGTTACACACAGGACAGTTCGCGGTTTGCGGGGGCACCTTAGACTGGGCCCTTGTCCGGCGAACACCAGAAGATATTGTTGACCTTCAAGCCGTTGCTTGCAAATCGGCCTCGCCTGTTGCCCCTCATCCTGCCGCTTCAAGCCGCGTGCGACAGGACTAACCGGGGCTGTGTCGGCGGAGCGGCGGCTGCATTGAATGCTGATGACCACGGCACTGTTTCGGCGCAATGCGGTCATACAGCGTGGGCATGATGCCGGATGATTTCATCGCGACATGATGAACCCTCGCTTTCAACGTCATTCAACGGAGTAAACAGCCATGACCCGCATACGCGCCTGGGCCGCCCCGGCCGCCAAACAGAAACTGGAACGCCACGATTACGATCCCGGCCCGCTGGGCGACGAGGAGGTCGAAGTCGCCGTTGAATATTGCGGCATGTGCCATTCCGACCCGTCGATGATCGACGTGAAGGTCAATGGGGTAAATGGCGTCAGGCCCCATAACCCCTGTCCTTAGGCCCCCGGCACAGTCGCAAACGCGCTGTCGGGTGACTTGCCGGCAATGGTCGTGCGGTGCAGCCGGCGTTTGTGCCGGGTCGTGTCGAAGGGCGTCGCGCGGTGCAGCGTGCAGCGGTTGTCCCACAGCACGGCATCGCCGTCGCGCCATGGGTGGCTGTAGACGTACTGCGCTTGGGTGCAGTATGCCGTCAGCTCTTCGATCAGCCTGGCACCTTCCTCCGGCGGCATGCCGACGATCTCCTGCGCGTGGGCACCGACGTAGAGCGCCTTGCGGCCGTTGACCGGATTGGCGCGGACCAGCGGATGGGTGACGACATGGCGCTTTTTGTCTTCTTCCTTGTAACCCTTGTCGTTGTCGGCGTCCCGCAGCGTCATGCGGTGCAGTGCCGTCATGCCCTCCAGCGCAGCTTTGCGCTCGGCCGGAAGATCCGCATAGGCTGCCCGGGCGCTGGCGAAATCGGTGTTGCCGCCGACCGGCGGCACGATGCGCGCCGCGAGCATCGAGGCCAGCGCCGCCACCGGCTTGAAGGAGCTGTCGCTGTGCCAGTCCTCATTGCGCGCGCGGTGCTGCATCGCCGGATGGTCCGGCGGCAGGAAATTGCCGTCCTTGCCGAGGTTGGTCATGACCGAGATGTGCCCGGGATTCCAGTCGTTGCCGGGGTGCGCGATCATGGTTTCGAGTTCGCCGAAGTGGCGACTGAAAGCGATCTGCGATTCGTCGTCAAAATGCTGGTCTCGGAGCACGAGGATCTGGTGCTCGTTGAACGCGTCCCAGAGCACCCGGAAATCTTCGCGCGACAGGGGTCCCTTCAGATCGATGCCGGTCACTTCCGCCACGAACAGCGGATGCAGACGTTTGATGGTGATGCGTGACCCGATGGAATCCATGATTTCTCCTGTAACGAAAAGGCAAGGTCGTGGTGCCGGCGGACCCGCACGGGCGGTTCGGAGCCGGTGTGCACCACCTTCCAGTGCCCTGCGCTAACCATTGTCACACAGCCCGGGTTGCCGGGCCTGCGGTTCAAAAGCGGCTGTGTAAAGTAAGATCAAACCATGCTCGAAAAAACGTATCCAGGAAAATCATGAGCACTGTTGATCACAGGGCCTCCGGCCTTGCCGCGCCGATCCGCATCGGCGAGATCAGCACCTTTGTGCTGGAAGCGCCGATCGCCAAGCCGGTCAGGAATTCCTGGCGCACGCTGACTTCGCGCAGCGCCCTGCTGCTGCGGATCACCGATCATGAGGGCGCCGAGGGCTGGGGCGAGGTGTGGTGCAACTACCCGCCCCGCGGCGCGCAGCATCGCGCGGACCTCATCAACCTGGTTGCGGCGCCGGTCATTGCCGGCCGCGAGTTTGCAGGCCCGGAGGCGGTGTTCCGTGCGCTGGAACAGGCATTGCGCATCCCGTCGATCACCAGCGGCGAACACGGCCCGTTTGCGCAAATCACTGCCGGCATCGACAACGCGCTGTGGGACATGGTGGCGAAGCGCGCGGGCAAACCGCTCTGGCAGTACTTCGGCGGGGTCTCGCGGGTGGCGGTCTATGCCAGCGGTCTCAGTCCCGACGAGCCCGGCCCGCTGGCCGCCCGGGCACTGCAAAACGGATTTCGCGCCGCCAAGCTCAAGGTTGGTGCGGACCCGGCCACTGACCTGAAGAACTCCGCGGAGCTGAGGACCCTGCTCGGCGCATCCGGCCAGCTGATGTACGACGCCAACCAGCGCTGGACGCTCGAACAGGCGAAGGAGGCCATCGTGACATTCGCGGAATTCGAACCGCTGTGGATGGAAGAGCCGCTCGCCGGCGACGAACCGGTCGCCGCCTGGCAGGCGCTGGCCGGCAGCAGCACCCTGCCGCTGGCGGCCGGCGAGAATGT
>JALHND010000024.1 GCA_022843705.1 Burkholderiales bacterium
TGATGATTACGCCGCTGGCGGGTTCTTTCAGAACGAATGCACCGTTGAGTTCGGGCACCCACTGCGGCCGCTCGATGAACCGGCCATCCTCGGTGACAAACTTGCTGGCGTATGCCGTCTCGAAACCGCCCGCGGCATAGTTGTATTTCTGGAATGCAACCCGCTGGTTCTGGAACTCGATCACGTCGAGAACCATGTCGTTTTTCGTGCCGACAAACTCCACACTCGGCGGGGCTGGCTTCGGCGGCCGGACCTCGGTAACACTCACGCCGGGCAGCTTGGTGACATCCTCGAAAGAGAACAACCGTCGATTGAATTCCTCGGCGACCAGGTTCGCGGTCGGGAAATGCGGGCTGAACTTGATGTTGTTGATGCCCTTCAGCGCGACAGGGGGTTCTGTCGTGATGAGATCGGCCCCGAGCCGGTCCGGCGCGTAGAGGCGCACATGCTGTACGCCGTTTTCCAGCACCTTGAGAATCTCCCGGCCTTGATAGAAGTCCGCGAACTGATCATCGGACCAATTCCAGCCGAACACGCGGAATTCTTCGACCTTGATCGGCTGATTACGATTCGCGTCGCGCTCATCGATCTCAAGAGCGAATGTGGTCGGCGGCTTGGTGATGCCGAATCGGAGTCGAAGTTCTGCTGCCAGATCACTCATCTCTGTCCTCGGAAAAATGCCGGCCACCGCATTTTGGATAGGTCGTGCTCGACCATTGAATGCGCGCCGGCTGTCGCGGTTATGTTTAAGGTCGCACTCACGACTATCGACCCTGGCCGCTGCTTGACTGACGGCCTGAATTTGATCAGGACGCGCGCAGCCCTTGCATCAGCACCTTCGGGCGGGTGCAGTACGGCAGCGGGTTCGATTGCGCCATGAGGTCGACCCAGCGGTCAGCGGGATCCGGGACTGCTTTTGCGTACATCGGCCGGCCCATGGTGTTGACGGTCTGCATGAAATTGGCCGGTGCGAAGTGCATACGGAACAAACCGGGTGAGCCGACCGGGAAGAACCGCGCCTCGTCATCGTCGATGAATTTCTTGCCACCGACGGACCCGCGGTACTCTTCGAACTTGATGCCGGCGTAGGCGAAGGTGCGGCGTGCGAAGGACTCGCGCAAGGCCTCGCCATCCTGCCACCGCTCCCAGGCGGTACGGCACTCGGGATGGTCGACGAGGCCGTCCATGAAGCGTGAGCCGACCATGGCGTGAATCGATGCATACGGCGTGGCGCCGAGAAGATCTTCGGTGCGGCGGATGATATCGGCGCATTTCTGCCGAATCGCACCAGGGGCAGGGGTGCTGTCTTCGAGTTCAAACGAGATGGGCGCTTCGGCCTGGACATCGAAGACGGTGAACAGGTCGTACAGCGGAGTTATGCCGTCCGCGTCGTACACGATGCCCTTGATGGCGCCGAGGCGAAGATGTTCCAGCGTGGCTTCCAGTGATTGTGACATTGTGTCGAGCCGCTCATCGACGACGCCTTGTATGGTCTGGAGCTGGTTTTCGCTGCCGAACGCGCGAACGTCCTGGATTTCCTCGGCATTCAGGCGATCTGCGACCTGCAGGTGAACAGCCTGCAACGGGCGCAGCTTCCGCTTGGCGCGGACGTTGACTGTTGCCGGCGCTCCGCGCTCAGTTGCGGGAACCAGATACAGGACGCCTTCGCGTTCCTCGACCTGGGCCGTGGTTGTCGCAATTCCCGTCTCCTGAAATAGCTTCATTGCGCCCAGACGGCCGGGCACGAAGGGACGCTTGTTGATGGCGTCGGTCAGTGTTCGCAGGCTGAATGCATCACTCTTGAAAATGTCCATCGTGATCTCCGTTGGTTGTGATTTCGTGGTGCGCCCAGATTTCGATCAGCATGGCTGGATCGGTGGTTGGGCGGCGGATTAGAACGTTGCCTGGCACGGATTCGAGGCGAAGGGTTTCAATCTCTTCCTCTCGTTCCAGCGCGTTGATCTGGTTCTGAAGCTCGGATACGAGCTCCCGGCGTTTTGCCTGAGGCAATCCCGGGGGAGGGCCCATCATCGAGAGCTGCTCGACAATGCGGTCCTCGACGTACTGCGGTCCATGCAGGAATATTTCAGCAGCCCAGAATTCGAGGTCCGGCAGCGGCGGCGGGCGCCCGGATTCGGCGCGTCGGCGCAGGAATGCAAAGCTTTGCGCTGTGCGTTGCGCATCAGCTTTGGCCCGGATGGCAGCCCGCACGTTCTCGCGCAGATCGTCGGCGCTCAGCGGTGCCTTGATTGCGGCATCGATCCTTGCTGCGCATGCTTCGATGTCATCTTGGATTTTGTCCAGCTTGACGCGCTGCGGATCGCCACGACGAAGGATGTTCATTCTGAGAGCTCCTGGCGGACGCGACGATCAGAGACACGGGAAAGCACGGCCTCGGCGAGTCTCGCGGCATCCGCGGAATCCTTCCGGGCAGTGGCCAGGCTGTCCATTAGCCGCCGTTCATCGGCGTCGAGCGCGTGGATACGCAGCTCGGCAGTCCGAACCGCTTCGGAGGCTTTTCCCTGCATTTCGGATTTCCGCGCCGCGTTGCCATCCCAGGCCATCGCGGGACTGCTCAGTTCCGAGAGTTCCATCCGGGTGGCAACGAGCTGCTGCCCCAGCTTCTGGCGCGACTGCTGGACGTCCTGCAGTGCCTCGGAGAAGGTCGCGGCCTGCTGCCGAAGCAAATGCGCGAGCGATACGATTCGGCTGATATGCAGCCGGGCTCGAGGGTTAATGGACACGCTTCGATGCACCGTCAAACAACTGACTCCGGAATGCGAAGTCATCCTGCCGGCCGGCTTCTCGGGTCACTTCCTCGCCGAAGACGCCGGGCGTGCCGTTCCGGTCCATGAGGTCATCAAGGCTGGTCCGCTTCGGCGTTTTCGAGAGGATCGCCAGGGCCTGCTGTGCCGTCAGTTCGGTGTCGAATGCCAGGTATTTGGCCAGATCCTCGCGGCCCTTCGCATCGCTGCATTCCAGGATGGCTTTGATGCGGTTTCGGTCATCGCCTTGCGGCTGCCCAGGGGTGTTCGTTTTTGACATGGTGGCTGCTCCTTGAGGTGAACGGTGCCGAAGCGTTGCCGCGGCAATTTCGCTGTGAATCGTCCCGACACGATTCGCGAGGCCGGATGCGACGGCTTTCTCGCCGACAAACATCCCGGCCTTTGTGTTGCGAACGGCTTCCGCGCTCATGCCGCGATTCCTTGCAACGGTTTCGACGAACATCTTGTAGATGCTGTCGATTTTTCCCTGCAGTTCGGCGCGCACTTCATCGGGAAGCGGGGCGTATGGATGTCCATCGACCTTCTTGTCGCCGGCATAGATGAAAGTCACGGCTACACCGCGTTTTTCCATCGCCTTCGACTGGTCGAAATGGGCTGTCACGACACCGATCGAGCCGACCGATCCGGTGCGGGGGGCAACGATTTCATCAGCCACTGAGGCGAGCAAATACGCAGCAGATGCGGCAACCTCATTGACAACGGCGGTCACTTTCTTGACCCCGCGCGCTGCATGCATGCGGTCTGCCAGATCAAAAACACCGGCCACTTCGCCACCAGGCGAATCGATCTCGAGGAAAATCTCCCGTACTGCCGGGTCCGCGAGTGCCTCGGTAAACATGCTCGAAATCCGCGAGTAGCCGAGCATCCCACTGACGGCCGACATGGCATCGGCTCGTTGCACCAGTGATCCCACAATCGGAAGCACTGCGATCCCGTGCCCGACAAAATGACCGGCTTCACGCTGCTGAAAGCGGGCGCTCTGCAGAGAAGCTAGGTGCGCGGCTGGCCCTGTATAGCGGGGCGCATCTGTCGTGGTGATCACCGGCGCGTCAATCCCAAGCCGCGGCCCGAGGACTTCGAGAATGGTCACCAGCTTCGATTGTTCGATCAGCAGGGGTTGACCGAATATCCGTGCCGCGATCTGCGGGTAGTGGAGTGATGTCTCGGGTTTCATGGACGCCATCGAATCACGTAGCGCGATTTTTGAGTAGGACATCCGCGGCCACTGGCGGCCAAGAGGCCGAAGAATTTGCGCGCAGTCCGCCGGCATTCAACCAGCTCGCCAGATAGCTCAACGGGTAGAGCACCCGGCTGGTCATGATCCAGTGCGGACCTTCGCCGGTTTTCCGCCAACGCCGCAACGTCCGTTCACTCGCGATAACCAGGTGCGCACAGCCGTCCTCCGCGGCATAGATCCCGCCGAAGGTGTCGAACCCGGCCTCGGCCAAGCTTTGCGCGAGTGATTCAGCCGAGAACATTTCAGAAATTGAAAAAGACGGGGGTACCACCCTCGGGCGTTGAATCCGGTAACCGCCGCAGATGCAGCGCGCCGGCGCCGAAGTTCTCGACCAGGGCGACGTCCGCATCGTCCTCGCGATGCGGGATTGCTATCGTTCCCGCCCCCAGGTATTGAAACGCGAAACCGGTCTCCGCTCGGGCGAAGGAGATGCGTTGCGAGATGTTCCCGAACCGCTCCGGCACCGGCACCCGGCGGGCTTGTTTGGTGCCCGGTTCGATCGCCACTGGCGCCGCCATGAGCTCGGTCAGACGGTCGATCCTGTCGATCAGGGTCGCCATATTCGGTGGCCGGTTCAGTCGCCGTGCGCGCGCATAACAATCCTCCATGTCGGAGAGCCAAGACGCGATCGGTCCGCACATTTCCTCAGACAACAGCGCGCCGAGCATTCCCTGTGCCCCCAGCGTGAGCGCCTCGTTACCGTGCTTTTCGATCGCGTTGACCCCCTTCATGGCTGCCCAGGTCAGGCGCGGCATTTCGACCACAAGTTCCGTCATGCCCAGCGTTTTCAGCGCGTCGATTCGCTGCCGCATGGCCTCGTTCCACTGCCGGAATGCCCCAATCGCTGCGCTCTGTTCGACTTCGGTCTGTTCGCTCATGCTCGTTAACTCCAGTTGGTTTAATGGATTTTTCGGAAAATTTCTCGGGAGACGCCCCCATCTAGCGATCCGGAAAGGACGAAAAATCGGGGGCCGAATTACCCGCGGTTGATGATCGGATGCCGGAAGGACCCGAAAATAATCAATGACTTGCATCGGTGATTTCCGCGAGCTGCTGCCGCGCTTGATTCAGTCGACGCAGTGCGATCGCTGCGTGCTGGCAGGCGTTGGGTCGGTCGGCGAGAACGTCACGACATGCCACGCTGTATGCGCTCTTCAGTCTGGCGATTCGGGTCTGCAGTTCGTCTGCTGTGGGGTTGCGGAATTCCATGGTGTTCCTCCTCCGTCAGTGCTTGGTAATCAAATTGCAACGGCTCGCCGCGCAGATGAAGGCGAGAAGCTGTTCGGGCTCGACAAGATCGCCTTGGCATAGAACGTCCTCGACCAAGGTGTCGCCGATCCGATGAACACGGATCTGCACGTCGATGTCGGTATCGGCCGGGGTGAGGCGAAGCCAAGGAGCGTTCATGCTGCCTCCTGAATTTCGTTTATGAGTCGCTGAAGAGTTGCATTTCGGGAATCGACCCATGGGCCGCTGCCGAGGGCGACGCATACGCGAGCTTGCAATCGCAGAAAATCGGCCTCGACAATGCCCAACTCGCGGGCCTTGGATTGCCAGCCTGCATCCGATCGATACCAATCGATGCTCGCCGGAGTGACTGCTCGAGCGGGCGCCGTTCCGGGGTTCCGGATCTTGGTGACAAAAACGTCAAGGAACCCGGCGTTGATCGGCATGGCGTCTCC
Source organism: Burkholderiales bacterium (assembly GCA_022843705.1). Lineage (GTDB taxonomy): Bacteria > Pseudomonadota > Gammaproteobacteria > Burkholderiales > SG8-41. Next base: position 5,706 of record JALHND010000024.1, read on the forward strand.
CTTTGCTTCGCGATCGGCAACGGCGAGGGCATGCGCTTCGCGCAGCTGCTCGTCGGTGATGCCGGCCTGCGCCCACGCGACGACGCGAGGGTCCGCGCTCGTGATCTTGGGTGCCTTGCCGCGGCTCTTTTCCAGGTCGCGCAGCAAAACGGCGACGGCAGCGGCGCGGTTGATCGGCGGCTCGCTGCTGTTGCTTTTCTGTACCTTTGCTGTACCTGTCCCTTGCATTGCCGCGGGTGATGCCGTGGCATCTGCTGCGGGATGTGCCGCGGGTGATGCCGTGGCATCGCCGTGACCTTGCCACCGCTTGGCGGCTTTTTCGCGTTGTTTCAGTCTGTGCGCCCAAGCTTCTCGCGCTTTTTCGGCGACAACTGGATGGTAAAAACGGCCATCAGAACAAAGAGTAAAGCCGCGCATCGCCATCGCTTTCAGCCGCGGCCAACTGCGAGCACCAGCCCCGGATAAGCGGGCCAAGATACGATCGTCATCCGGCAATGAACCCGCCGGAACCTGCTGCCAGCTTTTGCACCAAAGTGTCACCGCTGCTTTGAACTCATTTCCGTTTGAAAGCGCGTAAAGATCAGAATCGAGCAGTCGAGCGGTGTCGAGCGGCATGAACGGCATGCCCCGGACATCGACGTCAGCCGGCACCAGGGGCGCGGGAAGATCTATCTGTCCGGACATGGCGGCATCGGCCCCTTGCCGCGCTCGACGTTGCGGGCTACGATGCCGGGGTCATGTTTTGAATTGCGGCTCGCCTCGATGTCTCTCGAGTGCGGGCCCTTTTTTTTGTCAGGCGGCGGCTCGCCGAAGAGGGCCCGATAATGGGCCTCTCCGATCGCGCCGGCGCCGCGGGGAGGGCGGTGCATGTCAGGCTGCCTGCTGTCGCTGCTGCACGAGTTCGGCAACGAGTGTTTTTATTTCATCAACATCCTTGCCGGCAATGTGCGCCCGTACGATTTGTTCGATCTCATGTTCCGGCCAGGCGGAGTTTTGAGGGCCAACACGCACCGGTGGCGGGAGCGTTTTTTTTTCGATGCGATCGTAGATCGCCGTACGGCTACTGCCGAGTCGATCGATTACGTCCCGGATGCGGATGAGTTTCAGCATGGCTGTGTCTCCTGTTCAACGAATTAGCTAGGTTCACATTGAACAGCGAGTTGCCAGCAGCGGGATATCCAACAGAAAAAAAAGTCGGATAAATCAGCCTGTCATATCCCCAAAAGGGATATTACTGATCTGTCACATCCCTTTTCTTGAGGCGTCGACGTATCAATTTTTCCAGATACTCGAGGCTGTATCGTTCTTGGGTGATTGTGTTTTTTACTGCTGCGGGCAGTTTGTGGAGACGCTTTGCAAGTGCTGCGGCCGTCAAATTCCGGGCGTTGTTTTCTATCATTTCATCGGCCGCGCGGGTCAGCGGTGAGGCCTTCTTCTTTCGAGCGAGTAGGCCTTTAGATTGAATTTCCTGGAACTTGCTTCGAGCCCGATCACGAAGCGCGCGATTTATCGACATCTCTGTGTAGCGACGCCACTCCCGACCGATTTTGATGCCCTCGATCAGAATGTCCTTGCATCCCCTTTTGTCCGCTCTTTCGATGGTCTCGTCGAGCCACTTCATGACTTCATCAAGCGCGCGAGAGCTTGGGGCGTCATGCGCCACCGCTCTCGATGGAGAGGAGCCCGAGCCTTGCGGCCCGGGCCGCTTGGTGCTCATCGATGGAAGTCGACGTACACGACGTTCTGGAACCGGCGAGGCCGCGGATCGTCGGGAGGGTTGCGACTGTCAATCCATTCCTGCCATTGCTGCTCGTACGAGGCTCTCTGGTCAAGTTCGTAGCCGACTTCCACGGTGCAACATTGCGCCCCGACTCGCGTGAGGACATACCGCCCATCGGGCAGGAAAAAACGGCGAGTGCGCCTCACGCGGCCGCGCTTGTCGAGCTCTATGCCGTCACGGAACCAATCCAGCTGAGCCACGCCAGCGCGCAGCAGATCGGCCTGTGCGCCGATGTAGGTGACGGACCCGCGGCCCGCTTTGCGGATGACGCCAGGCGCGATTTCCTCGGGCTGGAAGATCTGGCCGTGCGCACTCATGCCGCACCTTGATAGAGTGCTGCGACTTCGGCGCGCAGTTTCTTGTTGTTGCGATACACGATGCATTTGATCCGGAAGTCGAGGTATTCCGTGTCCATCCAGGCGTATATGTTTTGATCATCTGCAGGAAGTCCGCGGTCTCGGCAGGCAGCTTTGTAGCGTTCCCAAAATTGCGGAGTGATGGGGGATGTAGAATCGGAAGCAGCCATGATGCGGTTCTCCGTCAAGTTTGCTGCGTTGTGGTCAGCCGGGCAGGGTGTTGTCTCACCCTGTACCGGCGCTTTCCCGGCAACCGGCCGGGGCGGTTATGCTCTTTTCCGCATTGGGGTCACAGTGCCACCCCTCGGTGCCTGGGTGCAGTGTTTCGCCCATTCGGCCATCATCCTGCGGCGCTTGTCGAAGAGATCGCCGCGGCGATATGCGGCTTCCGTCGCGTTGCCGATCGTGTGCGCCAGTGCCATTTCGCAGACTTCCCGCGGATAGCCAGTTGTTTCAGCCGCCCAATCTCTGAAGGTCGATCGAAACCCGTGGACCGTGATGCTGGTACGGTTCATTCGCTTCAGCAGCTCGAGCATGGCCATATTCGACAGCGGGGAATCCTTGGATGGTCCCGCGAAAACATACTCGCCATCGGGCTGCGCTTTGATGATCTCGAGCGCACGAGGGGAGAGCGGGACGCGATGTTCGCGGCCGGCTTTCATGCGTTCGGCGGGGATCGTCCACACGGCCTTCGCCAGGTCGAATTCATCAGGGCGGGCGCCGATCACTTCGTTTGTCCGGGCGGCCGTGAGGATCAGGAATTCAAGCGCGCGTGCCGCGGTGCCCTGCTGCTGCCGCAGCTCGACCATGAAGGCCGCGGCCTGGTCGTATGGCAGGGCAGGGTGATGCCGGACGCGGGTTTTCTTCTGCAGGGCCGGCAGCAGCTTCTGGAGGTGTCCCCGCCAGCGCGCCGGGTTGTCGCCGGTACGGAAGGTCCGGACGGTCGCCCAGTCGAGCACGTTTTCCATCCTGGCCCGCAGCCGGCGAGCTGTTTCGGGGATCTTGGTCCAGATCGGCTCGAGGATCTTCAGCACGACAGCGGTATCGACGTCGGCAACGGGAAGGGTGCCGGCGACCGGGCCGCAGTAGGCCTCAAGCGTGTTTGTCCACTGGTCGGCATGCTTGGCGTTTTTCCAGCCGGCACGGTGCGAAGCGATGTACTGGGTCCAGCACTCCCGGAAGCTGATCGAGCGGGCCTTGTCGAGCGCATCCTGCGCGCGCTGTGCGTCCCGGGCTGCGATGGGGTCTATGCGGTCGGCCAGCAGCTTGCGGGCGTCCTGTGCGCGCTGGCGGGCCTCTTCAAGGGTGAATGCAGCAGCGGAGCCGAGGCCCATCTCGCGGGACCGTCCTGCCAAGGTGTAGCGGAATATCCAAGATTTGGTGCCGGCAGGGCTGATCTGCAGGTAGAGCCCGCCGCCATCAGGGTGATATCCCGCCCGTTTCAGGTTTTGCACACCCTTGGCGCTGAGTCTGTTGAGTGTCCGCCCCACAGATACCCCCGTCTCTACCCACGTTTCGAATCAGGATAGTATTGGACGGGTTTGAACTGGTCAAGACACTTTTTCCGGTTTTCCCTCTGAGAATCGCGGAAGTTTGAACGGGTCTGGATTAGTCGGGACTGTTTTCTACAGACTCTCTCTCCGCCAGAATCCCCGAAACCCTGCTTCCAGGCGGGGTTTTTCTTTTGCGGAGCCTTTAACCGGCAACGTGTACGTTCGGATTACAATCCGGGCTCTTTTCAACTGGCAGGAGACGCCCCAATGATCGCAGCTGGACAGAACCTTCCCGCAGGCAAACTGATGGAATCCACCGAATTCGATGCCGGCAACGGCTGCCCGATGCCGCCGAAGGAAGTCGACGTGCTGGAAGCCGCCAAGGGCAAGAAAATTGTCATCTTCGGCCTGCCCGGCGCCTACACGCCGACCTGCTCGGCCAAACATGTACCGGGTTATGTGCAGAACGCCGATGCCCTCAGGGCCAAGGGCGTCAGCGAGGTCTGGTGTCTTGCGACCAACGACGCCTTCGTGATGGCGGCCTGGGGGCGTGACCAGAAGGTCGACGGCAAGGTGCGCATGATGGCCGACGGCAGTGTCAATTTCACCAAGGCGCTGGGCCTCGAGCTCGACCTCACCGCGCGCGGCATGGGGGTGCGGACCAACCGTTTTGCGATGATTGTCGACAACGGCGTGGTCAAGCATGTGGCTGTCGAGGGGCCGGGTAAATTCGAGGTGTCCTCGGCCGAAGCGATCCTCGCCAAGCTGTAATTTTCAGACTTGTCGTAATCGAACCGGGGCAGCGCGGTTGCGCAGTCCCGGTTTTTTATTGGAGGCGGCGATGATCACCGGCATAGACCATATCACCATCGGCGTGGCCGACCTGGACGAAGGCAGCGCCCGTTACCGCCGCCTGGGCTTCAATGTGCAGCCCGGCGGCGTGCATGCCGGACGCGGCACCCACAACGCGCTGGCCTGGAACAACGCGGACTACATTGAACTGCTGGCAGTCCGCGATGAGGGTGAATACCGGGCAGCCAGCAGCACCGGCGGCGCTTTTGCGCGTTTCATCGCAGCCGGCGGCGGCATTTACACCATCGTTCTGGCGAGCGATGACCTTGCCGCGGATGTTGCGGCCATGCGCGCGCGCGGCGCCGTGATCAGCGATCCCGTCGATGGCGCGCGCACCACGCCCGGGGGCAAAGCACTGCGCTGGCGCTTCGCCGCGCTGGGGGCTGAGCACGGCCTGCCACTGGCGTTCATCGAGCACCGGAGCCCGCTCGCCATCCGCCGTCCGGCTGCAGCACCGCATCCCAACGCGGTATTCGCGCTGGAACGCGCCTACATCGTGGCCGAAGACGCGACGGCCCGTGCCCGGGAGCTTGCCGGCATCCTCGGCATGGATGCGCCGCCGCTGCAGAAGGGCACCGTGATCATGTCGCACATGGCCATATTCCAGCTCGGATCGACCGGTCTCGGCATCGTCCAGCCCTATGCCGACGGCCCCGCAGCGCGCGCACTGGCCGAGCGCGGGGCCGGCGCTTTCCAGGCGCTGTACCGCACCGCCAGCATGGGCGCTGCCGCGCGCTGGATGGCTGAGCAGGGTATGCCGCCCCTGGAGCGCGGTGTGCGCAACACCGGCGAACACGCGATGCTGGCCACACCTGCGGAAGCCTGCGGGGCGTACATCGGTTTTGTCGGGCCGGAGTAATTGCATGGCCCTGCACTCTGCCGGGCGTGGCAGGCCTCGGGTTGCCTGTGCCGGGTGTTTATAAAAATATCAATAAAAACAAATACTTAAATGATCATTGCCGGGCAGGTTGCCAGCGCAGGTCGAGGGTCATCGGAAAAGCCGGATTGGTCACTTCAGGGGCAATGGCCATCGGACCCGGCGTATGGCCGTGGTCCCAGAAACGCGCGATGCGGCGGGCATCGGCTTCGTTGGCGTTGACGGGCAGGGTGCTGTAGTTGCGTCCGCCGGGATGCGACACATGGTAGGTGCAGCCGCCGATCGATCGTTTGCTCCAGGTATCCACGACGTCGAAGACCAGCGGTGCATGCACGCCGATGGTCGGGTGCAGCGCGGAGGGCGGTGCCCATGCGCAGTAACGCACGCCGGCGACGAATTCGCCTGGCGTGCCGGTGGGCGTCATCGGCACCGCGCGGCCGTTGCAGGCAATGATGTGCCGCGATTCGGTGAGGCCGCGGGCGCGTACCTGCAGGCGTTCGACCGAGGAGTCGACGTAGCGCGCGGTGGCGTTGAGGCCCATTTCCTCGCCGAGCACATGCCAGGGTTCGATCGCCTGGCGCAGTTCGATTTCGATGCCGCTGTAGGTGACGGTGCCGTAACGCGGGAAGCGGAATTCGTGGAAGGGCGCATACCAGCTGTCGTTGAAGCCGTAGCCGGCGCGGCGCAGGTCCTCGAGCACGTCGTGGAAATCGGCGGCGACAAAATGCGGCAGCATGAAGCGATCGTGCAACTGCGTGCCCCAGCGCACCAGCCTTGATTCGTAGGGCATCTGCCAGAACCAGGCGACCAGCGCGCGCAGCAGCAGCATCTGCGCAAGGCTCATCTGCGGGTGGGGCGGCATTTCGAAGCCGCGGAATTCGAGCAGGCCGAGACGGCCGCGACCGCCGGCCGGGGTGTAGAGCTTGTCGATGCAGAACTCGGCGCGATGGGTGTTGCCGGTGAGGTCGACGAGGAAATTGCGCAGCAGCCGGTCCGTCATTTCCGGCGGCAGGGCTTTGCCTTTTTCAGCCTGCAGCCGGGCCATTTCCTGGAAGGCGATTTCGAGTTCGTAGAGATTGTCATCACGGGCTTCGTCGACCCGTGGCGCCTGGCTGGTCGGTCCGATGAACATGCCGGAGAACAGGTACGAAAGCGAGGGGTGGTTCTGCCAGTAGCTGATCAGGCTGCGCAGCAGGTCAGGCCGGCGCAGCAGCGGACTGTCGGCCACCGTGGGGCCGCCCAGCGCAATGTGGTTGCCGCCGCCGCTGCCGGTGTGGCGGCCGTCGAGCATGAATTTTTCGGTGCCGAGCCGGGTGGCGCGTGCCTCCTCATAGAGGGCGGTGGTGTTGCCGACGAGCTGTTCCCAGTTTGCGGCCGGATGGATGTTGACTTCGATGACGCCGGGGTCGGGGGTCACGCCGAGCACGGTGATGCGCGGGTCGGACGGCGGTTCATAACCTTCGAGGCGGACGCGCAGTCCGAGGGTTGCCGCGGTGTCTTCTATGTGCGCGACCAGCTTGAGGTAGGGCTCCAGTATTTCGAAGGGCGGCAGGAAGACATGGAGCCTGCCTTCGCGAACTTCGACGCAGAGGGCGGTGCGCACCAGCTTTTCGCCGCCGGGCAGGGTCTTCGGCAGTGCTTCCAGCGGCAGGCGATAACCGACCGGCGAGTCGCCGTTGATCAGGATGACCTGGCCATCGGGCAGGGGCCAGGCCGAGCTGGCCCAGCCGGAAGCGGTGGCAGCCAGTGGCAGCACATGGCCGGCAGGGATGGCATTGCCCGGTGTGTGCTTCGCTTTTTCCGCGGAGAGGCGGGTCAGCGGATCTTCCCAAACCGGCATCAGGCTTGCGGCCGGAATTTTCAGCAGGCTGGTCAGCGCCACGGCAAAACGGTGCGCGTCAGCTGCCGTGGCATCGGCCGGCACGCCGGCCGCGGCAATCAGTTCCGGATTGCGCCACAGCGGCGTGCCGTCATTGCGCCACTGGATGCCCAGTGCCCAGCGCGGCAGCGGTTCGCCCGGATACCATTTGCCCTGGCCGTAGAACACCAGGCCGCCGGGCGCAAAACGTTCGCGCAGCCGCCATGCCAGCTGTTCGGCGAGCGCCCATTTTTTGTCGGACAGCGCCAAGGTGTTCCATTCGGGGCCGTCCATGTCGTCGACGGAGACGAAGGTCGGTTCGCCGCCCTGGGTCAGGCGCACGTCATGTCCGGCCAGTTCAGTGTCGATCTGACGGCCGAGTGCGTTGATGGAATCCCATTGCGCGGCGTCATAGGGCTTGGTGACGCGCGGGTCCTCGTGGATGCGGGTGACCGACATTTCGAAATCGAACTGCGTGTCGCAGGGGTCGACTCCCCCGGTGACTGCGGCTGCACTGGCCGGCGAGGGCGTGCAGGCAAGCGGAATGTGGCCCTCGCCGGCGAGCAGGCCGGAGGTCGGATCCAGGCCCACCCAGCCCGCGCCGGGGATGTAGGCCTCGGCCCAGGCATGCAGGTCGGTGAAATCACGCTCGGGGCCGGCGGGGCCATCGAGCGGTTTCTGGTCGGCCTTGAGCTGGATCAGGTAACCCGATACGAAGCGCGCGGCGAGCCCGCAGTGGCGCAGCAGCTGCACCAGCAGCCAGCCGCTGTCGCGGCAGGATCCGCTGCGGTTGTGCAGGGTCTGCTCGCAGGTCTGCACGCCGGGTTCCATGCGCACCAGGTAGCGGATGTCCTGCTGCAGCTGGCGGTTGATGGCGACCAGGAAGTCGATGGTGGCTGTTTCACCGGCATTGGCGGCACGAAATGCGGCCAGCCATTGTTTCAGCAGGGGCCCCTGTTCCTCGGTGGCGAGGTAGGGCGTGAGGTCGCGCAGCAGTTCTCCGCGGTAGCCGAACGGGAAACGGTCGGCGTAACTCTCGATGAAAAAGTCGAAAGGGTTGATCACCGTCATGTCGGCCACGACATCGACGGTGATTTCGAGTTCGCGCGTTTTCTCCGGAAACACGAAGCGTGCGATGTAGTTGCCGAAAATGTCCTGCTGCCAGTTGATGAAATGTTTCTCCGGCTGCACGTTCAGCGAGTACGAGAGGATCGGCGTGCGGCAGTGCGGAGCGGGACGCAGGCGGATTTCATGCGCGGAGAGACCGACCTCGCGGTCGTAGCGGTAGCGGGTCAGGTGATGCAGTGCGACCTGGATGCTCATCGGCGGTGTCCTTCCGCCGGGAAAGACTCGGCGTTACTGTTCGAAGCCGACATTCCAGTCGGGATTGGGCAACTCGCTGAAAACCTTGCGCAGGCCTTCGCCCCAGCGCTGGTGGACCATGTTGAAATAGGGATCGCTTTCTTGGATCTGGTGCTGGAAGGCAACCCGCAGCGTGTCGGCGCGGTAAATGAGCAGGTCGATCGGCAGGCCGACCGAGATGTTGCTGCGCATCGTCGAGTCGAAGGAGACCAGCAGGCACTTGGTGGCTTCAAGCAGGCTGGTTTCGGGCTTGACGACGCGGTCGATGACCGGTTTTCCGTACTTGCTTTCACCAATCTGGAAATAGGTGGTCTCGGCAGTCGATTCGATGAAGTTGCCTTCGCTGTAGATATGAAACAGCCGCTGGCGGCCGCCGGCAATCTGCCCGCCGACGATGAAGGAGGCGCCGGCATCAACATTGGCCTGCAGCAGATAGGGGCCGTCGCGCAGCCGGACTTCGCGCAGGGCCTGGCCCACCATTTCCGCGACCTCGTACATCGAACGCGCATCGAACAGCGTGCGCCGCGTTCCGGGCTGGCGCTGGTCTTCCTCGAGCAGGTTGATCGCGCTTTGCGTGATCGACAGGTTGCCCGAGCTGAGGATCACGATCACGCGGTCGCCGTCCCTGCTGAACACGCGCATCTTGCGGTAGCTGGAGACGTGGTCGACACCGGCATTGGTGCGCGAGTCGGACGCGAACACCATGCCGGCTTTGAGGGTGACGGCAACGCAGTAAGTCATCGGGGGCGGCAACGGAAAATTGGATGGGGCGAAGCATAGGGTAAGCCGACAGGGCTGACAAGCGAGCCGCAGGGCTGAGGCAGGGCCGGATATGCGGCAGAAAATCCCGGGTCATGAGTTTTGCCGCGCGGTGGCCGACCGTGCCTCGGGGGCATCATAGACCGGCGCGAGGAAGTGGCGGTTCAGTTCATCGTTCAGCAGGTGCAGTTTTTCGAGAAATTCCATCAGGTATTCGTGGAGTCCGGTTTCCATGATCTGTTCGACACGGCCGTAATGCAGCTGCGCATGAAGCTCGCCGGCGAGACGCTCGGGCTCCATCGAGTCGCGTTTGCACAGGTCGCGCAGGATTTCGTAGATCTCGTTCATGCAGGCGTGCAGCGAGCGCGGCAGGTCGTCACGCAGGATCAGCAGTTCGGCGACGCGTTTCGGCGTGATCACGTCCCGGTAGATGCGGCGGTAGGAGCTCAGTGCGCTGACCGATCGCAGCAGGGCGCTCCACTGGTAGTAATCGACCGCGCCGCCGACATCCGCGGCGCTGGGCAGCAGCGTGTGGTACTTGACGTCGAGCAGCCGAACCGTGTTGTCGGCGCGCTCGGTGAATGTCCCGAGGCGGATGAACTGGTAGGCCTCGTCGCGAAGCATGGTGCCGAAGGTCACGCCACGGAACTGGTGGGACTGGGTTTTGATCCATTCAAAGAGCTCGTTGATGCCGCCGTGGGCCAGCGCGGTTTCGCTGCGGCTGCGCAGTTCCAGCCAGATGGCGTTGAGGTCCTCGTACATTTCGGAAGTCATCACGCCGCGCATGCTGCGTCCGTTTTCGCGCGCAGCATGCATCAGCGAGCAGATGCTTGACGGGTTGCCGCTGTCGGTGACCATGAAGCGCAGCACTTTTTCCGAGGTCAGCGGTCCCGGGTTCCTCGCGTAATAGCTGCTGGCGAGGCCGTTGATCACCAGCGGCAGCGCCCAGGGTTCCGCCCAGGACTGGGCCACGTCGGTCACGCGATAGGGCAGCAGCGACATCTGGTAGGTGATGTCGAGCAGGCGCGCGGTGTTTTCCGCGCGTTCGATCTGGCGCGACATCCAGTAGAGGTTGTTGGCGTGCCGGCTCAGCATGGCAGGTCCTCCAGTACCCAGGTGTCCTTGGTGCCGCCGCCCTGCGAGGAATTGACGACCAGCGAGCCTTCGCGCAGCGCGACACGGGTCAATGCGCCGGGCACGAGTGTGACTTCGCGCCCTGAAAGCACATAAGGACGCAGGTCGACGTGCCGCGGCACGATGCCGGAATCGCGGAAAGTCGGGCAGGTGGACAGTGCCAGCGTCGGCTGGGCGATGTAGTTGGCGGGGTTCAGCTCGATGCGTTTGCGGAATTCGGCGATCTGCTCCCTGGTCGAGGTCGGTCCGACCAGCATGCCGTATCCGCCGGAGCCCTGGACTTCCTTGACCACCAGTTCGGGCAGGTGAGCCAGCGTGTAGGCGAGATCATCGGCCTGTCCCAGACGGTAGGTCGGCACGTTGGAGATGATCGGTTTTTCGCCGAGGTAGAACTCGATCATCTGCGGCACGTAGAGGTAGGTCGATTTGTCGTCGGCAACGCCGGTGCCGATTGCGTTGGCGAGGGTGACGTTGCCTGCGCGGTAGGCGGCGAATATGCCGGGCACGCCCAGCACGGAGTCGGGGCGGAAGGCCAGCGGGTCCAGGTAGTCATCATCGATGCGCCGGTAGATCACGTCCACCCGCTGCGGGCCGGCGGTGGTGCGCATGTAGACATAGTTGTTGGAGACAAAGAGATCCTGGCCTTCGACCAGTTCGACGCCCATCTGCTGGGCGAGGAAGGCATGTTCGAAGTAAGCGCTGTTGTAGGCGCCGGGTGTCATCACCACGACGGTGGGCTGACTGACGTGTTCGGGTGCCACGGCACGCAGGTTTTCCAGCAGCACATCGGTGTAATGATCGATCGGCGCAACCGGGATGCGTCCGAAGAGATCCGGAAACAGCCGCATCATCATCTTGCGGTTCTCCAGCATGTAGGAGACTCCGGAAGGCGTGCGCAGGTTGTCTTCCAGCACATAGAATTCGCCGGCATCGGTTTTGACGATGTCGACGCCGGCGATGTGCACGTAGACGTCACCCGGAACCTGGATGCCCTGCATCTCCGGACGGAAGGCCGAGTTGCCGGTGACCTGTGCGGCGGGAATGATCCCCGCCTTGAGGATTTCCTGGCCGTGGTAGATGTCTTTCAGGAAGGCATTGAGGGCGCGCACTCTCTGGCAGGCGCCGTCGTTGATGATTTTCCAGGCATTGGGGCGGATGATGCGGGGGATGATGTCGAAAGGTATCGAACGTTCAGTGCCGGATTCGTCGCCATAAACGGCGAAGGTGATGCCGAGGCGGGTGTACAGCGCATCCGCCTCGCGCTGCTTCTGCGGCAGGAAATCGGACGTTTTGCCGTCAAGCCAGTCGGCGTAAGCGCGATAATGCGAGCGGACGACGCCGTCCGGGGCGCGCATTTCGTCGTAAGGTGGCTTGCCGCTCATGGTGAATTTCCTGTTGGCCACTGGGATTGTTGTAACACAGCTTAAGCAACCCGTATGCCATTCGGCAAAAACGCTGCTTCCCCGGGTGGCTTGTGGGCAATCATGGGGCGCCATGGCTGGCGATGGTGCGTCCGCCCTGTTTTGGGGCAAACTTCACGGGCTTTTTGCATACAGATCAGGCTTTCAGGCAGTTACATGGTCAGGAAACATCAATTGCAGCTGGTCAGCGCCGATAACCCGCTGTCCGGCGAATGGGCTAAACAGCTGGCGGCGCGTTTTGACGGGCCGGCCGGTGTGCTGCTGAAGGCGGTGGCGGACGAGATGGCCTCGGTGGGGGGCACCCTGTTGCCCGGCGGCGAAACTGCGCTCGAGCACGCACAGGCGGTGACCGAGATCCTGCTGCAGCTTGATCTTGACCACGAGTCACTGGCAGCGGCCTTGCTGCTGCCCCTGCTGCGGGCCAGGCCGGAGACGCTCAAGGACATCCGCGAGCGCTACGGCGTCACGGTGGCGGAACTGGCCGAAGGTGTTGTTCGCATGGGGGAAATCGGCGTGCTGTCGAATCGTGCGGTGGCGCCGGTCCGTGCAGAAGCGCAGGCTGCGCAACTGGAGGCCCTGCGCAAGATGCTGCTGGCCATGGTCCAGGACGTGAGGGTGGTGCTGATCAAGCTGGCTGATCACCTGCAGGATCTGCGTGCTGCGATACGCTCGGCAGACCCGCGGCAGATGGCGGAAATCGCCGAATTGACCCGGGACATTTTTGCGCCGCTGGCCAACCGCCTGGGTGTCTGGCAGATCAAATGGGAACTGGAAGATCTGGCGCTGCGGGTGCGCGACCCCGGAAGCTACAAGCGCATAGCCCGGCTGCTGGATGAAAAGCGGCTGGACCGTGAACGTTATATCGAAAACGTGGTGGCGCTTCTGAAGGGGGAAATCGCGCGTGCGGGGATTGCCGCGGAGGTCAGCGGCAGACCCAAGCACATTGCCAGTATCCATCGCAAAATGCAGCGGAAAGCCATTGATTTTGAAGGGCTTTATGACGTTCGTGCAGTGAGGGTGCTGGTGCGTGATGTCAAGGACTGTTACGCCGCGCTGGGCATCGTCCACAGCCTGTGGTCCCCGCTGCCGAAGGAGTTTGACGACTATATTGCAAAACCCAAGGCCAACAATTACCGGTCATTGCATACCGCCGTGATCGGTCCCGAGGGGAAATCGCTGGAAGTGCAGATCCGCACCCACGAGATGCACCAGCATTCGGAACTGGGCGTCGCGGCGCACTGGCAGTACAAGGAAGGTGGCCGGCAGGATCGCAGCTACCAGGAAAAAATCGCCTGGCTAAGGCAGGTCCTGGAATGGAAGGACGAGGTGCGTGATACCGGCGAGTTTGCAGAACAGTTCCGCACCGGCCTGTTCGAGGATTCGGTTTACGTGTTCACGCCGCAGGGGCGGGTGGTGGACCTGCCGAAGGGTTCGACGCCCGTCGATTTTGCCTATCACGTGCATACCGAGCTCGGACACCGCTGCCGTGGCGCCAAGGTTGACGGCGTGATGGTGCCGCTGAACACGGCGCTGGCCAATGGCCAGCAGGTGGAAATTCTGGCTGCGAAGCAGGGCGGTCCCAGCCGCGACTGGCTCAACCCGCAGCTCGGATTCCTCAAAAGCGCGGGTGCCCGTGGCAAGGTGCGCCAGTGGTTCAACCGCCTGAACCTGGAAGCCGATATTGCCCAGGGGCGCGCACAGCTCGAGAAGGAATTGCAGCGCCGGGGTCTGAGCCGGCTGAACCTGGATCAGCTGGCGGCGGACATGGGTTTCGAGCGGCTCAATGACCTGCTTTCCGGCCTGGGGCGCGGAGAGGTCGGTCCCAAAGCGCTGCAACTTGCGCTCAATCCGGATGATGCGCCTGCGGACACACCTGCAGCGACGGAAGGCATAGTCACCCGCAAGCCCGGTGGCAGTGGCGGTGGTGTGCTGGTGGTCGGCGTCGACAGGCTGCTGACCACGCCGGCGAAATGCTGCCGTCCGGCGCCGCCGGAGCCCATAGTCGGCTTTGTGACCCGCGGACGCGGGGTCAGCGTGCACCGGGCCGATTGCGCGAACCTTGCCCGGCTTGATCCGCAGCGCCGGATTGAAGCGGAATGGGGGGCGCCGGGCAGCACGACATTTCCGGTCGATATCGTGGTCGAGGCTGTGGATCGCACCGGCCTCCTGCGGGACATTTCGGAGGTGCTGTCGCGCGAACGCATCAATGTCACGGCCACGCGGTCGACGTCGACCGACCTCAGTGCGCGGATGCGGTTTACCGTGGAAATCACCGACCTCGGCCAGTTGCAGAAGGTCCTGGCGCTGGTTCGCGAGGTGAAGGGTGTGCTCGGGGCATCCCGCCGCTGAGTGCCGCCGGGCGTTGATGGCCTGAATTGGCCTCGACAAGCCCCTGATTTTGTTTGATTGATGCCGCCTGCTTGGGCTAGAATGCGCACCTTTCAGGCGCGTAGCTCAGCTGGTTAGAGCACCACCTTGACATGGTGGGGGTCGTTGGTTCGAGTCCAATCGCGCCTACCAAATTCGGAATGCGTATTTTTGCCCCGGGAAAACGGAAAGCGAGCGTTATGACACCGCGAACTTGCTGTCTCTCTTCACCCCGGCAGTAGCTGCGTCATTTCCCTGGTAGCGGAAAAAAGTGCGGCTTGTCCGCACTTTTTTTATTTGTGTTTACGGAATTTTCAGCATGATCAACGTCAAATTGCCCGATGGATCGGTCCGGTCCTACGAGAACCCGGTGACGGTGGCCGAAGTCGCGGCTTCCATTGGCGCCGGCCTGGCCAAGGCGGCGCTTGCCGGGCGTGTCGACGGCAGGCTGGTGGACGTGTCGCATCGCATCGAGGCAGATGCCGAACTCGCGGTGATCACCGACCGCAATCCGGAAGGACTGGAAATCCTGCGCCACTCCGCCGCGCACCTGCTGGCCCATGCGGTGAAGGAGCTGTTCCCCGATGCGCAGGTGACCATTGGTCCGGTAATCGAGGACGGGTTTTACTACGATTTTGCCTACAAACGGCCGTTCACTCCGGAAGATCTCGCGGCCATCGAAAAACGCATGGCGGAAATCAGCAGGCGCGACATCCGTGTGGACCGCCAGGTGATGCCGCGGGACGAGGCGGTAAAGTTTTTCTCGGACATGGGCGAGAAGTACAAGGCTGAAATCATCGCCTCCATTCCGTCGAACGAGCCGATTTCCCTGTATCGCCAGGACAACTTCATCGACCTCTGTCGCGGGCCGCATGTGCCGTCCACCGGGAAACTGAAGGTGTTCAAGCTGATGAAGGTGGCCGGTGCCTACTGGCGCGGTGATTCGAAGAATGAAATGCTGCAACGGATCTACGGCACGGCCTGGGCGAAGAAGGAAGACCAGGATCAGTACCTGCATCGCCTCGAGGAAGCGGAGAAGCGGGATCACCGCAAGCTGGGGCGGCAGCTGGATCTGTTCCACATGCAGGATGAGGCGCCGGGCATGGTGTTCTGGCATGCCAATGGCTGGGTGATCTGGCAGGCGATCGAGCAGTACATGCGCGGACTGCTGACCGAAGCCGGATACCGCGAGGTGCGCACGCCGCAGGTGATGGATCGCGTGTTGTGGGAGCGCTCGGGGCATTGGGAGAATTACCGCGAGTACATGTTCACCACGGAGTCGGAGAAGCGTGATTACGCGGTAAAGCCGATGAACTGCCCCGGCCATGTGCAGATCTTCAACCAGGGCGTCAAGAGCTATCGTGACCTGCCCCTGCGCATCGCCGAGTTTGGTTCCTGCCACCGCAACGAGCCATCGGGCGCTCTGCATGGCCTGATGCGGGTGCGCGGTTTTGTGCAGGACGATGCGCATATTTTCTGCACCGAGGACCAGATCCAGGGCGAGGCGGGCGACTTCATTGACCTGTTGCGCAGGGTTTATGCCGATTTCGGCTTTGAGCACATCCTGGTCAAGCTCTCGACCCGTCCTGAAAAACGCATAGGCGAGGATGCGGTGTGGGATCGTGCCGAGGCGGCATTGAAAGCCACTCTGGATGCCAAGGGCCTGGAATGGGACCTCAATCCGGGCGAAGGCGCCTTTTACGGCCCGAAAATCGAGTTCTCGCTGAAAGATTCGCTGGGGCGGGTGTGGCAGTGCGGCACCCTGCAGCTGGATTTTGCGTTGCCGGGGCGTCTGGGGGCCGAGTATGTGGCCGAGGACAACACACGGCGCACGCCGGTGATGCTGCACCGGGCCATCCTGGGGTCACTGGAGCGTTTCATCGGCATCCTGATCGAGCATTACGCCGGGGCGATGCCGGCCTGGCTGGCGCCCGTGCAGGCCGTGGTGATGAACATTTCCGAAGCACAGGCGGGGCATGTGGCCGGTGTTGCGGAAACCCTCAAAAAGGCCGGTTTCAGGGCCGAGGCCGACTTGAGAAATGAGAAAATTTCCTATAAAATCCGCGAACATAGTCTGCAAAAGCTGCCCTTCCAGCTGGTCATTGGTGACAAGGAAGTTGCGGCGCAGCTGGTGGCTGTGCGTTCCCGTCGAGGCGAGGATCTGGGGCAAATGACCCTGGACGCCTTTTTATCGCTTTTGAAAGGCGATATTGAGCGCAAGGGGCGCACGGTCTGAGAGCAACCAAGTTTAGGAGTCTGTCGCATAGCTCAGGAAAAAGAAGCCCGGATCAACGGTGAAATCACCGCCCCGGAAGTGCGGGTCATCGGTGCCGATGGTTCGCAGGTCGGCGTGATCAGCATCGCCGCGGCCAACAAGCTCGCGGAAGAAGCGGAACTGGATCTGGTCGAGATTGCGCCCACGGCGAACCCGCCAGTGTGCCGTGTCATGGATTACGGCAAGTTCAAGTACCGCGAGAGCAAGAAGCAGCACGAGGCGAGGCTCAAGCAGAAGCAGATCGTCGTCAAGGAAGTGAAATTCCGTCCCGGTACGGACGAGGGCGACTACAAGATCAAGCTGCGCAACCTGACCCGGTTTCTTGAGGAAGGCGACAAGGCAAAAATCACGCTTCGTTTCAGGGGGCGCGAGATGGCGCACCAGGAATTCGGCATCCGGCTGCTGGAGCGCGTGAAGACGGATTTGATCGAACTTGCGGTAGTGGAGCAGTTCCCGAAAATGGAAGGCCGCCAGCTGGTGATGGTGCTGGCGCCGAAGAAGGTGCAGGTGCAGGCGAAGCCTGCAGCTGCGGCAAAGAGTTCACCCAAGGCAGAAGGCAAGGCTGCGGGAGACAAACCGGCGGCGACGCCGGGCAAGGTGGTTGTGGCGGCCGGCGCGACAGCGCAGGACGCCCCGGCCGTTGAAAAGAAGTAGTGATCGGGCCTCAAGTCCCGCGGCAACGCAGGCGCCCGACGCTAGGCTAAAACAGGAGTTACCATGCCGAAAATGAAGAGCAAGAGCGGCGCGGCCAAGCGATTCAAGAAGCTGGGCAGCGGTGCGTTCAAGCGCAGTTCCTCGAACCTGCGCCACATCCTCACCAAGAAGAGCACCAAGCGCAAGCGTCACCTGCGCGGCACGACCATGGTGCACGATTCCGACCAGCGCGCAGTCCGTGCGATGCTGCCTTACTGATCGGGGAGACGAACCATGCCAAGAGTCAAACGTGGAGTCATCGCCCGCAAGGCGCACAAAAAGGTCCTGAAGGCGGCCAAGGGGTTCCGCGGCCGCCGCAACAACGTATTCCGCATCGCCAACGAGGCGGTCATGCGCGCCGGGCAGTATGCCTACCGCGACCGCCGCACCAAGAAGCGTGAATTCCGCGCCCTGTGGATTGCACGCATCAATGCGGCTGCGCGCGAACATGGCATGACCTACAGTGTGTTCATGAACGGCCTAAAAAAGGCGGCAATCGAGGTCGACCGCAAGGTGCTGGCCGACATCGCCGTGTTCGACAAGCCGGCGTTTGTGCGGTTTGTGGAGCAGGCCAGGGCGAGCCTCGGCGCCTGAGCGTTAATGCCCGGAAAAGGAGGCTCGAAGAGCCTCCTTTTTTTTCACTGAATTCCGCTACCATTCATCCATGCAGGAACTCGACAAGCTCGTGGCAGAGGCGATGGCGCTGTTTGGCGGCATTGATGACGCCGATGCGCTCGAGCAGGCCAAGGCGCGTTACGTCGGCAAGTCCGGAGCGCTGACCGAACTGCTCAAGGGTTTGGGCAAACTGCCCGCCGCGGAACGCCCTGCGGCTGGGGCCCGCATCAATGTGGCCAAGCAGCAGCTGGAAGATGCCCTCAATGCACGCCGCGAATTCATCGCTGCGCGCGAGCTGGAGGCACGGCTTGCCGGAGAGTCGATCGACGTGACCCTGCCGGGACGGGGCACGGGCATGGGAGGGTTGCACCCGGTCAGCCGCACCATGGAGCGCATCGAGCTGCTGTTCCGTTCGATCGGATTCGAGGTGGCCGACGGTCCGGAGATTGAAACGGATTTCTACAATTTCACGGCGCTGAACCAGCCGGAAAACCATCCGGCCCGTTCGATGCACGACACCTTCTACCTGGCCGACGGCAGGCATCTGCTGCGCACGCACACCTCGCCGATACAGATCCGGTACATGGAGCAGCGACAGCCGCCGATCCGCATCATCGCGCCCGGCCGCGTCTATCGTGTCGACTCCGATGCCACGCACTCGCCGATGTTTCACCAGGTCGAGGGCTTGTGGATCGACGAGAGTGTCAGCTTCGCCAACCTGAAGGGTGTGCTGGTCGATTTTTTTCAGCGGTTTTTCGAGAATCCGGAGCTGAAGCTGCGGTTCCGGCCGTCGTTTTTCCCGTTCACCGAGCCTTCGGCGGAAATCGACATGAGTTTCGGCGAAGGCTGGCTCGAGGTTGGCGGCTGCGGCATGGTGCATCCCAACGTGCTGCGCAATGTAGGCATCGACAGCGAGCGTTACCAGGGTTTCGCTTTCGGACTCGGACCGGACCGCCTGACGATGCTGCGTTACGGCGTCAAGGACCTGCGGTTGTTCTATGAGAACGACCTGCGTTTCCTGAAGCAGTTTGTGTAAGCGGCGGCCGGAATGAAAATCTCTGAGCACTGGCTGCGTGAACTGGTCGATCCGGAACTGTCGACTGCGCAACTTTCAGACCTGCTGACTTTCGGCGGCGTGGAGGTTGAGGCGATTGATCCTGCCGCTCCACCATTCGATCGTGTGGTGGTGGCCGAGGTGTTGTCCGTGGAGAAGCACCCGCAGGCGGACCGGCTGAACGTCTGCCAGGTGAATGCCGGCACTGCGCCGCTGACCATTGTCTGCGGTGCGCCCAAGGTCCGTGCCGGGATGCGCGTTCCTGCGGCATTACCCGGCGCACGGCTGCCAGGCATGGAAATCAAGCTGGCCAAGGTGCGCGGCATCGAATCCGGCGGCATGCTCTGTTCCGCACGGGAACTGGGCCTCAGCGAAGACGCGGAAGGGCTGCTCGAACTCCCCGCAGATGCCGTGATCGGCATGTCGGTGCGGGATCTGCTTGATCTCGACGACCAGGTGCTGACCACCAAGCCGACGCCCAATCGCGGGGATTGCCTGAGCGTACTGGGCATGGCGCGCGAGGTGGCGGCACTGAGCGGTGCTGCGCTGAAATGGACGGAACCGCAGGCCTTGGCGCCGCAGATCGAAGACCGCGTGGATGTAACGGTGGACGCAAGAGCCGATTGCCCGCTGTACAGTGCACGCATCATCCGCGGCATCAACGCCGCTGCGGCAACTCCGGGCTGGATGGTGAGGCGCCTGGCGCGCGGCGGCATCCGCGCAATCAGCGCGGTGGTCGATGTGACCAACTATGTTCTGCTTGAAATGGGGCAGCCGCTGCATGCTTTCGATGCTTCGCGCGTGGATGGTGGTATTTGCGTGCGACGGGCCCGCAGCGGTGAAACGCTGGTGCTGCTCAACGGCACGATGCTGGAACTGGATTCCAGGCATTTGATCATCGCCGATGCGCGCCAGCCCCTGGCGCTGGCCGGCATCATGGGCGGGGAATCCAGCGGGGTCACCCGGGACACGCAGGATATCATCCTGGAAAGCGCGTTTTTCGTGCCGGAAATCATCGCCGGCAAGACGCGCGAACTGGGATTCGGTTCGGATTCCGCCTACCGTTTCGAGCGTGGCGTCGATTTTGCGGGAACGCGCAGCGCGATGGAGCGTGCCTCGCAGCTGATTCTGCAGATCTGCGGCGGCCGGGCCGGGCCGGTGGTAGGTGTCAGCGCTGATTTGCCGGCACGTCCTCCGGTGAAATTACGCCTGGCCCGTGCAGGGCGGATTCTGGGCTTCCCCGTCGATGCGGCGTCTGCGATGTCGATTCTCGGACGGCTGGGTTGCAGGCCCGTGCTGGCCGGCGATACCGTGGAAGCCTCGCCGCCGAGTTACCGCTTTGACATCGGCATCGAAGAAGACCTGATCGAGGAACTGGCGCGTGTCACCGGTTATGACCGGATCCCGGCCAAATCACCAGTGGCGCCGGCTGCCTTGCTGCCGGTCAGGGAAATGGCACGCGGGCCGATGAGCATCCGCCGCATACTGGCCGCGCTTGATTACCAGGAAGTTGTTACCTACAGCTTTGTGGATCGTTCATGGGAAAAAGACCTGTGCGGCAATCCCGAACCTGTCGCGCTGGCCAATCCGATTGCGAGCCAGATGAGCGTGATGCGTTCCAGCCTGATCGGCGGACTGATTGATGCTGTGGTTTTTAATGCCAGCCGCAAGCAGGGGCGAGTGCGGTTGTTTGAGGTCGGGCGCTGTTTTCTGAATCTGCCGGGTTATCCGCAGCCCATGCGTGTGGCTGCCGTGGCATTCGGCGAGGCGCAGCCCCGGCAGTGGGGCAGTGCCGCCCGTAGCGCCGACTTTTTCGACCTGAAGGCTGATCTCGAAGCGTTGCTTCAGCCTGCAGTCGCGTCGTTTGTGCCTGCATCCCATCCGGCGCTGCACCCCGGAAAGTCGGCGCGTGTCGTGATGGAGGGCGAGGACATCGGCTGGATTGGCGAATTGCATCCGCGCTGGCAGCGGAAGTATGATTTGCCGGCGGCTCCGGTGCTGTTTGAAATTGAATGGGGCGCTGTCGAGAAACGCTATTTGCCGGCCTGCGGGGAAGTGCCCAGGTTTCCGGCAATACGGCGCGACCTGGCGGCAGAATTCGAAGAAAAAGTCCGCTTTGGTGACATCCGCGAGGCGCTAGAGCAGTCCGGGCTGACCATTTTGCGGGACGTCACGGTGTTCGATTTATACCGCGGCGAGGGGGTCCAAAAAGGGAAAAAAAGTCTTGCATTCAGTGTGTTATTGCAGGATACTCATAAAACCTTGACGGACGCAGAAGCTGAAAAAGCGATGACAAAGCTGCGCCAGATTCTGCAAGAAAAGTTTAACGCGAAGCTTCGTTGAGAGGGGACAAGATGACGTTAACTAAAGCGGAACTCGCCGACCTTCTGTTCGAGAAGGTGGGTTTCAACAAGCGCGAAGCCAAGGATATGGTGGAGTCCTTCTTCGACGAAGTTCGCCATGCGCTGGAGAACGGCAGGGGTGTCAAGTTGTCCGGATTCGGCAATTTCCAGCTGCGCGACAAGCCGCAGCGACCCGGTCGCAATCCCAAAACCGGCGAGGAAATCCCCATTTCGGCGCGCCGCGTTGTCACGTTCCACGCATCACAAAAACTGAAGTCGATGGTGGAACAGCACTTCCATGGAAGCCAGCGGAAGCCTTAAGTCCCAGCTCCCGCCGATCCCGGCAAAACGTTATTTCACCATCGGTGAAGTCAGCGAACTGTGCGGCGTCAAGCCGCATGTTCTGCGTTACTGGGAGCAGGAGTTCACCCAGCTGCGGCCGGTCAAGCGCCGCGGCAACAGGCGTTATTACCAGCATCACGAAGTGTTGCTGATACGCCGCATCCGCGAATTGCTTTACGACCAGGGATTCACCATCAGCGGCGCGCGCAACCGCCTTGATGAGCTGGCCAATGATCCCTCGCGCCACTCGCGGAGCGCGGGGCAGGCGGGTGCGGCGAAGCCGGCGCTCGCACAGTTGCGGCAGGAACTCAAGAACGTAATTGACCAATTGCGGACCTGAGGCGCGGCGCCGAAACCTTTCTTCGCTGATGTATAATCCGCCTCCTCGGGGCGTAGCGCAGCCTGGTAGCGTACCTGCATGGGGTGCAGGTGGTCGGAGGTTCAAATCCTCTCGCCCCGACCAA
>JALHND010000025.1 GCA_022843705.1 Burkholderiales bacterium
CACATCTATGCCGGCATCGAGCTGCCGGCGATGCAAGTGCTGTACACCATGGAGCGCAATGGCGTGCTGCTCGACGAGCAACTGCTGGGCGAACTGTCGGCGGAGTTCGGCGGCAAGATGCTCGAGATCGAAAAACGCGCGCATGAGCAGGCCGGACAGCCCTTCAACCTCGGCTCGCCGAAACAGATCCAGGAAGTGCTGTTCGACAAGCAGGGCCTGAAGCCGGTCAAGAAAACGCCGGGCGGCGCGCCCTCCACCGACGAGGAATCACTGGCGGAACTGGCGCTGGATCATCCGCTGCCGAAGCTGATTCTCGAATACCGCGGATTGGCGAAACTGAAATCGACCTACACCGACAAGCTGCCGGGCATGGTCAACCGCAGGACCGGGCGCGTGCATACCAGCTACGGCCAGGCCACCGCGGTCACCGGGCGGCTGGCGAGCAGCGATCCCAACCTGCAGAACATTCCCATCCGCACCGCCGAGGGTCGGCGCATCCGCGAGGCCTTCATCGCGCCGCCCGGTTCGCAGATCGTGTCGGCGGACTATTCGCAGATCGAGTTGCGCATCATGGCGCACATCTCGAAGGACGAGAGTCTGCTCAAGGCCTTCGCCGCCGGCGAAGACATCCACCGCGCCACCGCGGCCGAGATCTTTGGTGTCGAGCTGGCAGCCGTCGACGGCGAGCAGCGGCGTTACGCCAAGGTCATCAACTTCGGTTTGATCTACGGCATGTCGGCCTTCGGCCTCGCGCGTCAGCTCGGCATCGAACGCGCCGCGGCACAGCAGTACATGGACCGTTATTTCCAGCGTTATCCGGGCGTCGCCGAATACATGCGCGTCACCCGCGAGCAGGCGCGCGAGCTCGGTTATGTCGAGACCGTGTTCGGCCGCCGGTTGTGGCTGCCGGAAATCCGCGCCAGCAATGTCGCGCGCCGTCAGGGCGCCGAACGCGCGGCGATCAACGCGCCGATGCAGGGCACGGCTGCCGACCTGATCAAGCTGGCGATGATTGCCGTGCAGCGCTGGCTGGACGAGGAAAAACTGGAGTCCAGGCTGATCATGCAGGTGCACGACGAACTGGTGCTGGAAGTGCCGGAGGCGGAGCTGGATCAGATCAGGTCCGGACTCACGCGGCTGATGGGGGGCGTTGCCGAGCTGGCGGTGCCGCTGCTGGTCGAGGTCGGCGCGGGGCCGAACTGGGACCGCGCACACTGACAGAGGCTGGAGACCGTCACCATGACCGCGCAGCCTGATCACTGGAACCAGCATGCGCGGCAATGGAGCCTGATCGGGCCGCCGCTGCGGCCGGCAGCCCAGGATGTGCAATTGCTCGAGACCGAGTTGCGTGCCTGGCAGGCGCGCGCCGGCGCCATGTCCCCGCGCGCGCTGCTCTGCGGCGTGACTCCGGAAATCGCCGCGATGCAATGGCCGCCGGATACCCGGCTGACGGCAGTCGATCATTCAAGGCCGATGATTGCCGGCGTGTGGCCGGGTTCGGGGGTGCCGGGTGCCGCGGTCTGCGGCAACTGGCTCATGTTGCCGCTGGCGGCGGCTTCGCAGGACATCCTCGTCGGCGACGGCTGCTACAGCCTGCTGGTCGGCCGTGCGCGTTACGCCGCATTTTCCGCGGAACTGCGCCGCGTCGCGGCTGGCGGCGCACTGCTGCTGATGCGTTATTTCGTCCGCCCGGAGCGGCCCGAGACGCGGGACACCGTGGTTGATGACCTGTGGCAGGGGCGCATCGGCAATTTCCATGTCTTCAAATGGCGGCTGGCGATGGCGCTGCACGGCAGCCTGGAGCAGGGCGTGCGGCTGGGCGACATCTGGGACGCATGGCACGAAGCCGTCCCCGATCCGGCGCGGCTCGCTGCGCGGCTGGGCTGGCGCGAAGAAGTGGTCAACACCATTTCCAATTATCGCGGTGTCGACACCTGTTATTCGTTTCCGACTCTGGAAGAGGCGCGCGCGCTTGCCGGAGACTTCGACATCGTCTCGACCCGCATCCCGGATTACGAACTGGGCGCGCGTTGTCCGACGCTGGTGATGCGGCCGAAATGAATCCGGATTCCGCAGCGGCACTGGCGGGCATCGTCTGGCCTGTCGTTGCCGGTCGCAGCCATCGCGAGCAGCTGCTGTCGCTGCTGCGGCAGTTTGAACAGACCGAGCGCATGGCGCCGGAACAACTCCTGCGGCAGCAGTTGCTGCAGCTGTCCGCAGTCATCGGCCATGCACGGCGCACGGTGCCTTTCTACCGCGATCGTTTTGGCGGATTGCCGGCGGGAATGCCGGAACTGCAGGCGCTGCCGCTGCTGACCCGGCGCGACATCCAGGATGCGGGTCATGGCTTGCGCAGCACGGCGATCCCGCCGCAGTTCGGCAGCACGCACGAGAACCGCACTTCGGGCGCGACCGGCGAGCCGGTCACGGTGCTGCGGACCGTGCTTGATGCGCTGCTGTGGCAGGCCAACACGCTGCGCGACCATGCCTGGCACCGGCGCGACCCTGCGCTGAAGCTGGCGGCGATCCGGGCGGTCGCGCCGGGGACCGCCGATCCGCCAAATGGCGTCGAGGCGCCGAACTGGGGCCCGGCATCCGCGGCCCTGGGCGGGACCGGGCCGGCGGCCCTGCTGACACTGGACGCCG
Organism: Burkholderiales bacterium; assembly: GCA_022843705.1. Taxonomy (GTDB): domain Bacteria; phylum Pseudomonadota; class Gammaproteobacteria; order Burkholderiales; family SG8-41. Next base: position 2,647 of record JALHND010000025.1, read on the forward strand.
ACGTGGCCGTGCAGGCTGACTGGATCCGCCGGCAGGCGCCCGGTTACCTGCTGACCTATCCGAACAACCTCGCTGCGCTGCTCGTTCATTTCGGTCAGCGGGGAGAACGTCTGCCGTCGCTGCGCGCGGTGCTGACCGTGGGCGAGACGGTGTCCCCCGCGCTGCGCACGGCCTGCCGCGAGGTTCTGGATGTCGAAATACAGGATGTCTACAGTTCGCAGGAACTGGGCTACATCGCGCTGCAGTGTCCCGCCAGCGGGCTCTATCACGTGATGGCGGAAAGCGTGCTGGTGGAGGTAATCGATGCCGCGGGAAAACCCTGTGCAGCGGGAGAAACCGGGCGGCTGGTCGTCAGCAGTCTGCACAATTACGCCACGCCGCTGATCCGTTACGAACTGCGTGATCATGCGACGGTCGGCGGGCCCTGCGCCTGCGGACGCACGCTGCCGACGCTGGCCCGCATCGCGGGGCGCGAACGCAACATGGTGAAACTGCCCGACGGCAGTACGCACTGGCCGCTGGTCGGTTTTCACCGCTTCCGCGACATCGCACCGGTGCGGCAGTATCAGCTGATCCAGCGCAGCCTCGACGGGATCGAGGTGCGCCTGGTCTGCGATCGTGGTTTGAAGCCGGACGAGGAAGCCCGGCTTGCCGCAGTGATACGGGATGCGCTGGGGCACCCGTTCACACTGCAGTTCATGTTTTTCGACGGCGAGCTGCCCCGTTCCGCCAACGGCAAGTTCGAGGAATTCGTCTGCGCAATCGGCTAGTGCCGGGCCCGCGGCGTCATTTAAGGGCGCCGAACACCTTCCTGACGATGTTGCTGGTCGCGCCGACCGGGTTCTGGCGGAATGATTTTTCCTGCTCGGCGATCATCAGATAGAGGCCGTCGAGCGCCTTGCGCGTGACATAGGTTTCGATCGACGCATCCTCCTGCTTGACCAGGCCCAGCGAGGCGCCCTGGCTGGCGAGGTTGTTGTACTGCTGTGCGAGGCCGACGCGGTCGGTGGCTTTCTTGACGATGGGCAGGAAACGCTGGGTGAGCTGGGCCTGGGTGCTGCGTTTGAAATATTCGGTCGCCGCGGTGTCGCCGCCACTGAGGATGCCCCGGGCGTCCTGCACCGACATTTTTTTCACGGCATCAACCAGCAGTTGCCGCGCTTCCGGCGCAGCGGCCTCGGCCGCGCGGTTCATCGACAGCAGCAGTTCGTCGGCCTGTTTTTTCATGCCCATCATGCGCATCGCGCCTTCGATCCGCTGCAGGCTGGGGGGCAGCGGAATCCTGACCTTGGCGTTGCCGAAATAGCCGTTTTCCGCGGCCAGCATTTTTACCGCGGCGGCGGAACCATCCGTCAGGGCCTGCCTCAAACCGCTGGCGGCATCGGCATTGGAGATGTCGGCGATGCCCGCGCTGACAGGCAGGCTGGTGACAAGGCACAGCAGAAACCCGAAAATACGCACCATGGCCGGACTCCTCACTTGATTGGATTGTTTGATTGACGGCATGCAGAAATCACGAAACCTCATTCTAGTCGCAGTGGTCGCCGGTGCAATAGCGTTTGCCGCATTTGCGATCTGGAACCCTGCGCCGGCGGCGCCCCAGGTGACTTTTGTGTCCCTCCAGGGTGAAAAAATCACCACCGGGAGCCTGCGCGGCAAGGTCGTGCTGGTCAATTTCTGGGCCACCGACTGCGTGACCTGCATCAAGGAAATGCCCGACATCACCGCGACTTACAACAAGTACCGCGCACGGGGTTTCGAGACCATCGCAGTGGCGATGCGCCACGACCCGCCGAACTACGTGCTGAACTACGTCGAGAAGAACAAACTGCCGTTCAGGGTGGCGCTGGACCCGATGGGCGAGCTGGCGAAGGCCTTCGGAGAAGTGAAGCTGACGCCGACCACCTTTGTCATCGACAAGCGGGGGAAAATCGTCACCCGCATCCTGGGCGAGCCGGATTTCGCGAAGCTGCACCAGCTGCTGGAAGAAAAACTCAAAGAAACCTAGCGGCAAAAGACATTCAACAAACAGGATGGACAGGATTTACAGGATTAACGGCAAAAACCGTGTTCCGGTTTTATCCTGTCCATCCTGTTAAACGCCCTGCCTTTAAACCACTCCCGCCTCATGCGCCTGCTGGTCGGCGTGGTATGAGGAACGCACCAGCGGTCCGCTGGCGGCATGATTGAAGCCCATGCGTTCGGCTTCCGCGGCGTACATCTCGAACACCTTCGGCTCGACGTAACGCAGCACCGGCAGGTGGTGGGCCGAGGGCTGCAGGTACTGGCCGATGGTCAGCATGTCGACGTCGTGGGCGCGCAGATCCCGCATCACCTCAAGGATTTCTTCATCGGTTTCGCCGAGCCCGACCATCAGTCCCGACTTGGTCGGGACCCGCGGAAACTTCGCCTTGAAGTCCTTCAGCAGCTTAAGCGAATGCGCATAGTCAGAACCCGGGCGCGCCTGCTTGTAGAGCCGCGGCACGGTTTCGAGATTGTGGTTCATCACGTCGGGCGGGCCGGCGGAGAGAATGTCCAGCGCGATGTCGAGGCGGCCGCGGAAGTCCGGCACCAGGATCTCGATGCGGGTCTGCGGCGACAGTTCGCGCACCGCGCGGATGCAGTCCTTGAAATGCTGTGCGCCGCCGTCCCTCAGATCGTCGCGGTCGACGCTGGTGATGACCACGTATTTCAGTTTCAGCGCGGCGATGGTTTCGGCGAGGTGGCGCGGCTCTTCGGGGTCGGGCGGTTTCGGCCGGCCGTGGGCGACGTCGCAGAAGGGGCAGCGCCGGGTGCAGAGGTCGCCGAGGATCATGAAAGTTGCCGTGCCCTTGCCGAAACATTCGCCGATGTTGGGGCAGGTCGCCTCCTCGCACACGGTGTGCAGTTTCTGCGCGCGCAGGATGTCCTTGATTTCCTGGAAACGCGCGCTGTTGCCGAGGCGCACGCGGATCCAGTCGGGTTTTTTCAGCGGCGTCGACGGCACCACCTTGATCGGGATGCGCGCGGTTTTTGCCTGGCCTTTCTGTTTTTCGCCGGTGGTGGTCATTGCAGCAGTGTCCTGATGTGCCGGATCAGCCTTTCGCCGATCTGCCGGCGGTTGTCGGTGATGCCGAGGTCGCGGGTGCGGGTCACTTCCAGTCCCGGGTAACCGCAGGGATTGATCGCGCTGAAGGGCTCCAGCGCGACGTCGACGTTCAGCGCGAGGCCATGGTAACAGCAGCCGTTGCGAACGCGCAGTCCCAGCGCGGCGATCTTCGCTGCACCGACATAGACGCCGGGCGCGTCAGTGCGCCCTTCAGCGGCCACGCCGAAATCCGCCAGCAGCCTGATCACGGCCTGCTCCATCTGCCGCACCAGCGGCCGCACGCCGATGCCCCGGCGGCGCATGTCGAGCAGCAGGTAGGCGACCAGTTGGCCCGGCCCGTGGTAGGTGATCTGCCCGCCGCGGTCGACGCGCACCACCGGAATGCCGTTGTCGACCCGCGGCCAGTGTTCGGGCTTCCCGGCGATGCCGGCGGTGTAGACGGGGGGGTGCTGCAGCAGCCACAGCTCGTCCGCGGTGTCCGCGCCGCGGATGGCCGTGAATTCGCGCATGCGCGCCCATGTCGGCACATAAGGCACCAGTCCGAGCCGGCGCACGACCAGTGGTACGGCGGCGTATGGCTGCGCTGCTGCGGCGGTAAGGGAGGACACCGGAGGAACCCTGTGGACGGGCGCGGGGCCGTGCATTGATGGGATAATGAGGCCGCATTATAGGACGATCGGGAGAACGCAGTGCGGATTCACATTCTGGCGGCAGGGGTTATTTGCGTGATGCTCGGCAGCGCCGGCACGGCGCCGGCCGCCGACGGCGGCAGTGATTACGGTACCGCGCTGAGCCGGATTTATTTTGCCCACCAGCGCCTGCTGGCCTTGCGCGAGGCCTGCGACCAGGTCTTTCCGGCGCAGGCCAAATCCACTGATAAGGCCTATGCCACCTGGCAATCCCGGCACAAAGGGCTGCTCAATGAACTCGAGGCGCGGCTGACCCTGATGATCCGCGGAGCCTCCAAAGACGAGCGCGAGTACATGCGCAATATCGGCAAGTACGAAGGCAGCATCCTCGAGTACCGCACCGGCCAGCGCGAGGAGATACTGGCCCAGCCCCGAGACGGCATGGAGCAGGGCTGCACCGACTTCCGCAATTACCTGACCGGCTCGGGTTCGGACTTCCACAAGGAATACGCCGAAGAGCTGCGCGAATTGCGCAAGCGCAAACTGCCGAAATAACGCGGGTTGCAATGGCCACGGACCGCATGGTGTTTGCTCTCTGTGCAGTGTGGGCCCTTGCGCTGACCGCCTCCGGCATTGCGCCGCATGACCGGCTGACCTGGTTCATGGAAGTGCTGCCGGTGCTGATCGCCGCGCCGCTGTTGCTGGCGACCCGCCGGCGCCTGCCGCTGACCGCGCTGGTCTATCTGTTGATTGCCGTGCACGGGCTGATCCTGGTCTACGGCGGGGCCTACACCTATGCGCGCACACCGCTGGGGTTCTGGCTGCAGGATCTGTTCGGGTTTTCGCGCAATCCCTACGACCGCATAGGGCATATCGCCCAGGGTTTTGTGCCGGCGCTGGTGGCGCGCGAACTGCTGCTGCGGGTTTTCGGCATCGGCGGCCGGAAAATCCTGTTTTTCCTGGTGCTGTGCATCGCGCTGGCGGTCAGCGCCTTCTACGAGCTGATCGAATGGTGGGCGGCTCTGCTGATCGGCGCTGAAGCCGACGAATTCCTGGCGACCCAGGGCGATGTATGGGACACGCAGTGGGACATGTTCCTCGCGCTCTGCGGCGCTTTCGCGGCGCAGCTCCTGCTCGGCCGCCGGCATGACCGTCAGCTCGCGCGGATCGGCGTTGCTACAGCGCCATGACCACCATCGGGTGGTCGCTGAGTTCCTGGTAGAGCGCGTCGAGCTGTCCGCGCGAGGTGGCGCGGATGACGCAGGTGATGCTGAGGTACTTGCCCTTCTTGCTGGTGCGCATCGACAGCGTGGCCTCGTCGAAATCGGGCGCGTGTTTCTTGACCACGGCGGCAATCGCCTGGGCAAAACCGGGCTGCGTGTGGCCGAGGATTTTCAGCGGAAAGTCGCTGGGGTATTCGATCAGCGACGGTTCCGGAGTGGCGGGCGGGGTGCTCAAGCCGCTGTTCTCATGTGGTCCTGCTTGAACTGCTGGTACAGCGCATGCATGCGCCGGAACAGCGGGCCGGGCCTGCCGTCGCCGACCGGCTTGCCGTCAAGCGTGGTCACCGCCAGCACTTCCTTGGTCGAGGAGGTGACCCAGATTTCGTCGGCACTGCGCACTTCGGCTTCGTCCACCGCGCGCACCTCGACCTGGAATTCGCGCGCACGCGCGATTTCCAGCACCACATCGTAGGTGATGCCGGGCAGCACCAGGTTGTCCTTGGGCGGCGTCAGCAGCACGCCGTCGCGGACGACGAAGACGTTGCTGGCCGAAGCCTCGGTCAGTTTGCCGTCGCGGAAAAGGATGGTCTCGGTGGCGCCGGCGTCGACGGACAGCTGGCGCAGCAGGCAGTTGCCGAGCAGGGATACCGACTTGATGTCGCAGTTCAGCCAGCGGTAATCCTGGGCGGTGATGCAGGCGACACCGGATTCGACCAGCGCCGGCGCCGGCGTCACCAGCGGGCTGCTCATCATGAACACCGTCGGCCTGACGCCCTTCGGGAAGGCGTGGTCGCGTTTGGCGACGCCGCGGGTGACCTGCAGGTAGACCGACTGGTCATCGCCGGCGTTGCGCTGGATGATTTCGCCGATCAGCTGCGTCCACCCGTCGTCGTTCATCGGGTTGTCGATGCGCACCTTGTCGAGGCTGTACTGCAGCCGCCGCAGGTGTTCGGCCAGCCGGAACGGATGTTTCGAATAGACCGGGATGACCTCGTAGACGCCGTCGCCGAAGATGAAGCCGCGATCGAGCACCGGCACGTGGGCTTCCTCGATCGGCATGAATTTTCCGTTGAGGTAGACGATATCGCTCATGGTTTCGGGTTCTTCCGTCCGGGGTTCAGGTTTGGAGTCTGCGCCGTGGGGCTTTATTTGAACAGCAGCCGCAGGCTGTCCCAGGCGCGGCCGAAAATGCCGGCGACCGGCACGCTCTCGAGCGCCACCACCGGCAGTTCGGCGTGGGGTTTGCCGTCGATTTCGATTTTCAGCGTGCCCACGCGCTGGCCGGGATTCACCGGCGCCAGCAGCGGCTGCAGGCTCTCGACGACGGCTTTCACCTTGTCGCCCTGACCCTTGGGCACCGCGACGTAGAGGTCGCTGGTGAAGCCGGCTTTCAGCAAGCTCGATGCGCCTTTCCACACCCGCAGGCTGGTGACCGGCTGGCCGGCGGCGTAGAGCTTCACGCTGTCGTAGAACTGGAAACCCCAGTTCAGCAGTTTCTGGCTTTCGGTGGACCGCGCCGATTCGGATGCCGTGCCGAGCACCACGGATACCAGCCGCCGCTCGCCGCGCCGCGCCGAGGTAACGAGGCAGTAGCCGGCATTCTCGGTGTAGCCCGTCTTCACGCCGTCGACCGTCGGATCCAGCCACAGCAGCCGGTTGCGGTTGGCCTGGCTGATGTTGTTGTAGCGGTATTCCTTCTGTGAATACAGCGCATAGTGTTCCGGGTAGTCGCGGATCAGCGCCACCACCAGTTTCGCGAGGTCCTCGGCCGAGGAATACAGCTGCGGCGTGGTCAGGCCCGTGGCATTGGTGAAGTTGCTGTTGACGAGCCCGAGCCGCTTGGCTTCACGGTTCATCATCTGCGCGAAGACCTCCTCGCTGCCGGCCACGGCTTCGGCGAGGGCGACGCTGGCGTCGTTGCCGGACTGGATGATCATGCCGCGCAGCAGTTCGTCGACGGTGACCGGCTTGTTCGGCTCGATGAACATGCGCGAGCCCTCCGCCTTCCAGGCGCGGGTCGATACCGGCACCACCTGCTCGGGTTTCAGCGATTTCTGCTTCAGCGCGCCGAACACGATGTAAGCGGTCATCAGCTTGGTCAGCGAAGCCGGTTCGAAGCGGTCACTGGCGTTGCGGCTGGCCAGCACCTGGCCGCTGTTGACGTCGAACAGCAGCCAGGCGCGGGCTTCGACGGCGGGGGCGGGCGGCTGCACCTGTGCCCAGGATTGCAGCGTGACGAAACCGAGCAGTACGGCGAGGAATAAACGTTTCATGGGCGGAAAAATCCTGATTATATGTCGGGAGTGCAGGCGCACCCAAAAGCAGACCCTGCCGTTGCGGCGGAAGTTCCTGGCTGCAGGTTTCAGTTGCCGTCGCGATAGCGGCGGATGGCCTCGCGCAGGAATCCGAGGTGTCGGGTGACCCGCCGGCAACGCTGGCAGATCAGCAGGTGCAGCTTGAGTTGCAGTCCTTCGAGCGTTCCCAGCGCCCGGTCCTGTCCCTGGGACATCAGTTCAGAGGCTTTTTTGCAGGAGGGCATCATCGGCGTGGCGGATCGAACCAGGTCTGTTCCAGGCATTCGCGCAGGATCAGCCGCGCCCGGTGCAGCATGACCCAGCAGTTGGTCGCGGTGATCTGCAATTCCTGACAGATCTCCCCGGTGGGCATTTCCATCACCTCGCGCATCATGAATACCCGCGCCGTGCGTTCTGGCAGGCGCTGCAGGCACAGCTCCAGCGCCGCCCGGAAACGGCTGTTCTCCAGCGCGGCATCCGGGCTGCCCCAGTCCGCCGGCATCTCGCGCCAGTGCCCATCGCCGGCAAACAGCGCATCGATGGCCTCGGTTTCAGCGCGATCATCATCCGCCGCAGCGAAGGGCTGTTCACGGGCGCTGCGGCGCAGCTGGTCGATGATCTTGTGCTTGAGGATGCCGGTGAGCCAGGTGCGCAGCGACGATTTGCCGGAGAAGCGTGCGGCCCCTTCGATCGCGGCGAGCAGTGTTTCCTGCACGGCATCTTCGGCCTGCGCCGGATTGCGCAGCTGCAGCCGCGCGTAACGCAGCAGGTAGCCGCGCTCGCCTTCGATGGCCGCCGGTTGGGGGATGCCGGTCACTGGAGAATGTATAAAAAGTTGTTTAAAAACAAATACTTATGGCGCAATTGATCGGGGCCGGACGGTACTCTTGAAAAGTATTCCGGGACACCCATATTTGAACCATCGGCGCATCGCGCCGCAATGAATTCAAGGAGACTGATCATGGTCAATGTTACCCGCTTTACCCCGTTTGACGATTCGTTCGATGAGTTGCTGCGCGGCTTTTTCGTGCGCCCGATGGCTTTCGAAGGCACGCCGCAGGCCGCCCAGGCGATCCGCGTCGATGTCCGTGAAAGCGAAAACGATTACGTGGTGCATGCCGAAATCCCCGGCGTGAAGAAGGAAGACATCCACGTCACCATCGACGCCGAACAGGTCGCGATCAGCGCCGAGACCCGCAACGAGCGCGAGGTGAAGGAAGGCGAGCGTGTGCTGCGTGCCGAGCGCCACTACGGCAAGGTCTACCGGGCCTTCACGCTGGGCACCCCGGTGGACGAGGAAAAAGCGACCGCGAAATATGCCGACGGCGTGCTCGAGCTGACGCTGCCGAAAAAAGTGGCGGTCACCGCGAAGCGCCTGTCGATCAACTGACACGCGGCGGATTGCCGGATGAAGAAGGCGGCGGGCCGAAAGGCCTGCCGTTTTTTTTGTCGTCGGGTAAAATGAGTGAACCCTCACACATACTCGCTCATTTACCCCGCTTTCAGGGATTTTCCATGCCATTGTCCGCCAGCAACGCCGCCGCCAAAGCCAAGACTCTTGCTGAAGCGCTGCCCTATATCCAGCGTTTCCACGGCAAGACCATCGTCATCAAGTACGGCGGCAACGCGATGACCGATCCCGCGCTGAAGGAAGGTTTCGCACGTGACGTGGTGCTGCTGAAGGTGGTCGGCATGAACCCGGTGGTGGTCCACGGCGGCGGTCCGCAGATTGATGAGTTGCTGAAGCGCGTCGGCAAGAAGGGCGAATTCATCCAGGGCATGCGGGTCACCGATGCCGAGACCATGGACGTGGTCGAGATGGTGCTGGGTGGCCAGGTCAACAAGGACATCGTCAACCTGATCAACCGCTGTGGCGGCAAGGCGGTGGGCCTGACCGGCAAGGATGGCGGTTTCATCCGCGCGCGCAAGCTCAAGGTGCGCGGCACGGCCGGCAGCGACGACCTGGTCGACATCGGCCAGGTTGGCGAGGTCGAAAGCATCGACCCGGCCATCGTCAACCTGCTGCACACGGAAGACTTCATTCCGGTGATCGCGCCGGTCGGCGTCGGCGCCAACGGCGAGTCGTACAACATCAACGCCGACCTCGTTGCCGGCAAGGTCGCGGAAATACTCAAGGCGGAAAAACTGATCGTGCTGACCAACACTGCCGGTGTGCTCGACAAGGAAGGCAAGCTGCTGACCGGGCTCACCGCGCGCAAGGTCGACGAGCTGTTTGCCGACGGCACCATCCACGGCGGCATGCTGCCTAAAATCGGCTCCGCGCTCGATGCGGTGAAGAACGGCGTCAACACCTGCCACATCATCGACGGCCGCGTCGAACATGCGCTGCTGCTCGAGATCCTGACGGACGAGGGCGTGGGCACGCTGATCCGGCGCCGCTGATGCCGCGGGCGGAATGCCGGCCATGACTGCCCCGGTCGCGTGGATCTTCGACCTCGACAACACCCTGCACAATGCGTCGCCGCATATTTTTCCGCACATCAACCGGGCGATGAATGCATACCTGCAGCAGCACCTGCAGCTGGACGAGCAGTCGGCCGGTGAACTGCGGCGCAGTTACTGGCGGCGTTACGGCGCGACGCTGCTCGGCCTGATGCGCCACCACGGCACCGACCCGCGGCATTTCCTCTGGCATACCCACCAGTTTCCGGAACTGGAGCGCATGGTTGTGCGTGAGCCCCAATTGCGTCACGTGTTGCGCCGGCTGCCAGGACGCAAATTCGTGTTTTCCAATGCGCCGGTGCATTACGCGAGGGCGGTGTTGAGGGTGCTCGGCATCACGAATCTGTTCGATGCCGTGTTTTCGATCGAGCGGGTGGGCTTCCGCCCCAAGCCCGATGCCTACGGTTTCCTCAAGCTCTGCCGCGCGCATCACCTGCGGCCGCGGCGCTGTATCATGGTCGAGGATTCGCTGGAAAACCTGCGCACCGCAAAAAAGCTCGGCATGAAAACCGTCTGGGTGTCCCAGGCGGAGCGCGTGCCGGGGTACGTCGATGTGCGGGTGCAGGGCATGGCCGCACTTTCCAGTCACGCAGCACACCTGTACTGAGGACCAAATGGCACGCAGCGGCGAACGCAAGACCCAGATACTGCAGACCCTGGCGGAGATGCTCGAGGGGCCTTCGGCGGAGCGCATCACCACCGCGGCGCTGGCCGCGCGCATCGGGGTCTCGGAGGCCGCCCTCTACCGGCACTTCCGCGGCAAGGCCGACATGTTCGCCGGGCTGATCGACTTCGTCGAACAGACGCTGTTCACGCTGATCAACCGCATCACCACCGATGAGCAGGGCGGCCTGCGCCAGGCCGAGGCGATCGTCAGCATGCTGCTCGGCTTCGCCCAGAAGAACCGCGGCATGACCCGGGTGCTGATCGGCGATGCGCTGGTGACCGAGGACGAGGCGCTGCAGGCACGCATCAACCAGATCCACGACCGCATCGAGGCGGCGCTGAAGCAGTCGCTGCGCTTCGCGGTGACGCAGAAAGAGGCGGCCGGGGACGTTGATCTCACCGCCCAGGCCAATCTGCTGATGAGTTTCGTGGCGGGACGCTGGCATCAGTATGCGAAGAGCGGTTTCCGCCGCGATCCGGCCGAACACTGGCAGCGGCAGTGGAAGCAGCTGATGGAAGGCGTGCTGGCATGACCATCCCATACGAGACGAGGAGAACACCATGGCCGATATCAAGGTAGAGCATCTTGCGCAGTTGATGCTGGGCGTCGCCCGCAGCCAGCTTGCCGTGCTGGATTCGATCGAGAGCCTCAAGGCCGGCTTCAAGAGCGGTCATGCGCGATCGATCATCGAAAGCGCTTCGCGCATCCGCTCCAACCATCCGGAGACCCTGGTGGATTTCCCGTCGCGGCTGCTGTTGCAGATGCTGGGCCGCAATCCGCCCGATGCCGACCGCCTCACGCGCGAGCTCAATCATCTGCTGAGCGGTGAGAGCACGACGCCCTCGAAGGAGGCGCTGGCGGCCGAAACCGCGCCGAAGGATGCGGATTCGCTGGATATGACCTGAGCCCGCCGCGGTTTCAGGCCGTCCGTGAGGCGCACACCGGGCAGGCCGGGTCGCGTTTCAGGTTGACCGTACGCAGGTCCATCGTCAGTGCGTCCAGCAGCAGCAGGCGGCCGGTCAGTGTTTCGCCGGCGCCGGTCACCAGTTTCAGCGCCTCGGCCGCCTGCATCGCGCCGATGATGCCCACCAGTGGCGCAAAAACGCCCATCACCGCGCAGCGCATCTCCTCCATTTCCCCGTCCTCCGGAAACAGGCAGGCATAACAGGGCGAACCGGGGCGGCGCAGGTCGAACACCGCCAGTTGGCCGTCGAAGCGGATGCCTGCGCCGGAGACCAGTGGTTTGCCTGCACGCACGCAGGCGCGGTTGACGGTGTGGCGGGTTTCGAAATTGTCGCAGCCGTCGAGCACCACATCCGCGGCATCGACCAGCGCCTGCAGGTGTTCGCCGGAAACCCTTTCCGCCACGGCGTTGATGCGGATCGCGGGGTTGAGTTCGAGAAGTGTGCGGCGTGCCGAGTCCACCTTTTTCTCCCCGACCGCGGCCTCGCGGTGGACGATCTGGCGTTGCAGGTTGGTCAGATCGACGTTGTCCCCGTCGCAGATCGTCAGCGTGCCGATTCCCGCCGAGGCCAGGTAGAGCGCGGCCGGCGAACCGAGGCCGCCGGCGCCGATCAGCAGCGCGTGGGCGTCGAGCAGCCGCTGCTGGCCCTCGATGCCGATCTCCGGCAGCAGGATATGCCGGCTGTAACGCAGCAGTTGATGGTCGTCCATGGCGCGAATCTATCGCTTGCGGCATTCCGAAACAACAACGCCCGGCAATGCCGGGCGTTGCTGGGCCGGAAAAGGCGCTCAGTTGGTTTTGACCGCCGGCCGGCTTTTCAGGAAAGCGACCGCCTGGTTCAGTTCATAGTCGTTGGGTGATACCACCTGGCCGGGTTCGGGACGCAGGGTTTTTTCGTCGACATCCTTTGGCCGTGCCGCCGGCGTGAAGCCGTACTTCTGCGCCGACTTCGCCGCCGCTTCGGCCTTGTCCGCCGGTTTCTCGGCCGCACCTTCGGTCAGGTGCTTGGTCAGGTCGGCTTCGCGCAGTTTCAGCGCCGAGCGGTCATTGACGCCGTCGTCCAGCGGAATGTCCGGCACGATGCCCCGCGCCTGGATCGAGCGTCCCTTGGGCGTGTAGTAACGCGCCGTCGTCAGCTTGATCGCGGTATTGTTGCCCAGCGGCAGAATGGTCTGCACCGAACCCTTGCCGAAGGTCTGCTGGCCCATCACCACTGCGCGTTCATGGTCCTGCAGCGCGCCGGCAACGATTTCCGAAGCCGAGGCCGAGCCGCCGTTGACCAGCACCACCATCGGCACGGTCTTGGCTTCCGCCGGCAGGCGCTTGAGGAAATCCTCCTTGTTGCGGCCGCGCAGGTAGTGCTCGGGGCTGGCGTTGAGTTTCATCTTGGCATCTTCGGTGCGGCCGTCGGTATAGACGACCAGCGCGTCCTTCGGCAGGAAGGCTGCGGACACCGCCACCGCGCCGTTGAGCAGGCCGCCGGGATCGTTGCGCAGGTCGAGTACCAGGCCCTTCATCGGGCCCTGGTTCTGCTTGAACAGTGTCTCCACCGAGCGGGCCAGCGTCTCGCCGGTGTGTTCCTGGAACTGGCTCACGCGCACATAGGCGTAACCCGGCTCCAGCAGTGTCGACTTGACGCTCTGGATCTTGATCACCGCCCGGGTCAGCGTGACCACGATCGGTTTCTGTTCGCCCTTGCGCACGATGGTCAGCACGATCTGGGTGTTGGGCTTGCCGCGCATGCGTTTCACGGCGTCATTGAGCGTCATGCCCTTGACCGAAGTTTCATCGAGTTTGACGATCAGGTCGCCGGCCTTGATGCCCGCGCGCGAAGCCGGTGAATCGTCGATCGGGGACACCACGCGCACGAACCCGTCTTCCATGCCGACTTCGATGCCGAGGCCGCCGAACTCGCCCTGGGTGCCAACCTGCATTTCCCGGAAGGCTTCCTGGTCGAGGTAAGCCGAGTGCGGATCAAGGCCCGTCAGCATGCCGTTGATGGCTTCGGTGATCAGCTTCTTGTCCTCAACCGGCTCGACGTAATCGCTTTTGACGCGGCCGAAGACTTCGGTAAAGGCGCGCAATTCCTCGATCGGCAGCGGCAGCGCCGACGGCGTGCTGCGCTGGGCGACTGCCGAATAATTGAGGCTGATCGCGACACCGATCAGAACGCCACCGATGACAAGACCTAACTGACTGAATTTACTGCGCATTTGCTGCTCCTGCCGCGCTTTGCGGCTGCTGTGATGACTACCGTAACCGGACCCACTGCAAGGGGTCGAAGGGACGTCCTTCATGCCGCATTTCAAAGTATAAGCCCGATTCCGCGTTGCCGCCGCTGTTGCCCACGGTGGCCACCGGCTCACCGCCGCGGATCGTGTCGCCAACCTGCTTCAGCAGTGCTTCGGCGTTGGCATACAGCGTCATGTAACTGTCGCCATGGTCCACGATCAGCAGGTTGCCGAATCCGCGCAACCAGTCTGCATAGACCACCCTGCCGCCGGCTACTGCCCGTACGTCTTCTCCTGCCCTGGCGGCGATGAAAACGCCTTTCCAGGTTACACCGCCGTCTGCACGTGGACTGCCAAAGCGGCTGCCAAGTTCCCCGCGCACCGGCAATGCCAGCCGGCCGCGCAGGGCGGCGAAGGGGCCGCCGTCTGCTGTCCCGGACGGGAGCGCCTCGTTGCGCGGACGCGGTTTCCCGGACGCGGCCGGTTTTCTCACCAGCCGGGTCAGCTGGTCGACCAGCCGGGTCAGGCGGTTTTCGTTGGCCTGCATCGCGCGCATTTCACGCTGCTGTTTCTGGATGTCCCGCGACAGCCTGGTCAACACGCCGGCGCGGGCGCGTTTTTCCTGTTCGAGGCGCGCGCGCTGGGCGGTCTGTTCGCGGGTGATGCGGGCAATGGCTGCCGTTTCTTCGGCGATCGCCGCCTGCAGGCGCTCGAGTTCACGCAGGTTCGCACGCAGGCCGTCAACCAGCTGCGCGCGCGCGCGCGCGACATGCGACAGGTAATGCAGCTGGCGGGTCAGGGCGCTGGGGTCTTCACGGCCCAGCACCAGGCGCAGTGCGCCGGGTTCACCCTGGATGTATTGCTGCCGCAGCATGCGGCCGAGGAGTTCCTGCTGGCTGCCCAGCGTGGCGCCGGCGGTTTCCGCGGATTTGCGCAAGGCCGACATTTTTGCGGTCGATTCCCGGGATTGCAGGGCAAGCTGGCGCAGCTCGCGGTTCGCTTCCGAGATCGCCTGTTCGGATTCGCGCAGGGCATCGGAGGCTTCGCTGCGGCTTTCCTCGGCGGCGGCCAGCTTTTTCTGCATGACGGAGATGCGTGCGCGCAATTCACGCAGTTCCTCCTGCGTCTGTCCCGCGGTTGCGGCAAGGGCGCCGCCGGGCAGCGCCAGCCATGCGATGAGCAGGCCTGCGACCCGCTTCACGCAAACTCGATCAACGGGCGTCCCGTCATTTCGGCGGGTTGCGGCAATCCCATCATCGCCAGCAGCGTCGGTGCGACATCCTGCAGCGCGCCGCCATCGGCGATGCGCGCCTTGCGGCCGATGTAGAGCAGCGGCACCAGGTTCAGGGTATGCGCCGTGTGCGGCTGCTGGGATTCCTGGTCGCGCATCGTTTCGGCATTGCCGTGGTCCGCGGTGATCAGCACTTCGCCGCCGATGCCGCGCATCGCCTCGACGATGCGGCCGATGCATTCGTCGAGCACCTCGATGGCACGGGTGGCCGCGGCGAGGTTGCCGGTATGCCCGACCATGTCGCCGTTGGCATAGTTGCAGACAATGGCGTCGTAACGGCGCGACTCGATGGCTTCCACCAGCTTGTCGGTGACCTCGCGCGCGCTCATCTCCGGTTGCAGGTCGTAGGTCGCGACCTTGGGCGAGGGCACCAGCACGCGATCCTCGCCGGGATAGGGTGTTTCCACGCCGCCGTTGAAGAAATAGGTGACGTGGGCGTACTTCTCGGTTTCGGCGATGCGTAGCTGGCGCAGCCCCTTTTTCGAAAGGTATTCGCCGAAACCGTCGCGGATCTGCTGCGGCCCGAACGCTGCGGGGATATGGCTGAATTCCTCGCCGTAGCCGGTCAGCGTGCAGTAGTAGGCGAGTCGGGGCACGCGTTTGCGCGTGAAACCCGAAAACGCCGGATCCGTGAGGGCCGCGGTCAGCTGGCGTGCGCGGTCGGAGCGGAAATTCATGAATACGATGCTGTCGCCGTTCTCGATGCGCACCGCGGCAGCGCCGGCCGGGACAATGGCCGTGGCTTTCACGAATTCATCGGTTTCGCCGCGGGCATAAGCGGCTTTCAGGCCGGCCAGCGCATCGGCCGCGCTGAACTCCGCCTTGCCGTCCACCAGCAGGTCATAGGCGGATTCGACGCGGTCCCAGCGCTGGTCGCGGTCCATCGCGAAGTAACGGCCGCAGATCGAGGCGATGCGCGCATTGCCGAGGGCAAGGCATTTCTGCTCCAGTGCGGCCAGCGAGGCTTCAGCGCTCTGCGGCGGCGTGTCGCGGCCGTCGAGGAAGGCATGCACACAGACTTGCCTTGCGCCCTTCGCCGCGGCGAGGTCGAGCAGGGCGTGAATTTGCGATTCATGGCTGTGCACGCCGCCTGGCGACAGCAGGCCGAGGATGTGCAGCGTGCCGTCCTGTGCCCTGCGGATAGCGGTGTCGAGCACCGGGTTCTCGGCAAACTCCCCGGTCTCGATGGCATGTTCGATTTTGGTGTAGTCCTGGTACACCACGCGGCCGGCGCCGATGTTCATGTGGCCGACCTCGGAGTTGCCCATTTGATGCGCCGGCAGGCCGACCCATTTTTCCGACGCGTCGATGATGGTGTGCGGGCAGGTTTTCCAGAGGAAATTCCAGTGCGGTTTGCGTGCCTGGCAGATGGCGTTGTCGTCGCAGTCCTCGCGGTGGCCGAAGCCGTCGAGGATGACCAGTAACACTGGCGTTATCTTCATGATTTTTATGGGATTTTCAGAATATTGTGATGCAGTATAATTCTAAATCATTTCAACAGGCTTGGGCGATTCCGGGAGATACATGACTGATGTAGCCGCAGTGCGCGAGCAGTTGCTGGATAAAGAGGAACATATCGAGCAGGCTTCGCGGGCGCTCAAGGCGATGGCGCATCCGCTGCGCCTGAAAATCCTCTGCGTGCTGGGAGACCAGGAAGTCAGCGTCCAGGACATCGTCGACTGTGTCGGCACTTCGCAAAGCAACATTTCCCAGCATCTGGCCATCCTGCGCGAAAAAGGCGTGCTGCGCACGCGCAAGGACGCCAACCGCGTTTATTACCGGATCGGCGACGAACGCACGCTGACGCTGATCGGCATGATGCGGGAAGTGTTTTGCGGGCCGGACAAATAGCCCTTCCGCCGACTTGCCCGGACATCGGCCTGATGCCGGGCCGCAGATGAATCCCGTGCTGACTGTTCCCGCGCGCATCAGCCTCGCCGCCGCGGTGCTGCTGTGCGTGCTGCCGTTTCTGCAACCGTACCACCGTTTTCCGCTGACCTCCTTTTATTCCGAATGGCTGGCCTTTGCCTGCGGTCTGGGCGTGCTCGCCGTGCTGCTCGAGCGCCGCAGCTGGATCAATGCCGAGCTGCCCTGGACGGCGCTGCCGCTGTTCGGTCTGGCCGGGCTGGTGATCATCCACGGCGTGGCCGGCTGGTCGCCCTATTTCGGCCAGGCGCTGCTCGGCGCCCTTTACCTGATCTGGGCAGGACTGCTGGTCATCGCCGGACGAGCGCTGCTGCGCAACGGCGGATTTGAAACCGTCTGTACCGTCCTTGCGGCAGGGCTGGCTGCGGGGGCCCTGCTCAGCGCAGTCATCGGGGTGATCCAGCACTTCAACCTGATCACGCCGCTGAACCCCTTTATTACCCGTCTGCACAGCAGCGTGATTTTCGGCAATCTCGCGCAGCCCAATCATTTCGCGGCTCAGGTCACGCTGGGACTGTTCAGCCTTGTCCACCTGCACAGCCGCGGCCGCCTGCCGCTGGCCGTTGCCGCAGCACTCGTGCTGCCGCTGTTGTTCGTGCTCGGTTTGTCAGGTTCACGCAGTGTCTGGCTTTACCTGTTCGCGGCTTTTGCCTTTGCGCTCCGGCTGCGGCTTGCCGGCGATGACCCGCGCGCGCGGCAGCTGTTTGTCTGGAGCGGGTTGTTCATCATCCTGCATTACCTGCTGCAGGTCGGCGCGGGGCTGGGCTGGTTTGCGCCACCGCAGCGTGAGGCTGTCACATCCCTCGAGCGGCTGTTTTCGGGCGCGGCCAGCGTCAGTGACCGCGTCGGGCTGTGGCGGGCAGCGCTGGCGATAACCGCAGAACATCCGGTCACGGGGGTCGGCTGGGGCGCATTTGCCGGTGAATATTTCCGGTATCTGGCCGCTTCGGGCGGTCTCGCGCCGCCTGGCCTCTACAACAACGTCCACAACCTGCCGCTGCAGTTGCTGGCCGAAACCGGCGTCATCGGGGCGGCCCTGCTGCTGGTCCCTGCCGGCTGGGGATTGCTGCTGGCGCTGAGGGCGCGGCCGGACTCCGCACACTGGTGGCTGTGGGCGACGCTGGGCGTTTTCGCAATCCACAGCCTGCTCGAATATCCGTTCTGGTATGCCTATTTCCTCGGCATCGCTGCCCTGCTGCTGGGGCTCTGTCCGTCACCGGCGCTGCAGCCGCGGCTGGCCCGCTTCGGGCGCATGGTCGCCGCCTCGGCATTGCTGGCCGGTGCCGCGAACCTGCTGTTCCTGTGGCAGGACTACCGGGTTTTCGAGCGCGTGGTGCGGCCCACGATCGAGCAGCTGCGCAGCGCCGGTTTTGCCGGGACGATCCTGCGCATCCATCGCAACACGCTGCTGACACCCTATGTCGAATTGTCGATGGTGATGCCCTTGCCGGCGAGCCGGGAGGACCTGCAGCGCCGCCTTGCGCTGAACGAACGGGTGATCCGCTTCACGCCGCAACCCGTGCTGGTCTACCGCCAGGTCCTGCTTCTGGCACTGGCCGGCCGCGTTCCGGAAGCGCGGTCGCTGCTGGCTGCCGCCCGGCTGGCCTATCCCGCCGCGCCTGCCGGTTTCGAACAGCGTCTCGCGCAGCTGGCGGAGGAGCAGCCGGCGTCTTTCCGTCCTCTGTTAGAATCCGCCCTTTCCGGCCCCAGGCCCCCGCAATAAACGTTTCCCCATGGATGCCTTCATCGTTTTCCTGCAGAAGAACCCGTTCAACATGATGTTGTTCGGCGGCGCGGTCGCGACCGGTGCGATGCTGCTGTGGCCGCTGCTGATGCGTCCCTTCCGTGCCGGCCGCGAGGTCAGCGTGCAGGAGGCCGTGCAGCTGATCAACCGCAGGGACGCGCTGGTGGTCGATGTGCGCGATACCGGTGAATTCGAGGCCGGACACCTGGCCGGCGCGCGGCATGTTCCCGAGAAGCAGCTCACCGAGCGCTTGCGGGAACTGGAAAAATTCAGGGAGCGGCCGATCATCGTGACCTGCCGCAGCGGCACCCGCTCGGGCGTGGCGGTGCAGGTGCTGCGCCGCCACGGTTTCAAGGAAGCCGTCAATCTCGGCGGCGGCATCGGCGCCTGGGAACAGGCCGGCATGCCGCTCGAAAAACGCTGACAGGCACGGACGGCATCATGGCGAAAGTGCGCATGTATACCACCGCAGTCTGTCCCTACTGCCAGATGGCCGAGCGCCTGTTGCGCAGCAAGGGTGTTGCCGAAATCGACAAGGTCCGCATCGATCTTGATCCCGCGCTGCGCGAGGACATGATGGCAAAAACCGGCCGGCGCACGGTGCCGCAAATCTATATCGGTGATACGCACGTCGGCGGTTACGACGATCTGGCGGCGCTCGACCGCGCCGGCAATCTGGACCCGCTGCTGGCGGCGTAAACGCCGGCCCCCCGTCATCCAAGGAATCCGTTTCATGAGCGAGCAACAGCAGGTGCAGTTCGGCATCGAAAAAATCTACCTCAAGGATCTGTCGCTGGAGATCCCCAATGCGCCGCAGATATTTCTCGAGCGCGAGAATCCGCAGATCGAGATCAGCGTGCACAATGCCGCCAGCCCGCTGGGACAGGCAGGCCTTTTCGAAGTGGTGATGACGGTCACGGTGACCGCGAAGCTGGGCGAAAAGACGGTATTCCTGATCGAGGTCGCGCAGGCCGGCATTTTCCAGATCGTCGGCCTGCCGACGCCGGAAATCGATGCCGTGCTCGGCATCATGTGTCCCAACACCCTGCTGCCCTATGCCCGCGAGGCCGTGGCCAGCCTGATGGCGCGCGCCGGATTCCCGCCGGTGCTGCTGCAGCACATGAATTTCGAAGCCGCCTACCAGGAGCGCCTGCAGCAACTGCAGCAGGAGCAGGCAGCCCAGGCGGCGGCGCCGAAAACCGCGCCGAACTGAGGGTCCGGGCGATGACGCGCACGCTGATCATCGCAACACTCGCCGGGCTGTTCCCGGCCGCTGCAGCTGCCGCGGATTTCCGTTCCGCGGCCGAGCCCGCGGTCGTGCTCTACGACGCCCCGTCGGCCAAATCGAGCAAGTTGTTCATCGTCAGCCGCGGTTACCCGCTGGAAGTGGTGGTCCAGGTCGAGGGCTGGGTCAAGGTCCGCGATGCTGCAGGCACCCTGTCCTGGGTCGAGAGCAAGTCGCTGGACAATACACGCAACGTGCTGCTGAAAGCCGCAACCACCGTGCGCCAGAAACCGGCCGCCGATGCGCCGGCGGCCTTCGAGGGGCAGCGCGACCTGCTGCTCGAACTGGTCGAAGGCGCCAGTGCCGGCTGGGTCCATGTCCGCCACCGCGACGGCACTTCCGGGTACGTGCGCGCCACCGAAGTCTGGGGCGGATGATCTCCGCGACGACGCGCATCCTGACGCGATGAAAATCGCCATCCTCGGTGCCGGTGCCTGGGGTACAGCACTGGCCATCAATCTTTCCGGCCGCCATGCCGTGTCTCTCTGGGCACGCGATTCCGCCCAGCTGAGCGCAATGTCGGCGGGCCGGGTCAACGAACGTTATCTGCCGGCTTGCCCGTTCCCGGAGCGGCTGTCCGTGGTGCCCGATCTGCCGCTTGCGCTGGAGTTCTGCGACTACGCAGTGGTCGCGGTCACCGTATCCGGGCTGCGCGGGACCCTGCGCCGTCTGCGCGAACTGCGCCTGACGGTGCCGGTGATCTGGCTGTGCAAGGGTTTCGAACGCCCGGATGCGCGCCTGCCGCATGAGGTCTATGCGGAAGAAATGGGCGGCAGTCCCCCGGGTGCGGTGCTCTCCGGCCCCAGCTTTGCGCAGGAAGTGGCGGCGGGCCTTCCTGCCGCCCTGACACTGGCGGCAAGCGATGCCGCACTGGCGGCGAAAGCTGCGCAGGTGCTGCACGGACCGGCGCTGCGGGTGTATTCGCATGACGACGTGATCGGTGTAGAGGTCGGCGGTGCGGTCAAGAACGTGATTGCGATTGCCGCCGGTGTCTGCGACGGACTGGGCCTCGGGCTGAATGCCCGCGCGGCGCTGATCACCCGCGGCCTTGCGGAAATGACGCGCCTCGGCATTGCCCTTGGCGGCCGTGCCGAAACCTTCACCGGGCTGGCGGGCATCGGCGACCTGCTGCTGACCTGCACCGGGGATCTCTCGCGCAATCGCCGGGTCGGACTGGCGCTGGCCCGCGGCGAGGCCGCGGCTTCGGCCCAGGCCGGGCTTGGCCATGTTGCCGAAGGCGTGTTCACGGCGGGCGAAGTCAGCCGCAGGGCAGGGGCCCTGGGCGTGGAGATGCCGATTACCGATGCGGTCTGCCGCGTGCTGGCGCGGCCGGAAAGCGCGGCCGGGGTCGTGCGCAGCCTGCTGGGCCGCGATTCCAAGCCCGAACACGCAGCGCAGCCGCCCGCGCGCTGAACGCTCAGGCGCCGCCGTCGAAACCGAGCTGGCGCCAGGCTTCGTAGAGGGTCACCGCAACGGCGTTCGACAGGTTCAGGCTGCGGCTGTCCCCGCGCATCGGCAGGCGCAGCCGCTGTTCTGCCGGCAGGCTTTCCAGCAGTGCGTCGGGCAGGCCCCGGGTCTCGGGGCCAAACACCAGCACGTCGTCCGCGGCATAACGAACCTGGTCGTGGCGTGTGCCGCCCCGGGTGGTGATGGCGAACATCCGCCGTCCGGCGAAATGGGCGCGGCAGCCCGGCCAGTCATCGTGCAGCTTCAGATCGACGCTTGACCGGTAGTCGAGCCCGGCGCGTGCCAGCGTGCGGTCGTTGAGGGTGAAGCCGAGCGGCCGCACCAGGTGCAGCCGCGAGCCGGTGTTGGCCGCCAGCCGCATCACGTTGCCGGTATTGGGGGCGATCTCCGGTTCATACAGCACGATGTCGAACATCCGTCGGTTCCTGTGGCACGCTTATCGGGTTATCATCAGGGCCTGAAGGGGATATCCTTAATTATCAACAACATGCGATATCCGCCAGGCAGAGCGTGTGTTGGCACGCCGTTTGCGTTATCAGTTTCATTTTGAGCGAAAACCGAATGGGCCGTCCTGAAAAAATTCGTCTTGGCGAAATCCTGGTCCAGCAGAAGCTGCTGACCGAGGATCAGCTGAAAAGCGCACTCGACGAACAGAAGAAGACCGGGCGCCGCCTGGGCCACGTGTTCATCGAGAAGGGTTTCATCACCGAGGAGCAGATTTCAAAGGCGCTGGCGCGCCAGCTTGGCGCAGCCTACATCGATCTCAAGCATTACAACATCAAGCGCGATGTCATTGCCCGGCTGCCCGAAACCCAGGCGCGGCGTTTCCGCGCCATCGTTCTCGAGGACAAGGGTGAGGTTTACCTGGTCGGCATGGCCGACCCCACCGACCTCACCGCGTACGACGAGATTGCGCGGGTGCTGAAACGCGACATCGACCTCGCGGTGGTCACTGAAACCGAACTGCTGCGCGTGATTGACCGCAGCTACCGGCGCACCGAACAGATCGTCGGGTTGGCCCAGGAACTCGGCGCCGACCTCGGCGACTCCGGCGCGGTGGATTTTGCCGCGCTGGCGACCACGCCGGGGCTGGAGGAAGCGCCGGTCGTCAAGCTGTTGCAGACCGTGTTCGAGGACGCCACCCAGGCGCGGGCCTCCGACATCCACATCGAGCCGCAGGAAAAACGCCTGCAGATCCGTTTCCGCATCGACGGCGTGCTCCACCTGCAGACGGAGACCGACGCCAAGATCGCCTCCGCCGTGGTGCTGCGACTGAAGCTGATGTCCGGCCTCGACATCGCCGAGAAGAGACTGCCGCAGGACGGCCGCTTCGCGATCAAGGTGCGCAATGTCGCGATCGACGTGCGGATATCGACGATGCCCACCCAGTACGGCGAATCCGTGGTGATGCGTCTGCTCAACCAGGGCAGCGGCATTCTCGGCCTCGACAACATCGGCATACCCGCCGACATGCTGGGCAAGGTGCGCGAAGTCATCCATCGCCACAGCGGAATGATCCTGGTGACCGGCCCCACCGGCAGCGGCAAGACCACCACGCTGTACGCGGCACTCAACGAGCTGAACACGCCCGAGCGCAAGATCATCACCGTCGAGGACCCGGTGGAATACCGGCTGCCCGGCATCAACCAGGTGCAGATCAACGACAAGATCGAGCTGACCTTCGACCGCGTGCTGCGATCCGCGCTGCGCCAGGATCCGGACGTGGTGCTGGTCGGCGAGATGCGCGACGAGAAGACCGTCGAAACCGGCCTGCGCGCGGCGATGACCGGCCACATGGTGTTCTCCACCCTGCACACCAACGATGCCTCGAGCACGCCGATCAGGCTGCTCGACATGGGCGCCCCGCGCTACATGGTCGCGCTGTCGCTGCAGCTGGTGATTGCACAGCGCCTGGTGCGGGTGATCTGCGAGAGCTGCATCGAGGACTACCGCTTGCTGCCCAACGAGCACGAATTCCTGCGCAGCGAGCTCGGCGATGCGGTCGACGGCCATGCCTACAAGCGTGGTCGCGGCTGTTCGCACTGCAACGGCACCGGTTTCAACGGTCGTACCGGCGTTTATGAAATGCTCGAAATGACCAAGCCGGTGGTCGAGGCCGCCAACCAGGAAGACGTGCAGAAGTTCATCAAGATTGCCCGCGAGCAGCTGGCGGGGCGCACGCTGCGCCACCATGCGGCGCAGCTCGTCGCCGCTGGCCGCACCACGCCGGACGAGGCGATGCGCGTCAGCAGCCAGCTCGCCGACTGAGGCCGATGCCGTTTTTTGCCTACAAGGGACGCAACGGCCGGGGTGAAGCCGTGCAGGGCGTGCTTGAAGGCGCCGACAGCGGGGCGGTTGCCGGCCAGTTGTTCGGACTCGGCATCACGCCGCTGGAGATCAGATCCTCGGCACCGCCGAAATCCGGCGACGGGCTGAAACTCGGCTTCGGCAGGAAAAAAGTCACGCACACCGAGGTGTTGCTGTTCAGCCGGCAGATGTACACCCTGCTCAAGGCCGGCGTGCCGATCATGGGTGCGCTGAAAGGGCTCGAGGAATCCACCTCCAATCCGACCTTTGCCGAAGTCGTCCGCGATCTGCGCGAGAGCCTCGATACCGGGCGCGAGTTGTCGGTGTCGCTGGCGCGCCATCCCGAGGTCTTCGGCCAGTTCTACACCTCGATGGTCAGCGTCGGCGAACAGACCGGCCGGCTGGAGGAGGTGTTCCTGCGCCTGTTCCACCACCTCGAGTTCGAGAAGTTCATGCGCGAGCAGGTGAAGTCGGCGATCCGTTATCCCAGTTTCGTGGTGGCGACCATGGGCATCGCGATCGTGATCATCAACATATTCGTGATTCCCGCCTTCGCCAAGGTTTATGCCGGCTTCAAGGCCGAACTGCCCTTGATGACCAAGATACTCATCGGTTTCTCCAATTTCATGGTCGAGTACTGGCCCTATCTGCTGGCGGCACTGGTGGGCGCGTTTTTCGGCGCGCGGGCCTGGGTGAACACCCCTGCCGGGCGCATGGCCTGGGACCGCCTGAAGCTGCGCATTCCGATCGCCGGCGTGATCATCCAGAAAGCGACGCTGGCGCGATTCGCGCGCAGCTTCTCGCTCGCCTTTCGCAGCGGGGTGCCGGTGACCAGCGGCCTCGGCATGGTCGCCAATACGGTTGAGAACGTCTACATCAGCGACCGCATCGTGCGCATGCGCGAGGGTGTGGAGCGCGGCGAATCGGTGCTGCGCACCGCGCGCGATGCCGGCGTGTTCACGCCGGTGGTGCTGCAGATGATCGCCGTCGGCGAGGAATCGGGCGCGCTTGATGACCTGACCGGCGAGATCGCCGACCTCTACCAGCGCGAGGTCGAGTATGACCTCAAGCACCTCAGTTCGCAGATCGAGCCGATCCTGATCGTCATGCTCGGCATCCTGGTGCTGATCCTCGCACTCGGCGTGTTCCTGCCGATCTGGGACCTGGGCACGGCGGCGACCGCAAAAAAATGACGGCATGAGCCGGGGCGGAAGACAGCGGCAACGCGGCTTTTCCTTGATGGAGCTGGCGGTGGTCGCGGTAGTGCTGTCGGTGCTGCTCGGTGTGCTGCTTGAGCGGCTGACGTTTTACCAGGAGGCGGCGGAGCGCGCGCGTTTCGAGGCTACGCTGCAGATGTACAAGACTGCGCTGCAGATCCGCTTGGCCGAGCTGATCCTGGAGCGACGCGAGGGCGAGGCCCGGACGCTGGAAGTCGAAAATCCGACACGCTGGCTGTCGGAAAAGCCGACAGATTACGG
>JALHND010000026.1 GCA_022843705.1 Burkholderiales bacterium
GACCTCGACCTGCTCGACAACGTGGCGCAGAACATCCAGGGCCGCACGATCTGCGCGCTGGGCGACGCGGCGGCGATGCCGGTGCGTGCGTTCCTGAAGCACTACCGCGACGAATTCCAGTACCACATCGACCACAAGAAGTGCCTGGTCGCACCTTATATCTAGGCCGACGCCATGCTTGAAATTGAACTCGACGGCAAGCTGATGGAAGTGCCCGAAGGCAGCACGATCATGGATGCGGCCAACCAGGCCGGCACCTTCGTGCCGCATTTCTGCTACCACCGGAAGCTGTCGATTGCCGCCAACTGCCGCATGTGCCTGGTGCAGGTCGAGAAGGCGCCGAAACCGCTGCCCGCCTGCGCGACACCGGTCACCAACGGCATGAAGGTATGGACACATTCGGATGCCGCCGTCACCGCGCAGAAGGGCGTGATGGAGTTTCTGCTGATCAACCATCCGCTCGACTGCCCGATCTGCGACCAGGGCGGCGAGTGCCAGCTGCAGGATCTCGCCGTGGGTTATGGCGGCAGCGAATCGCGCTACCAGGAAGAAAAGCGCGTCGTCGCCAACAAGAACCTGGGCCCGCTGATCTCCACCGACATGACGCGCTGCATCCACTGCACGCGCTGCGTCCGTTTCGGCCAGGAAATCGCCGGCATCATGGAGCTGGGCATGATCGGCCGCGGTGAACACTCGGAAATCATCACCTTCGTCGGCAAGACCGTCGATTCGGAATTGTCGGGCAACGTGATCGACCTCTGTCCGGTCGGTGCGCTGACCTCGAAGCCCTTCCGCTACAGCGCCCGCACCTGGGAGCTGACGCGCAAGCCTTCGGTGAGTCCGCACTGCGGCCTCGGCTCCAACCTGACGCTGCAGGTCAAGCAGAACCGCGTGATGCGCGCGTTGCCGCGCGAGAACGAGGCGGTCAACGAGTGCTGGCTGTCGGACAAGGACCGTTTCTCGTATGAAGCGCTCAATTCCGAGCAGCGTCTGGCGAAGCCGATGCTGAAGCGCGACGGCCGCTGGCAGGATGTCGAATGGCCGGTGGCGCTGGAGTTTATTGCCTCCGAACTGAAACGCATCAAGGCCGCGCACGGTGCGGCAGCGGTCGGCGCGCTGGCAAGCCCGCACCAGACCCTGGAAGAACTGCACCTGCTGCAGAAGCTGCTGCGCGGTTTCGGTTCCGGCAATGTCGATTTCCGCCTGCGCCAGACCGACTTCAGCGCCGACGGCAAACGTGCCGGCGTGCCCTGGCTGGGCATGAGCATCGCGGAATTCGCGCAGCTCGACCGTGTGCTGGTGGTCGGCTCCACGCTGCGCAAGGACCATCCGCTGCTGGCGCACCGGCTGCGTCAGTCGACCAAAAAGCAGAGCCAGCTTAACCTGATCCATGCCGCGGATGACGAGCTGCTGATGCGCGTCGCCAACAAGGCGATTGTCGCTCCGGCGCTGCTGCCGCAGGTTCTGGCGCAGGTGGTGAAGGCTGCTGCAGAACTCAAAAACGCGGCGCTGCCGGAGGCGGTGCGCGGCGCAGTGGCCGGTGTGACGGTGACCGATGCCGCCAAGCGCATCGCGGAGAGTCTTGTTTCGGGTGAAAAGGCCGGCGTGTTCCTCGGCAATTTCGCCGAGCAGCATGTTGCCGCAGCCACCCTGCAGGCACTGGCCCAGGCACTGGCGCAGATTGTCGGCTGCCCCTTCGGTTTCCTTGGCGCGGCGGCGAACAGCGTCGGCGCTTATGTGGCCGGCTGTGTGCCCACCGGAAAAATATCCGGAAAAAATGCGCGTCAGATGATCGAGACGCCGCTGAAAGCCTACCTGCTGCTCGGCACCGAACCCGAACTCGACATGGCCAATCCGCGACAGGCCGTTGCTGCAATGAAACAGGCCGAGCTGGTCGTCGCGCTGAGCCCCTTCCAGCACGGCGCCACCGAATACGCCCACGTGCTGCTGCCGATTTCGCCGTTCACCGAAACCGCCGGTACTTTCGTCAGTACCGAGGGCCGTGTGCAGACCTTCAACGGCGTGGTGAAACCGCTGGGCGAGACGCGTCCGGCGTGGAAGGTGCTGCGTGTGCTCGGCAACCTGCTCGGGCTGGAGGGATTCGAGCACGACGGCGCCGATGATGCGCAGCACGAAGCGCTCCATGGAAAGTCAGAAATATTCAATAAAAACAATAACTTGCAATACACTGCCGAGGCAATGCCGGTTGCGGCGACGGGTTTCTCGCGGATTGCCGAAGTGCCGATCTATTCTGCAGACGCGCTGGCGCGCCGTGCACCCAGCCTGCTGAAGACCCGTGACGCGCTGCCGCCGCTGGCGGTGATGAACCGTGCGCTGGCGGATCGCCTGGGCCTGCGCGACGGCGACCTGGTGCGCGTTTCCCAGGATGGCGGCGAAGCCCTGCTGCCGTATGCGATCGACGACGGTTTGCCGGCCGATTGCGTGCGCATCGCACTCGCGCGCGCAGAGACCGCGCAGCTGGGTGACGCGGCGGCGCCGCTGACCCTCGAACGCGTCGTCCAGGCGCAGAAGGCGACCGCGTGATGCTTGATTCGCTGCTCGCCTATCCGCAATCGCTTCTGGGTCCGCTGTGGCCGGTGGTGTGGACGGTTGCGAAAATCCTGATGATCGTGGTGCCGCTGATGCTGTGCGTGGCGTACCTGACGCTGTGGGAACGCAAGCTGATCGGCTTCATGCAGATCCGCATCGGCCCGAACCGCACGACCTTCTTCGGCATCCGCTGGCTCGGCGGCCTCGCGCAGCCGATCGCCGACGGCCTCAAGCTGCTGGTCAAGGAAATCATTGTCCCGACCGGCGCCAACAAGTTCCTGTTCGTGCTGGCGCCGATCATGGCGATCATGCCGGCACTGGCGGCCTGGGCGGTGGTGCCGTTTTCGCCGGAGCTGGTGCTGTCCAACATCGACGCCAGCCTGCTCTACCTGCTGGCGATGACCTCGCTCGGCGTCTACGGCGTGATCATCGCCGGCTGGGCCTCGAATTCGAAGTATGCCTTTCTCGGCGCGATGCGCTCCGCCGCGCAGATCGTGTCCTACGAGATCGCGATGGGTTTCGCGCTGGTCGGTGTGCTGATGGCGGCGCAGAGCCTGAACCTCGGCGAGATCGTCAAGGCGCAGCAGGGCGGGGCGGGTTTCCTCGGCTGGTTCTGGGTGCCGCTGTTCCCGCTGTTCCTGACCTACCTGATTTCCGGCGTGGCCGAAACCAACCGCGCGCCCTTCGACGTCGCCGAGGGCGAGTCCGAAATCGTCGCCGGCTTCCATGTCGAATATTCCGGCATGACCTTCGCGGTGTTTTTCCTCGCCGAATACGCGAACATGATCCTGATTTCGGCGCTGACCGCGATCCTGTTCCTCGGCGGCTGGCTGTCCCCGTTCCCGGCGTCCTGGGGGCTGCTCGGCGCATCGAGCCCGGGCTGGCTGTTCGCCAAGATGTTCTTCGTGGTTTCACTGTTCCTGTGGTTCCGCGCGACATTCCCGCGTTACCGTTATGACCAGATCATGCGCCTCGGCTGGAAAGTGTTCATCCCCGTGACGCTGGTGTGGATCGTGGTTCTCGGCGCCTGGATGCAGACGCCGCTGTGGATATGGTGGAAATAAGGCGGTGATGAGGATGACGGCGATCCGCAAATTTTTCAGCACCTTCCTGCTCTTCGAGCTGCTGAAGGGCATGGCGCTTACCGGGCGTTATTTCTTCGCGCGCAAGATCACGGTGCAGTTCCCCGAGGAAAAGACCCCGCAGAGCCCGCGCTTCCGCGGCCTGCACGCGCTGCGCCGTTATCCGAACGGCGAAGAGCGCTGCATCGCCTGCAAGCTCTGCGAGGCAGTATGCCCGGCGCTGGCGATCACCATCGAATCCGAGCAGCGCGAGGACGGCACCCGCCGCACCACGCGTTACGACATCGACCTCACCAAGTGCATCTTCTGCGGCTTCTGCGAGGAGTCCTGCCCGGTGGATTCGATCGTCGAGACGCGGATTTTCGAGTACCACGGCGAAAAACGCGGCGACCTGATCTACACCAAGCCGATGCTGCTGGCGATCGGTGATGCCTATGAAGAACAGATCGCGCAGGACCGCATGACAGATGCGAAATTCCGCTAAACGTGAACAGTAAAGAGACAGGAGTGAAGGGTAAAAAGCCGCAAGCGGGAATCTTTCGCGTATCGCGGGTTGACGCCTCATACCTCACTCCTCACGCACAACAATGACTTTCCAAGAATTCATCTTCTGGTTCTTCGCGGCGGTGCTGGTGTTCGCGGCGCTGCGCGTGATCACCGCAAGGAATCCGGTGCATGCCGCGCTGTTCCTGGTGCTGGCGTTCTGCACTTCCGCCGGCATCTGGATCCAGCTCGAGGCGGAATTCCTCGGCATCGCGCTGATCCTGGTCTATGTCGGCGCGGTGATGGTGCTGTTCCTGTTCGTGGTGATGATGCTCGACATCAACCTGACGCGGCTGCGCGAGGGTTTCTGGAGTTACCTGCCGGTGGGCGCCATGGTGGCCCTGCTGCTGGTGGCGGAGATGGCGCTGGTGCTGGCCGGCCCGTATTTCGGCCTTGCCGAGGCGCCCCGTCCGGAATCGGCGCCCGCGGGTTACAGCAACACCAAGGAACTGGGCCGGCTGCTCTACACCGACTACGTCTACCCCTTTGAACTGGCGGCGGTGATCCTGCTGGTGGCCATTGTCGCCGCGATCGCGCTGACCCTGCGCCGCCGCAAACACGCCAAGTACATCGATCCGGCGCAGCAGGTGGCGGTGCGCCGCGAGGACCGCGTGCGCATCGTTTCGATGCCGGCGGAGAAGAAGGAGGGCGGGGCATGAGCATCTCGCTGTCCCATTACCTCATCCTTGGCGCGATCCTGTTCGCGATCTCGGTGATCGGGATCTTCCTGAACCGCAAGAACATCATCGTGCTGCTGATGGCGATCGAGCTGATGCTGCTGGCGGTGAACCTGAACTTCATCGCCTTTTCGCATTTCCTCGGCGATACCGCGGGTCAGGTGTTCGTGTTTTTCATCCTGACCGTGGCCGCCGCGGAATCGGCGATCGGCCTGGCGATCCTGGTGGTGCTGTTCCGCAACCTGAGCACGATCAATGTTGAAGACATCAACCGGATGAAGGGCTGATGCGGCGATGACCGAAATGCAGAAACTCTACCTGCTGGTGCCGCTGGCGCCGCTCGCCGGCGCAATCGTCGCCGGCCTGTTCGGCTGGGCCATCGGCCGCCGCGCGGCGCATGTGATCACCATCCTCGGCATGGTGGTCTGCCTGGTGGCGTCCTTCCTGGTCTACCGCGACGTGATGGCCGGGAACCTGTTCAACGGCCCGGTCTACACCTGGCTGGTCTCGGGCAACATCCGTTTCGAGATCGGCTTCCTGATCGACCCGCTGTCGGCAACGATGATGATGGTGGTGTCCTTCGTGTCGCTGATGGTGCACATCTACACCATCGGTTACATGGCCGATGACCCCGGCTACCAGCGTTTCTTCTCGTACATTTCGCTCTTCACCTTCTCGATGCTGATGCTGGTGATGAGCAACAACTTCCTGCAGCTGTTCTTCGGCTGGGAGGCGGTGGGCCTGGTGTCCTACCTGCTGATCGGCTTCTGGTACAACCGGCCGACGGCGATCTACGCCAACCTGAAGGCCTTCCTGGTCAACCGGGTCGGCGATTTCGGCTTCCTGCTCGGCATCGCGCTGGTGCTGATGTACTTCGGCACGCTGGACTATGCCGCGGTGTTCGCCAATGCCGGACGGCTCGCCGGCAACAGCATCGAGCTGTTGCCCGGTGTCGAGTGGTCGCTGATCACGGTGATCTGCATCCTGCTGTTCATCGGTGCGATGGGCAAGTCGGCGCAGTTCCCGCTGCACGTCTGGCTGCCGGATTCGATGGAGGGCCCGACGCCGATTTCCGCGCTGATCCACGCCGCGACGATGGTGACCGCCGGCATCTTCATGGTGGCGCGGATGTCGCCGCTGTTCGAGCTGTCGGAGACCGCGCTGTCCTTCGTGCTGGTGATCGGTGCGATCACCGCCTTCTTCATGGCGCTGATTGCCACCGTGCAATACGACATCAAGCGCGTGGTGGCCTATTCGACGCTGTCGCAGCTGGGCTACATGACCATGGCGCTCGGCGCCTCGGCCTACTCGGCGGCGATATTCCACCTCTTCACGCACGCCTTTTTCAAGGCGGTGCTGTTCCTCGGCGCCGGCTCGGTGATCATCGCGATGCATCACCAGCAGGACATGCGCAAGATGGGCGGGCTGGCGAAATACATGCCGATCACCTACCTGACGGTGCTGATCGGCGCCATAGCCAATGCCGGACTGCCGCCCTTTGCCGGTTTCTTTTCCAAGGAGACCATTGTCGAGGCACTGCACCACGCCACGGTCCCCGGCGCGGGATTCGCCTATGCACTGGCGGTGGCGGGGGTCTTTGTCGGCGGGTTCTACTCCTTCCGCCTGGTGTTCTACGCCTTCCACGGCAGGGAGCGTTTCGCCGATCCGCTGCATCCGGACGTCAGGGCGGCGGATGCCGAGGCTGCGGCGGCGGGCCACCACGATGACCATGGCCATGACGAACACGATGATCACCACGGCGAGGCGCACAAGCCGCACGAATCGCCCGCGGTGGTGTGGGTGCCGCTGGTGCTGCTGGCGATCCCCTCGGTCTGCGCCGGCTGGTTCATCGGCAGCTTCGTCTACGGCAATTATTTCGGCAGCGCGATCACCGTCAATCCGGCGCATACCGCGATGGCGGTGATGGCGCAGAACTTCCACGGCGTTTTCGGCATGATGAGCCATGCGCTGGGCACGCTGCCGTTCTGGCTGGCGGTGGCCGGTGCCGGCACCGCCTGGTTCCTCTACATCCTGCGGCCGGAGTTGCCGGCAAAACTGCGCCGGCGGTGGGGCGTGGTGGTGACGATCCTGATGGAGAAATACGGGCTCGACCGCTTCAACGACTGGTTCTTCGCCGGCGGCGCGCGCTCACTGGGCACCGGTCTGTGGAAGGGTGGTGATGTCGCGGTCATCGACAACGTGATGGTCAACGGCTCGGCGCGGCTGGTCGGCTGGTTCGCGGGGGTGATCCGCGAGGTGCAGAGCGGCAAGCTTTATCACTACGCCTTTGCGATGATCCTCGGCATTCTCGGCTTGCTGACCTGGGCCTTCGTCCGCTGAAACTGAAGAAAAAGAACTGATGATGCAGGGATTACCGTTACTGAGTCTCGCGATCTGGGTGCCGATCGTTGCCGGCGTCGCGGTGCTGTTCACCGGAGGCGACCGCAACGCGCAGGCCGCCCGGGTGGTCGCATTGACCGGCGCCGTCCTCGGCTTCGCGGTCACGGTGCCTTTGTACACCGGTTTCGACCTGCAGCGCGTCGGTTTCCAGTTCGGCGAACTGAGGCCCTGGATCGAGGCCTTCAACATCAACTATCACCTGGGCATCGACGGCATTTCGCTGCTGCTGATCCTGCTCAACAGCTTCACCACCATTCTCGTCGTCGCCGCGGCCTGGGAGGCGATCAAGACGCGCGTCGCGCAGTACATGGCGTCCTTCCTGGTGCTGTCGGGGCTGATGAACGGCGTGTTCTCCGCGTTGGACGCGATGCTGTTCTACGTGTTCTTCGAAGCGACGCTGATTCCGATGTTCATCATCATCGGCGTCTGGGGCGGGCCCAACCGGGTCTACGCGGCGATGAAGTTCTTCCTCTACACGCTGCTCGGCTCGCTGCTGTCGCTGGTTGCGCTGATCGTCCTCTACAACGTCGCCGGCGGCAGTTTCGCCTTCATCGACCTGTACCGCACACAACTGCCGATGATTTTGCAAGTATTTGTTTTTATTGCATTTTTCATGGCTTTTGCAGTGAAGGTTCCGATGTGGCCGGTGCATACCTGGCTGCCCGATGCCCACGTCGAGGCGCCCACCGGCGGCTCGGTGGTGCTGGCGGCGATCATGCTGAAGCTCGGCGGCTACGGTTTCCTGCGGCTGTCACTGCCGATCGTGCCTGATGCCAGCCTCTACCTCGCGCCGGTGGTGATCGGGCTGTCGCTGATCGCCGTGGTCTACATCGGACTCGTCGCGCTGGTGCAGACCGACATGAAGAAGCTGATCGCCTATTCGTCGATTTCGCACATGGGCTTCGTCACGCTGGGCATCTTCCTGTTCAATGCCCAGGGCGTCGAGGGCGCGGTGATCCAGATGATTTCCCACGGTTTTGTCTCCGGCGCGCTGTTTCTCTGCGTCGGCGTGCTCTATGACCGCATGCATTCGCGGCAGATCGCCGATTACGGCGGGGTCGCCAACCGCATGCCGGTATTCGCGGCGCTGTTCATGCTGTTCGCGATGGCCAACGCGGGATTGCCGGGCACCAGCGGCTTTGTCGGTGAATTCCTGGTGATCATGGGCGCGGTCAAGGTCAATTTCTGGTTCGCCTTTGCGGCGGCGATAACGCTGATTTTCGGCGCCGCCTACACCCTGTGGATGTACAAGCGCGTGATGTTCGGTGCGGTGGCCAATGATCATGTCGCGGAGCTGAAGGACATCAACATCCGGGAATTCCTGATCCTCGGCGTGCTGGCCCTGCTGACCCTGGTGATGGGTGTCTGGCCGCAGCCTTTTGCCGAGGTGCTGCATGTCTCCGTCAGCGAACTGCTGGCACATGTCTCGTACAGCAAACTGCCGGTGCAATAGGCCGGGTACAGGTAAATAACGATGGAATACATCACCCCGCTGTGGCCCGCCTATCCCGAGCTTTTCCTGCTCGTGATGGCCTGCGTGATCCTGGTTGCCGACCTGTTCATCAGTGACGACAACCGCATCGTCACCTACGGACTGACCCAGGCGACGCTGGCCGGCTGCGCGCTGCTGACCTTCTTCACCGGCAATGCCGAGCCGGTCTACACCTTCAGCGGCATGTTCGTCGACGACCTGATGGCCGACACGCTGAAGCTGCTGACCTGCGTTGCGGTGATCACCATCCTGGTCTACGCCCGCGCCTACACGGTCGCGCGCGGGATGTTCCGCGGCGAGTTTTTCGCGCTGGCGCTGTTCGCGACGCTGGGCATGATGGTGATGATCTCGGCCAACCACCTGCTGACGCTTTACCTCGGCCTTGAACTGCTGTCGCTGTCGCTCTACGCGATGGTGGCGCTGCAGCGCGACTCGGTGCAGGCGACCGAGGCGGCGATGAAATATTTCATTCTCGGCGCGCTGGCCTCCGGCATGCTGCTCTACGGCATGTCGATGCTCTACGGCGCCACCGGCACGCTGGAAATCACCCAGCTCGCGCAGCTGTCCGCGGATGGCGTTCGCGCGCAGGCGGTGCTGGTGTTCGCGCTGGTGTTCATCGTCGCCGGCCTCGGTTTCAAGCTCGGCGCCGTGCCTTTCCACATGTGGGTGCCGGATGTCTACCAGGGCGCACCCACCGCGGTCACCCTGTTCATCGGCTCGGCGCCGAAGTTTGCCGCCTTCGCGATCGTCATGCGGCTGCTGGCGCAGGCACTGGGCGCGGAGGCGCTGGTCGACGAATGGCAGCAGATGCTGCTGATCATGGCGGTGCTGTCGCTGGCGATCGGCAACCTGACCGCGATCATGCAGACCAATCTGAAGCGCATGCTGGCGTATTCGACGATTTCGCACATGGGTTTCCTGCTGCTGGGCGTGCTCTCCGGCACCATCGACGGTTACGGTGCCGGCATGTTCTACGTGGTGGTTTATGTGCTGATGACGCTGGGCAGCTTCGGCGTGATCCTGCTGCTGACCCGCGGCGGCTTCGAGGCCGAGGATCTCGACGATTACCGGGGCCTCAACCAGCGCAGCCCCTGGTACGCCTTCCTGATGCTGCTGCTGATGTTCTCGATGGCCGGGATCCCGCCAACCGTCGGTTTCTACGCCAAGCTGTCGGTGCTGCAGGCGGTGGTCCAGATCGGTTTCTGGTGGGTGGCGGTCATCGCGGTGGTGTTCTCGCTGATCGGTGCCTTCTATTACCTGCGCATCGTCAAGCTGATGTACTTCGATGAGCCCCGCGATACCGCCCCGGTCCGGGCCGGCGGCGACGTGCGCGCGCTGCTGTCGGTGAACGGGCTTGCGGTGATCGTGCTCGGCATCGCACCGCAGCCGCTGATGGTGCTGTGCATCGAAGCCGTCCGCGCTTCGATCTAGCCGACGGCCATGGACTGGAGTACTGCGGCGCTGCTGCTGCTGGCCCTGGTGTTCGCCAACCTGCCGTTCCTGACCGAGCGCATATTTTTTGTCGGCGCGGCGCCGAAGGACGGCAAATCCTTCGGCTGGCGCCTGCTGGAACTGGTGCTGCTCTATTTCGTCGCCGGCACCGCAGCCTGGCTGATGGAAAGCCGGGCCGGGCAGGTGCACCCCCAGCGCTGGGAGTTCTATGCAGTGACCGTCTGCCTGTTCCTGGTGTTTGCCTATCCCGGCTACGTCTACCGTTATCTCTGGCGCAAGCCGGGCCTGTGAGCTGAAGGGGCTGCCGGTGGCGGAGAAGGGGGAAGGGCGGAGGGATTTCAGCGAAACCGCCCTTGATTCCGAACCGGTGTTCGATGGCGTGCTGCTGCATGTGCGCCGTGATGCCGTGCTGCTGCCCAACGGAGCCCGGGCCACCCGGGAATACATCCGTCATCCCGGCGCGGCGATGATCATCGCGCGGCCGGAGCCGGACACCATCCTGCTGGAACGGCAGTTCCGTTATCCGCTGGGCAGGCATTTCATCGAACTGCCTGCCGGAAAAATCGATCCCGGCGAGGATCCGCTGGCGACGGCGCAGCGCGAACTGCGCGAGGAGTGCGGTTACGCGGCGGCAAACTGGCGGCACCTGGCCACGCTGCACCCCTGCATTTCCTATTCCGACGAACGCATCGAGTTGTTCCTCGCCGATGGCCTGATCCATGTCGGCGATGCGCTGGACGAGGATGAATTCCTCGAGGTGATGACCGTGCCTCTTGCCGAGGCGCTGGCCTGGGTGCGCGAGGGGCGCATCACCGAGGCCAAGGCCGTGACCGGCCTGCTGTGGGCCGAAAAAATCCGCAGCGGGGAGTGGTGACGCCGGCCGTGCCGCCGGTTCAGGCCCTGCGTGTGCCGCGTACCCGCGTGGCGGCGGACGCGGCCCCCAGCGGGCTTACCGGGCGCAGGAAATTGCCCTGGGCGTAGAGCATGCCGGCATCCTTCAGCAGGCCCAGCGTTTCCGCGGTTTCCACGCCCTTGGCGACGACCTGACGCCTGAGTTCCCGCGCCACGCCATTGACAGCCTTGATGAAAACCAGGCTTTCTGAGCTGTCGCGCAGGTCCTGGGTGAAGCTGCCGTTGATCTTGAGGTAATCGACCTCGAAGCGCTTGAGGTAGTAGAAGGAGCTGAACCCGGTGCCGAAATCGTCCAGCGCGAAACGCGCGCCCAGCGGCCGCAACTGCTCGATGAAGGCGCTGGTGGCGTCAATGTTTTCCATGGCCGCCTTTTCACTGACTTCAAATACCAGGCGGTCGCCGGGAACATCCGAGGTGCGCACGATATCGGCCAGTTCACGCACCCAGGCGGCGTCGGCCACCGAGGCCGCGGAGAGGTTGACCGAGTAGCGCCGCCGCTGGTTGCGGTCGTGCTCGTG
Source organism: Burkholderiales bacterium (assembly GCA_022843705.1). Classification (GTDB taxonomy): domain Bacteria; phylum Pseudomonadota; class Gammaproteobacteria; order Burkholderiales; family SG8-41. Next base: position 11,627 of record JALHND010000026.1, read on the forward strand.
GATGTGGGTCAGCATCCGCGCCACCACGCGCTGGTCGAGTGCCGGGGCATACCCCAGCGATTCCGCGGTGCCCATGAACTGCGTTGCTTCGGTCCAGTTGCCGCGATCATCGCGGATGCGCAGGAAGATTTCGTGGTGCACTTCGGCGCCTGTGCTGAGCTGCACCGCAGGCTGCACGTAGAGCGCGAGTTCATCCTGGTCGAGCGCCTCGGTGATCAGGCGTGACCAGTGTGTGCGGCGGTGGCTCGAGCGCAGGGCGTCGGAGGCGGGATTGAACAGTGCCACCCGGTTGCGGCCCTGATCCTTGGCCTGGTGGATCGCGGTTTCGGTGGCGGCGAGCAGGGCGCTCCATTCGCTGCCGTGCAGCGGGTAGAGGGCGATGCCGATCGAAGCGGTGATGCTGGAGACCACGCGGTTGGGGGAGGTCTCAAGACGGTAGTTCTGCACGGCATCAAGGGCGATGGCAGCGGTCGACAGCACATCCTCCCGGCCGGCTTCCTGCAGGTGCAGCACGAACTGGTCTTCGCCGACCCGGAACAGCTCGCCGCTGCGGTCACGCGCGACGTTGCGCAGTACGCCGGAGAGCCCCAGCATCAGCTGGTCGCCGGCACCGTGGCCGAAGACCGCATTGATGCGCTTGAAGTGATCCATGTCGATCATGACCACGGCGCCGGACTGCCCGGTGTTCAGCGCGGTTTCCACCTGGCGCTGCAGCGCGCCGCGGTTGGGCAGTTCGGTCAGGGCGTCATGGAGGGCGACGTGTTCGGCGCGGCGGATTGCCAGGTGCTGTTCGGTGACGTCGCGGGCGGTGCCGCGGATACCGAGCATCTGGCCGTTCTCGTCGCGGGTGATCCGGGCGTTGATGCCGATCCAGCGGTCGTCGCCGCGCGCGGTTGTGAGGTGGGTGACGTGGTTCTGCACTTCGCCGTTGCGGCGCAGGGTGGACAGGAAACGGCGGTTCGGCACATGCGCGCCATTGGTCTCGAAGCTGAAAAAGCAGCGGCCGATCAGATCCTGCGGCGCGAGCCCGAAGATCTCGTGGGCGGCTGCATTCAGATAGGTGAAGCGGCCTTCGGCATCGGTCTGCCAGATCAGGTCATGCGAGGTTTCGACCAGGTCACGGTAACGGCCCTCGCTCTCGATCAGCAGCTGGATGATCCTGCGCTTTTCGGCAAGCGTTTTCTTGATGCTGGCGAGTTCGCGCGAGGTTTTTTCCGCGAATCCGCCGCCGTTCGCCTGGACCAGGCGGTCGATGACTTCCCGGGGGTAACGGCGGTGCCCCCCCTCCGTGCGCAGGGCGCCGAGGATGCCCTGTTCATCCCAGCGCCTGAGTTTCTGCGCGGAGATGCCGAGCAGGCGCGAAGTCTGCTCCATGGTGTAGGAGTGCTCGTGTTCGGACATGTCCTCGGTCTTGCCTTGCCCCTGGGCCCGGGATGGCCTTTTGCGCAGTGTAGCAGAGCCCCGCTGGCGGTGTTTTTTCACGTGTTTTCCCGGGCTTCAGTGGACCACCGCCGGCTCCTGCAGGCCGTTTTGCCGGGATACCAGCCGCTGCATCAATTTCAGGTCGCGGGTGGTCAGGCGCAACGCCGCATCGACCCAGACGCCGACAACGTCCTCGAGTTCCTCAAACGTGATCTGGTGCACGCGGCGGCGTACGGCGGCAAGCGCGGCCATGCCGTTGCGTGAACGGGCCCGCTGCTTGATCAGCGAGTTGACCGCGGCCTCGCCCTCCCCATCCTCGGCCACCACGTCGATGACACCCAGGTCCCGCATTTCCTCGGCGGTGTAGATCTTGCCGGAAGAGATGATGGTTTCCGCGGTGCGCTGCCCGACCTTGCGGTCAAGGAAGGAATAGGCGCCCATGCCCGGGAACAGGTTGAACAGGATTTCCGGGAATCCGAAGCGCGAGCCCCTTTCGGCGACGATGACATCGCTCGACAGTGCCGCCTCGAAGCCGCCGCCCAGACATTCACCCTGCACCAGTGACACGGTGGTCACAGGCAGGTCGTGGCCGACGTAGTTGCGGTAGAGCACATCGATGCAGGCGCGGCCGTAGGTGGACAGCGCATTGCGGTCGCGGCGGTCGATCTTCTGACGGAACAGGTCGAGGTCGCCGCCGAGGTTGAACACACCGGGCATGCCCGAGGCGAGGATCACGTATTCGATCGGTTCGCTGCCGTCACCGCAGTCGATTGTGCCGCCGCTGTCCGCGACAAAGTTGTAATAGGCGCGGATGTCGGCGAGCAGGCCGGGATTGAAGCAGGGACGCGGTGCCGCGGTCCAGCGTGACCACAGTGCACGCGTCTGGCGGTCGAAATGCGCATGCAGCTGTGGCGAGAAGCGGAACTCGGTGTTGCGGCTGAAATCCGGGCGGACTGCGGCGTGGTGGATGTCGATGACGGCTGCCGGCACTTGCATTTCCATGATGTATCCCCTTGTATGGTGTTGATCGGACAGAAGGTTTTCCTGCTTTTGCGATGATGATTAGAGGTCAGGATGCGAAAGCCGGCAAATCTAACAAAATGGGAGATTTTAAAAAAGTTAATTAAAACAAATACTTGTATAAAAATCTGGGGTGAGGGGAGGTGGAAAAGCTTTCATTTGCTGCCTGAAGTGTCGCGTCTGCGGTGATTTTGGCCGTGCGGATTTCGGGGCGGATGGCAGGCAAACCGTTTGACTCGCAGGCAGTGAGCCGTTAAAACCTTGCGCTGATTCCAACATTCCCGATCCGGGCGGACCGTTACAGCCAATGCTGCGCGCCATCCTGAAGCTGCTGCTGGGCCTCATGTTCCGGGTGCGCGTAAGCGGCCATGTCGACGCAGTGCAGCGTGGCCGGCCGCTGGTGCTGGCCAGCCACGATTCCCTGCTTGATGCCCTGCTGGTGGCGCTGTTCCTGCCCGGCGCGCCGCTGATCGTGTTGCCGCGGGCGCTCGCCGGGCACCGCATCGGCGCCCTGGTGCGGCGCCTCGCTGATTGCGTCGAACCGGGGGATGCCGGTGGCGCCGCGGTCAAGCGCCTGGTGCGGGCGGTGCGGGCGGGCCAACCGGTGGTGATGTTCCCGCAGGACCGGGTGACCACCACCGGCAGTCCTATGAAAGTCTATGGCGCAGCCGGTGTCATCGCGCTGCGCGCGGATGCCGATGTCATCCCGCTGCGCATCCAGGGCACGCTGCATACGCGCTGGGCGGCGACCGGTCCGCGCTGGCCGCGGCGGCGTTTTCCGCGGGTAACGATGCTGCTGCTGCCGGCGGCGCGTTTCGCGGCGCCGGCAGCCGGCAGCGGCGGGTCGCGGCGCCAGCGCATCAACGACGAACTGCAGGGCATCATGCAGCGGGCCATGGCGGCGGCCGAGCCCCGGCGCTCGCTGTTCCGGGCGCTGCTGGAGGCCGCCGCGCTGCATGGCCGCCGCTGCCGCATCTTCGAGGATGTGCGCGGCCAGATCACCACCTATGCCGACCTGCTGAAGGGAACATTTGCGCTGGGGAGGCTCACCGCGAAGTTCACGCAGCCGGGGGAACGCGTCGGCGTGCTGATGCCCAACATCGGCGCCACGGTGTGCCTGGTCTTCGGGCTGGCATCCCGTGGCCGCACGGCGGCGATGCTCAACTATTCCAGCGGCGCCGAATCGGTGCGCGGGGCCTGCGCGGCGGCGACCATCAGGACCGTGATCACTTCGCGCAGCTTCGTCGAGGTCGCGCGCCTGCAGCCCCTGCTCGAGGCGCTGTCCTCCTGCAGGATTGTCTACGTCGAAGACCTGCGCGGGACGATGGGTCTTGCCGACAAGTTGTGGATACTGCGCGCGTTGCTGCACCCGCGCAGTGCCCTGCCCGAGACTGATCCCGCGGCGACCGCGGTGGTGCTGTTCACTTCGGGCTCCGAGGCGCGGCCCAAGGGCGTCGCGCTGTCGCAGGAGGGCATGCTGGCCTCGATGGCGCAGCTGCGCGCGGTGATCGACTTCGGGCCCGACGACAAGTATCTCAACGCGCTGCCGATGTACCACATCTTCGGCCTGGTGGTCGGCACGCTGATGCCGCTGCTGACCGGCACGCGGCTGTTCCTGTACACCAATCCGCTGCATTACAAGGTGATTCCGGAGTACGCCTATACCCGTGACTGCACCTACATTTTCGGCACCAGCACCTTCCTCGGCAATTACGCGCGCCAGGCCCACCCCTATGATTTCTACCGCATGCGTTTCGTCATTTCCGGCGGCGAAAAGCTGCATCCCGAGGTCGCGCAGCTGTGGTTCTCGAAGTTCGGCCTGCGCGTGCACGAGGGTTATGGCGCCACCGAGTGCGGCCCGGCGATGGCTTTCAACGCGCCACTGACCTATCGCGCGGGGACCGTGGGCCGTTTCCTGCCCGGCATCGAACACCGGGTGGTGCCGGTTCCGGGCATCGGGCACGGCGGCGTGGTCCATGTCCGCGGGCCCAACCTGATGCAGGGGTATTTTTTCCACGAACAGCCGGGCGTGCTGCAGCCGCCGCGCTCCGAGGTCGGCGAGGGCTGGTACAACACCGGCGACGTGGTCAGTGTCGATGCCGACGGTTTTGTCACCGTGCTTGGCCGTGTCAAGCGTTTCGCCAAGATTGCCGGCGAGATGGTGTCGCTGGAGCGCGTCGAAATGATCGCCTACCACGCATCCCCGGGGTTCAAACACGCCGCGGTCGTCGAGATGACGCGCTCCGGTGAGAGCACGGTGCTGCTGACCACCGATCCCGCGCTCGACCGCATCGCACTGCAGCAGGCGGCGCGGCAGATCAATGCCCAGGAACTGGCGGTGGCGCGGCGGGTGGTGAAGGTCGACAACCTGCCGCTGCTCGGCTCCGGCAAGGTCGATTACGTGACGCTGAAAGACATGGTGGTTCTGTGAGCACTGCCGCGGCCCCCGGCATGCCGGTGGTGATCGCGCAGTTTTCCGATCTGCATGTCACGGCCGGGGCGCGCAACGATTTCGGCATCGATACCGTCGGCGGGCTGGAGCGCTGCATCCGCCATCTGCGCGGGCTCGACAGGCCGCCCGACCTGCTGGTGGCGAGCGGCGACCTGGCGGATCTCGGGTTGCCGGAAGAATATGCCCGGCTGCACGGACTGCTGGCCGCGGCCGGAGTGCCGCTGTGCCTGATGCCCGGCAACCACGACCGTCGTGCACCGCTGCGGCAGGCTTTTGCCGGTCACGATTATCTCGGCAGCAGTGGTCGCATGCATTACCATCGCGACCTGCGCGGCCTGCGGGTGATTGCGCTGGACAGCGTGATCGAAGGACGGGACGGCGGCGACCTCGACGAGGCCCAGCTGCAGTGGCTCGACGGGGTTCTGGCTGAGCAACCGGCCATGCCGGCGCTGATATTCATGCATCATCCCCCGGCGGCGACCGGTTTTTCGCGGATGGACCGCATCGCCGTGGCGCCGGAGTGCGCAGAGCGGCTGGGTGCGATCGTTGCGCGCCATCGCCAGGTGAAGGCGGTGCTCTGCGGCCACGTGCACCGCGGGGTGCAGGGGGTGTGGCAGGGCGCGCTGCTGTCGGTCTGTCCGAGCACCGCGTTCCAGGCGAAACTCCGGCTGGGTCCGGGGCGCTTCGAGGCCGATTTGCAGGAGGCTCCGGCGTACCAGCTGCATCATTGGGACGGCCGGGCGCTGGTCACGCACACGGTTACCGTTTGAGGAGAAACGCGATGGCGCAGATGCAGGGGGAGGGCGGCAGGCAGCCGGTGCTGGTGTGGGATGTCGCGGTCAGGGTGTTCCACTGGACATTGCTGCTGCTGCTCGGGTTTTCATGGCTGTCGGCCGAAATGGACTGGATGGACTGGCATTTCTATTCAGGCTACGCCGTGCTGACGCTGATCCTGTTCCGGATACTCTGGGGCTTCGTCGGCAGCACCCATGCGCGTTTCGGCGATTTCCTCTACGGGCCTTCGGCCGTCATCGCCTACCTGCGCACCCTGCCTTCGCGCACCGCGGCGAAGTTTGCCGGGCACAACCCGCTGGGCGGCATCAGTGTCGTGCTGATCCTGCTCTGCGTGCTGGTCCAGGCGGGAACGGGGATGTTTGCCAACGACGACATCCTCTACGAGGGGCCGCTCTACAAACACGTCAGCAAGGACCTCAGTGACTGGCTGACCACCATCCACAAGTACAACTTCAACCTGCTGCTTGTCCTTGCCGGCGTGCATGTTGCCGCCGTGCTCTACTACCTGTTCTGGAAGTCGGAGAACCTGGTCAAGCCGATGTTCACCGGCCGCAAGCTGCTGCAGCCAGGCGTCGCGCCGGCGCATGCGCGGGTTCGCAGCCTTGGCCTTGCCGCGGTGCTGCTCGCCGTCTGCGCGGCAGCGGTGTGGTTCCTGGTCAACAGCTGAAATCCGTGACTGCATCAAAAAAGCCGCCCGCGGGCGGCTTTTTTGATGACTGCTGCGGGCCGTCAGGCCTTTTTGCGGTTTTTCTGCAGCCAGCCGTCGACCAGGGCGACGGTCTCGTCAACGACGTCCAGCTGCATGCCCTTCTGCGCGGCGATGGTTTTTACCAGGCGGTCGACACGTTCGATGTTGGGCGCGCCTGCGGCCAGCGCCCGTGCTGCGGATGACGGACTGCCCAGCGACAGCGCGGCATTGGCGTATTTCTCGAAGGGCACCATGTCCTTTTCGCTGGCGCCGAGGGACACGCACAGCCGGACCACCCACTCGTAGACGGCGCGCGAGGCGGCGATGTCGGAGTGCACGGCATCCTTGATCGGCCGCATTGCGTCCTTCTGCACGCAGCGGTAGTTGCCGGCGATCAGCATCGCCCATTTGGCCAGCGGCACGAAGACCGAGTCGTGCACCTTGAGTTTCACCGGCAGTTCGATTTTTGTGCCGTCCCCGGCATCGAAACGCACGGCTTCGATGTCGGCTTCAAGCTGGCGCAGGATCGCGGTATGCGCGTCGGAGTCAAAACGCGCGGACTTGAAGTTGGTCGGCAGACGCACCTGGAGCACGTTGACCTTTTCCTCGGGGGGGCGGAAGGCCTGGGGATCGGGGCTGCACAGCGTCAGGGTCTTCGGGTCAAAGCTGTCCCAGACCGAGGCTTCGGTGTAACAGTCGCGGCAGGCGCCGGCATCGAGGCCGGGGATCCGCTTGAGGTAGGGCAGCGGCGGCATGTTCATGATTGACATGCAGGGCACGCGCGACTTGGCCACGCGGTCCAGCAGTTCGCGGACACCGGCGGAACGGTACTGCGGCTCCTGCATGGCCAGCACGATCAGGTCGTAATCGGCGGGGTCTGCGGATTCCGGGCCGCCGGCCGACAGTTTTCCCGGCAGTTTGCGCGAGCTGATTTCAACCAGGCCTTCGCGCCCCTTGACCGGCATGCGTACGATGGCGCCTTCCGCGTTGAACAGTTCGGCTTCGGCCGGCAGGCAGATCATCTTGACGGTATGTCCGGCGAGCAGCAGCTTGGTGGCCAGCAATGAACCATAGGAAGCGCCGAGGATCAGGATCTTGTAGGTACGCATGCAATACTTTCCTCTTGTGGAATGGCAGAACGGCGATGGTGCTTGCGGGCGGAATCCGTTATTGGAAACTTCGAAGGCCCGCAGCAGCCGCAATGGTAGTCAGTTAGGCTCGGCGGTGCAATCACGACTCACCAGATGAAATGCGGGTGCGTGTGCGCTGTGATGCCGCAGCGCGCCGCAGTGCAGCAATGGCACTGCGCATGGACGGTGATCCGGAAACGTATCAGGACGAGCGGGTGTTCGCACGCGGCCTGAACCGTCACTCCGCTTCGACGAAACCCAGCCTGCCGTTGTGGGAGCCTGTGTACCACAGCCGGCCGGCGCCATCCGGCGTCAGCTTGCGGATGCCGGCGTTGCCGGTGGGCAGTCGGATGGTCTGCATCACTTCGGTGGATGGATCAAGGCGCACTATGGTGTCGCGCCTGATTTCACTGGCCCAGACGATGCCGGCGGCGTCCACCGCCACGGCATAAGCCCCCGCATTGCCGCCGGGCAGGGTATAGGTCTTCACGATTTTCATCGACACCGGATCCACCTTGACCAGGTGGCCCCTGCCGTAAAGGGTTACCCACAGCATGCCATCGGGGGCGGTTGCGATGCGCCGCGGCCTTGATCCGCTGCCGAGCTCCAGTTCCCCGATGTTGCCGCTTCCGGGTTCCAGGTGACCAAGCCGGTCATCACTGGCGCGACACCACCAGACACGGCCCTGATGGTCGATGGTGATGCCGCTGGGCCGCCCGGAGGTCGGGTATTCGGCGATACGCCCGGTCGCTATGTCCATGCTGCCGATCCGGTCGCCGGTCTGCATCGAGAACCACAGCGTCGTCCCATCCTCGCTGAGCGCCAGCGTATGCGGTCCGCTGCCGCGGGAAGGCACGTGGAATTCGGCGATCATGCTGCCGCGGGTTCTCAGCCGGCCGATGGTGTCGTTGCCGAAACCTGTCGTCCATACCGTGCCATGACGATCCACAATGATGCTGTTCGGATGATGTCCCGGCAGCAGTTCCCACTCGCGGAAAGAGGCGCTGCGAGGATCGAAGCGCAACACCTTGTTGTCGTTCGGCACCGCAATGTAGAGGCGGCCATCCGGGGCGATCGCGTAACTGCGCGCGAACATCGGTTTCGGCAGCGGCCATTCGCTGATGCGCGGTGTGAACGCGGCAGCAGTCTGGCCGGTGGCGGTTCCGGCCAGCGGCAGGGTCGCGATGCCCGGCAGCAGCAGCAAGCCGCGAAGGAAACGCCTGCGCGGTGTCGTGACAGGTATGGCGGGTGGTCTGGCTGGTTTCATCGCGACGCCTGCGACGCTCCCGGACAACCGGGGGATTCCGCCGCTGTGCTGGCCTTGGTGCATGAATGATCTTGCTATTATAGTGCCGGTTGTGCACATCCTCCGACCATGATGACCTGGAACCGCCGTCGACTGCTCAAGACCGCGCTGGCCGGAAGCGGGCTGCTGCTGTCCCGGTTCCCGGCACACGCCCAGGACGGCAACGCATTGCTGCGTGCTCCCCGGCAGGCACTGGTCATCGGCAACAGCAGTTATTCGCGCGCCCCCCTGGCCAATCCCGTCAACGACGCAAAGGGAATGACCGAGGCCTTGCGCGGCATCGGATTCGAGGTGCGGACCGGCCTCGATCTCTCGCGCGGGGCGATGCAGGAGGCCGTCGCTGCCTACATCGGGGAGCTGCGGCGGTCGGGGGCCGTCGGGCTGTTCTATTTTGCCGGGCACGGCATGCAGCTCGCCTGGCGCAATTACCTGCTGCCGGTGGATGCCGAGATCGAATCGGCCGGTGAGCTTCGCCAGCGCGCCTTCGACATCAACTCGCTGATTGACGGCATCCGCAACGCCGGCAATCCGATGAACATGATCATCCTTGATGCCTGCCGCGACAATCCGCTCGGCGGGGCCGCACGCGTCGACCAGAAGGGGCTGTCGCAGATGGATGCGCCGCCGGGCACTTTTCTGGCCTACGCCACCGCGCCCGGCAACACGGCGATCGATGGCGATGGCGGCAGGCACGGCCTGTACACCGAACACCTGTTGCGCGAAATCCGCGTGCCTGAAGCCAAGGTGGAGGATGTCTTCAAGCGCGTGCGGCTCGGCGTGAGGCGGCGCTCCAATGGCCAGCAGATTCCCTGGGAGAGCACTTCCCTCGAGAACGATTTCTGGTTCGTGCCGCCACGCGAGCTGCGCAAGCGCGCCGAAGAGGAGATTGAGCGGGAGTTCAGGGCGGAGCTTGCCCTGTGGGAGAAGATCAAGGCCTCCACGGTGCCCGAGCCTTTTGAGGATTACCTTCGCCGCTACCCGGGCGGACGGTTCAACGAACTCGCGCAGTTGCAGCTTGATCGCGCGCTGGCGAGGCTGGGCGAGAAGAAAATCGAGATTCTGTCCGCGCCGGGCAATCCCTATGCGAAAGGCGCCGCTGCGGCGGATATCGGCTGGAAGGTGGGCGATTTCTATCAGTACCGCCAGATCGACTTGCTGACCCGGCTCGAGATCGAGTCAGGCACACGCCGGATCACCGCCATCACGGACAACGAGGTCATCTTCAACAAGGGAGTGCTGGTCACGGACCTGCTGGGCAATCTGCTGCGGCTGCCGGGTGGCGCGATCTGGTCGCCGAACCAGACTTGCCCCTCGGAATTTGCCGTCGGCCGGCGCTGGAGCACCCGCTTCCGGGTAATTCCGCGCAAGGGCGGGGACAGCACGGTCGATCTTGACTTGCGGATTGTCGATCGCGAGCGCATCACGGTGCCCGCCGGGACCTTCAATGCGTTCCGCGTCGAGGCAAAGGGCTGGCAGTCGGGCACGGTTGAGGGGGCCGGTAATTTCAGCCTCAACTGGGACTGGAAGACCTGGTATGCGCCGGGTGAGGTCCGACTCCCGATCGCCTTCGAATGGCTGGTTCGCCACGTTTCCGGGAAAATCATGCGCGCAACGCGCAACGAGATGGTCGCGTTTGAGCAACGGGCCTGACGCGCGCATGCGCCGCGTCTTTTTTTTGCTGCTCCTGTCCTTTGCGGTGCTGCTCGGCGCCATGCGCGGCACGGACAGCTTCGATCTCAGGCTGCTCGATCTGCAATTCAGTGTCTTGCGCGACTGGCAACCGCGCCCGGTGACTGTCGATGTGGCCGTCGTCGGCATCGACGAGGATACGGTACGCGCATTGCCGGAGCCGATGGCGCTGTGGCATCCCCATCTCGCCCGGTTCCTGACCGCCCTGGTTGCGGCGCGGCCGGCAGCCGTCGGGCTCGACATTGTGCTGCCGGAGCGCAGTTACGACGCGGTGGTGGCGGGCCATGACGGCATTCTCCTGCGTGGCCTGCTGGAGGCGCGCCGGGCCTACCCGGTGGTGCTGGCGCAGACCGTGGATCCCACGGGTACGCCACGCGCCATACATCGCCCCTTCCTGGCCGCGGCCGGCGATGGTGCCGCCGGTTACGCGCTGCTCGCCACCGACAGTGATGGCGTGGTGCGGCGTTTCGATGAACGCCTGGGAACGGGCGGCGAGCCGGTGGCGACGCTGGCTGGACAGCTGGCGCGCCGGCTCGGCGCGGAGCCGGGCAGCGGGCTGATCGACTATGGCCGCGGCAGGGTTTTTGACTATGTACCGCTGCAGCAGGTGCTGGCCTGGGCGGATGCCGGTGACCAGGCGGCGCTCGAGCGCGCCTTCCGCGGCCGGCCGGTACTGCTCGGCGTGGTGCTGCCCTACGAGGACCGGCAGCGCCTGCCGGTGCAGCTTGCCTCCTGGGAGGAGGCCGGCACCGGCGTTCCCGGCGTGCTGCTGCATGCGCAGGTCCTGCGCAGCCTGCTCAATGATGGCGGCCTGATCCGGCAGGTGCCGGTTGCCGTGGTGACGGTGATGTCGGCCGCTGCAGCCTTGCTGTGGTTTCTGGGTTCAGGGGTGCTTGCCCCCGCGGCCGCCGGCGGAACGCTGGTTGCCGGCCTGCTGCTGCTGTCGACCCTGTTGCTGCTGCAGGGCATCCATCTGCCGGTGCTTGCCCCCATGTCGGCCGGCCTGCTCGCGCTTGGCGGACGCGCCGGCCTTGAGGCGGCGCTGAAGCTGCGCGAGCGCCGCCGCCTGCGCGGCGTATTTTCCGGGTACGTCAGCCCTGGTGTGATGCAGCAGATCATCGATGGCCGGTTGCGTGCCGAACTTGGCGGCGAACGCAGGTTTGTCTGCGTGCTGTTCTCAGACATTCGTGGCTATACCACGCGCAGCGAAGGCATGTCGCCGGAGGAGATTGTCGGTTTCCTCAACCGCTATTTCGAGGCAATGGTCGGACTGATCCATGACCGCGGCGGCACGGTCACCAGTTTCATGGGTGACGGCATCATGGCGGTTTTCGGGGCGCCGAACGCGCTGGAAAATCCCTGCGCTGCCGCGTTTGCCGCCGGCCGCGACATGCTCGACCGGGTTGCGCAATTCAACGCGGAGGCTGTTGCCGGGGCGCAGCCGCTGGATATCGGCGTCGGGCTGCATGCCGGCCATGCGGTGGTCGGCCATGTCGGTTCATCGACGCGGCACGACTACACTGCGATCGGCGATGTCACCAACGTGGCGTCGAGGCTCGAGGGCGCAACCAAGGAGGCGGGTTACCGGCTGGTGTGCTCCGCCGAGGTGGCGGCCCTGCTTGATGACCGCAGCCCGCTTGTTCCCCTGGGGCCGGTGTCGATCAAGGGGCACAGCCCCGTGGAAGCCCATGGTTTCGACCGGGTTTGAGGCGCAGTTCAGCGGCCGCTTCGAATTTCGCCGCGAACTGGGACGCGGGGGCATGGGCGAGGTGCATCTCGCGCGGGACAGTTTCCACCAGCGCGACGTCGCGGTAAAGCTGGCCCGGCTGCGCGCGATGGAGGACGCGGATGACGGCCAGCGCCTGCGCCGGATGTGGCTGAACGAGACCCGGCTTGCCGGCAGGCTGCACCATCCGCACATCGTCGCAATCCACGAGGCCGGCGTGGCGGGGGAGTTCGGTTACCTGGTGATGGAGTATGTCGACGGCGTGACATTGCGCCATCACGTGGCCCGAGACAGGCTGCTGCCCGTACAGTCCGTCATCGAGATCGTCTACAAGGTCTGCAGCGCACTCGACTATGCCAACCGCCAGGGTTTGCTGCACCGGGACATCAAGCCGGCCAACGTGATGATGTCCGCGGACGGCACGGTGAAGGTCACTGATTTCGGCACTGCCTATTTCACCGAGGCCGATGAAACCCAGGTGTTCGATGTCGGCACCCTGCCTTTCATGCCGCCGGAACATTTCAAGCGCCGCGCGCCGACACTGCAATCCGACATCTACGCGGTCGGGGTCATGGCCTACCAGTTGCTGACCGGCACCCTGCCTTTCGAGGCCGGATCACACGAGAGCCTGATTTACCAGAAGCTTTATGGCGACTTCATTCCGCTTGAACGGCGCCGCCGGGACATTCCGCCGGATCTTCGCTTCGCCGTGCATCGCGCGATGCACAAGGACATTGAAGTGCGTTACCCGGCGTGGCGTGATTTTGCGGAGGCGCTGGCACTGTCCCAGCCCGAGCCCTCGCTGCCGCGGGAGATGCAGTTCGACAGCGCGCGCTTCAAGGTGCTGCGCGAGCTCGCGTTTTTTGCGGCATTTGCCGACGAGCAGGTGTGGGAAACCGTGCACATCAGCACCTGGCTGTACCGGGCGGGCGGCGAGGATGTTTTTGTCGAGGGTTCCGCGGGGCACAACATCCACGTCATCACCAGCGGCGAGGTCGCGGTGCTGCGCGGCGGTGTCGAGCTGAACCGTTTGCGCACCGGGGAATGTTTCGGCGAGATCGCCTTTCTCGACGAAGGCGTGCACGCGCGCACGGCGACGGTGAAGGCGGTTGCCGGCACCGTGCTGCTCGAAATCGATGCCGCGGCGCTGCGCCAGGCGAGTGCCGGATTGCAGGCGGCCTTTGCGCGGGCGTTCATGCGGGTGATGGTCGGCCGCGTCAAACAGGCCGACCGGCGTTACCTGGATCTTGCCGCGCATGCGCGCATCTGAACGGCAAGGTGCGCAACACGGTGGAAAGAGGTAGTGTTTGCCTCGTGGAGTTTGCATGGGTAAAGGGGAAGATATGTTAAAAATATCAATAAAAACAAATATTTACATAAAATTTTCGCAACGGGCTCTGCTTTTTGCGGTGCTGTTGCTGCCCCTGGCCGCCAGCGCGGCAGCCATAGTGACCGACCTCACCGGCAAGGCCTCCGTGCAGGCCGGGGGCAAATCGGGACCACTGGCGATACTCGCGGAGATCGAAGCGAATGCCCGCGTGCAGCTTGAGGCGGGGGCGCGGATGGTGGCGCTGTACACCCGCAGCGGCGACGAGTTCGTGCTGAATGGCCCGGCGCTGATCCACTTCCGTCCCGATGCACCGGCGGCGCTGTCGGGCGCGGCACCGCAGAAGCGGAGCAGCGCCATCGGCAGGGACGCCGGCATCCGCATCAGGCCGGCGGCGGCGACACAGGCGGCCTACGTGATGCGCAGCGCGCGCAGCACCGCACGCATCCGCCTGCTGAGCCTGTCGGGGACACGCACGCTGGAAACGTCTCCGGAGTTCCGCTGGCAGGACAGCGAGAGCGGCAAGACCTACCGTTTTGAACTGACTGATGAAACCGGTAAATCCCTCTACGAAACCGAGGTGGCCGGGACTGTGCTGAAATTGCCGGCCGCGATGCGGTTGCAGGCCGGAGCCGGTTATACCTGGGAGGTCTCGGCCCGCGCCGCCGACGGCCGGCGTTATGTCAGCGCCGGCGATTTCAGCGTGGCGCCGGCGGAGCTGCGCGAACGGGCGACCGCGCTGCGCCCTGCGGCGGATGCCCCGGTGTCCGACCGGGTGGCCTATGCCGCCTGGCTGGCGCAGATGGAGCTGCGCGACGATGCGCGCCGCTACTGGCAGGCCCTCGCGAAGGAGAGGCCGGACGATGCGGGGCTGAAGGTGCTGGCGGCGAACTGAAGGGCGGCCGGCGGTTTGCCGGCTTTAACGGCGTTGCGCGGCAGCGCGGCGCGGAAAACGGGAGGTCATCATGGCAGGCATGTCGGTCGGAATACTCGTCGCGGTTGCCGCGGTGCTGCTGTTTGCCGCGACGGTGCTGATGCTGGTCATGGTCCTGCAGCTGCGGGCGATGCGCCGTGAAGTCGAGGCCACCCGCCTGCAGCTGGCGAAAATGGACTGGGGCGTGATGCTGCTCAACGGCGTGCAGCAACTGAAACAGGCGACGGTGGCGCTGGAGCAGATCGACAAACGCCTGCAGAAACTGGAGGCGATCGAGAAGGTGCAGCTGTCGCACATCAATGTGCGCCAGGGCGTGTGACTTGGGGCGGGTCCGAAAAAAAGCGGCCCGCAGGCCGCTTTTTCATGGTGTGTGCCGGTACTTACGGATTGACAATCCGGTTGCGCAGCACCATCGCCGGCTGCTCGAAGGCGCATTCCACCACGTCGCCCGGTTTCAGGTACAGGGATTCGGCATCGGCCTTGCCCACCGCGACTCCGCCCGGCGCGCCGGTGGCGAACATGTCGCCCGGCTGCAGGTCGAGCAGCCGCGAGAAATGCGGGATGATGTCCGGCAGTTTCCAGATCTGGTCGCTGGTGTTCACGCGCATGCGCTGCACGCCGTTGACGCTGCAGGTGACCCAGATGTTGTACGGATCGGGCACTTCGTCCATGGTGATGATGTAGGGGCCCAGAGGTCCGAAGGACGGCGAGTTCTTGGATGTCCAGAAGCGCGATCCGGAGGCGACCTCGGCCTTTTGCGTGTCGCGGCAGGTCAGGTCGTTGAGTATCGTGATGCCGGCGATGTAACTCGCCGCGTCTTCCCGTTTGGCGTGGCGCGCGGCCTTGCCCAGCACGAACACCATTTCCGGTTCGTAGTCGAGGCGGTTCACCGTTTCGCGCCGCGGCACGTCCGCACCGTGGCCGGTCAGGCAGGAATTCAGCTTGATGAAGCCGGTGGGTTCGCCCGGCATTTCCTTGATCAGGTCGTTCTTGCGCAGTTCCTCGAGGTGGGTGCGGTAGTTCTTGCCCACGCAGAGGAACTTGTCGGCGTCGGGGACCGGCGGCAGGAATCGCACGCCCGTTTCAGGGGTCAGCGTCTTGCCGTCCAGCCTGCCGGCGTTGCCGCGGGCGTGTTCAAGCACTGCACGGGCACGGGCCATCCCGGGTTCACCCAGCGCGAGCAGGCCTTTCATCGAGGCGGGGATCAGCTGTTTGCCGTCGCCCAGGGCGCGTTCGCCGGCGACGAGGTCGAGTATCTTGTCACCGAGCTGGGCGCCGATGCGCACGGTGTCCGGGTCGGAAGGCAGGGTGTAGGTGGCGAGTCGCATTGCGGAGTCCTCAAATAACAAATTGCAAATAAAAAAGCGGCGCCTGCGCGCCGCCGGGTTCTGTCACGGTCGGGGCGCTTATTTTACGACGTTGGGCGCAGCCGGTTCCAGCCTTCCCCCGGACGCGGCGCTCAGGGCTGCGACAGGTGGTCGAACACCAGTTTCCGCGATTCCGCCAGCATGAA
>JALHND010000027.1 GCA_022843705.1 Burkholderiales bacterium
ATCGATGTGCACCACGGCGACGGGCTGTATTACCCGTACGAGTCCGATCCCGACTTCATCTACGCCGACATCCACGAGGACGGGCGTTTTCTGTATCCGGGCACCGGCGCGGAGACCGAGCGCGGCAAGGGCGCGGGTGCGGGGCTGAAGCTGAATATTCCGATGCAGCCGGGATCGACCGACGCGCAGTTCATGAAGGCCTGGGAGCGTGTCGAGGAACACCTGCGCGCGCACAAGCCGGAATTCATCCTGCTGCAGGCCGGCGCCGACAGCATCGCCGGCGATCCGCTGGCGCATCTGCAGTACACGCCGCAGGCGCATGCCCATGCCGCGCAGCGCCTGTGCGTGCTGGCGAACGAGCTCTGCGGCGGCCGCATCATGGGTTTCGGCGGCGGCGGCTACAACCGCAGGAATCTCGCGCTGGGCTGGTGCGGCGTGCTGAACGCCTTCATCCGCGGCTCGGAAAAATAATTCCCCGCTCCATGCGCTGAAAATCCGCGGGAACCTCCCGCGGTGTTTGTTTGTCCCTATACAAAGGCGCTCCCCGCGCCGGCGCATGTTTGCGCCTGTTTTTGTTTGTCATGTTTTTTGTCATCAGTCCGCACGACGGGCTGTGCCACCCATCAAGAGGAGAACAGACCGTGATCAACGGTTTCGAACAACTTTCCGCGATGCTGAACGCCTATCCCTGGGCCTACACGCTGGTGACGCTGTTGCTGCTGCTGACGGCGGCCTGGCTGTCGAACTGGATCACCAAGCGCATTCTCGTCCGCGGCGCTTACCGGCTGTTGCGCGCGACGCCGGTCGGCCGCCACACGGACCTGTCGCAGCACGGCGTGATCCGCCGCCTGGCCAATGTGGTGCCGGCGGTGGTGCTGTACGCGGGGGTTGCCGCGGTGCCCGATCTTCCGGCTGCGCTGGTGACCGTGGTGCAGAACGTCTGCGGCGCCTTCGTGGTGCTGACGCTGGCCCTCGCCGTCGGTGCCGCGCTGGACCTGGCGAATGCCTTGTACCAGCGCCGCCCGGATGCGGCCAGCAAACCGATCAAGGGTTACCTGCAGGTGGTGAAGATCGTGATATTCGCGGTCGCCGCGATCCTGATGATCGCGACGCTGATCGACCGTTCGCCGCTGATCCTGCTCTCCGGCCTCGGCGCGATGGCCGCAGTGCTGATGCTGGTGTTCCAGGACACACTGCTGTCGCTGGTGGCCAGCGTGCAGATTTCGTCGAACGACATGGTGCGTGTCGGCGACTGGATCGAGATGCCGCAGTTGAATGCCGACGGCGACGTGATCGACATCGCGCTGCACACGGTGAAGGTGCAGAACTGGGACAAGACCATCACCACGATCCCGACCAAACGCCTGATCACGGAATCCTTCAAGAACTGGCGCGGCATGAGCGAATCCGGCGGCCGCCGCATCCAGCGCTCGCTGCTGATCGACCAGAACAGTGTGCGTTTTTTCGGCGCCGCGGAGCGCGAGCGGCTGCACCGTTTCGCGCTGCTGCGCGAGTACCTCGGGGAAAAGGAGCGTGAAATCGGCGAGTGGAACGCGAAGCTGGAGGCGCAAGGGCGCGATCCGGTCAACGCGCGGCGGCTGACCAACATCGGCACCTTCCGCGCCTATGTCGAGCGTTACCTGCGCAGCCATCCCGGCATCCACCAGGAGATGACGCTGATGGTGCGCCAGCGGAGCCCCGGCCCCACCGGCCTGCCGCTGGAGATCTACTGCTTCACCAACACCACGGCCTGGGGCGAGTACGAGGCGATCCAGTCGGACATCTTCGACCACCTGCTGGCGATCGTGCCGGAGTTCGGGCTGCGCATCTTCCAGGAACCGGGCGGCGCGGACATCCGCCTGTTCGGCGAGGCTGCCGCCGCGAATCCGGCGGTGCGCGGGCCGGCCGCGCTGGCGCGCTGAGCCGGCGCGGCGCTTATTTGCGCCAGAAGGCCGGCGTGAAGATCACCATGACGGTGAAGATTTCCAGCCGGCCGAGCAGCATCGCCAGCGACAATATCCAGATCTGGAGGTCGGACAGCGATTCGTAGGTGGTTGCCGGCCCGACCTGGTTCAATCCGGGGCCGGTGCTGGTGATGCAGGCAATCACCGCCGAGAACGCCGATATGAAGTCGAGCCCGGTGAAGAGCAGCATCATGGTCATCACGATGATGCTCGCGCCGTACAGCGACATGAAGGCCAACACCGAAAACACCACCTTGTTCGGAATGACCTGTCCGCCGAGGCGTATCGGGATCACGGCATTGGGATGCAGCATGCGCGCGAGTTCGCGCCAGCTCTGCATGATCAGCAGCAGCGTGCGCACCATCTTGATGCCGCCGCCGGTGGAGCCGGCGCTGGAGGCCGTCGCGCACAGCAGCAGCATCAATACCGGGGCGAATGCCGGCCACAGGTTGTAGTCGGTGCTGGCATATCCCGTCGTGGTGCCTATGGATATCACGTTGAATCCGGCATGGCGCAGGGCGGTGGCGAAGGCCGGATAGATGCCGCCGAACCACAGGAAAACCGCCACGACCAGCGCGCCGCCGAGAATCGCGGTGAGAAACCAGCGGGCTTCCCAGTCCGCGCGGTAGGGACTGGCCGAGCGCCGGCTCAAGGCGAGGAAGTGGGTCGCGAAGTTCATGCCGGCGATCAGCATGAACAGCATGGCGATCCCCTCCAGCAGCGGCGAGTTGAAATGGCCGAAACTCGCGTCATGGGTCGAGAAGCCGCCCAGGCTCATGGTGGTGAAGCTGTGGACCACGGCATCGAGCCAGGACATGCCGCCCAGCCGGTAGGCCAGCGCGCAGCACAGCGTCAGGGCCGCATACAGCAGCCACAGCCGCTTGGCCGTGGAGGCAATGCGCGGCGTCAGCTGGGATTCCTTCATCGGCCCCGGTGTTTCAGCCTTGAACAGCTGGCGGCCGCCGATGCCGAGGATCGGCAGGATTGCCACGAACAACACGATGATGCCCATGCCGCCCAGCCATTGCAGCAGGCCGCGCCAGATGTGGATTGAAGGTGCCATGCCGTCAAGGCCGGACAGCACGGTGGCGCCGGTCGTGGTCAGCCCGGCCATGGCCTCGAAGTAGGCGTCGGTGAAGGAGAGGTCGGGCAGGTAGAACATGAAGGGAATGGCGGCGAAGGCCGGCAGCAGGGCCCAGGCCGAAGTGACCAGCAGATAGCCGTCGCGGATTTTCAGTTCATGCGGGCCGGAGCGTCCGGCAATCCACAGCAGCGCTGCGGCGGACAAGGTGATCAGCAGGGCCTGGTCGTAGGCCCAGATTGCGCCGTCGTCGAGCCACAGGGATGTCAGCAGGGGCACGAGCATGGTGCCGCTGAACATCAGCAGCACGATGGCGAGGCCGAAGAACACCGGTGACAGGCTGTAAAGCGCGGTGGAGCGGCGGAGCGTGGTGTTCAAGGCGGCACCAATGGGTCTTTGTAGGGGTGGCGCATTCTACTACCGGGCTCCGGGCGCGGCTGCTGCAATACAATCGGTGTTTGAACACGACCCCGGGCATTTCATGGCTTCGATCAGACTCAGCGTGCTGGACCAGTCCCCCGTCATCAGCGGCCATACCCCGCAGCAGGCGATAGAGCAGACCCTGCGCCTTGCGCAGGCGGCGGAGCAGATGGGGTATTACCGCTACTGGTGCGCGGAGCATCACTCGATCATGGCGCTGGCCGATCCCTGCCCGGAGATCCTGGTGACGCGGCTGGCGGCGGCGACCTCGACCATCCGCGTCGGCACCGGCGGCGTGCTGCTGCCGTACTACAGCCCGCTGAAAATCGCCGAGCAGTTCCGCATGCTCGAGGCGCTGTTTCCGGGGCGCATCGACCTCGGCATCGGCCGCGCACCCGGCGGTGACCAGGCGACCGCGATGGCGATGGGCCAGGGACGTTACCCTTCCGCCGATGATTTTCCGGAGCAGGTGCAGTACCTCGCGGCTTACCTCGACGACGACCTGCCCAAGGGACATCCCTTTGCACAGGTGAAGGCGCAGCCGGCAGGCGAGGGCAGCCCGCAGATCTGGCTGCTGGGTTCCTCTGATTACAGCGGCGCGCTGGCGGCGCAGCTCGGGCTGCGTTTTGCCTTCGCCCATTTCATCAGCGCGCGCGGCGGCGACACGGTGATGCGCGACTTCAAGCGCCGTTACCAGCCCTCGCCGCGCGAGCCGCAGCCGCAGGCGCTGGTCTGCGTGTTCGTGATCTGCGCGGAGACGCAGGCGCAGGCGGAACGGCTGGCGCAGAGCGTGGATCTCAGGCGGCTCAACATGGATTACGGTGTCAATGCGCCGGTGCCGACGCTGGAGGAGGCCGAGCGTTATCCCTATACCGACGTTGACCGCGAGCGCATCGCGCACCACCGCCGCCGCGTGGTGCTGGGCACGCCCGATGTCGTCAAACAGCGACTGCTGGAAATCCAGTCCCAGTTTGAGGCTGACGAGCTGATGGTGATCACCATCACCGGTGACTACGACACGCGGCTGCGCTCCTATGAATTGCTGGCCAATGTATTCGGGCTCTGTCATCCCTAGCCGCTGCGAACGCGTTACTGGATAGATCGGGCCGCTGTGGCGCAGCCGTCGCCGGGGTCATACGATAAACATTTGTTTTTATTGATATTTTATCCAGGAGAGAACATGAAACAACTGATCGTAGCCGCGGTTTGTGCCCTGTTTGCATTGTCGTCCGCCCATGCCCAGCAGGGGGAGGCGAAAAAAGGCGCGCCGGCCGCCGAGAAGAAAGCGGCGCAGCCGAAGAAGGAGCCCAGCGAAGCGCAGAAGAAACAGCAGGCGCGCATGCAGGACTGCAACGTGAAGGCCGAGGGCAAGGCCGGCGATGAGCGCAAGAAATTCATGAGCAGTTGCCTGAAGGGTGAAACCTCCTCCGGCAAGGAACCCACCGCCGCGCAGAAAAAGCAGCAGGACCGGATGCGGGACTGCAACGCGAAAGCCGAAGGCAAGTCCGGCGACGAGCGCAAGAAGTTCATGAGCAGCTGCCTGAAAGGCTGAACCTCGGGCCGGGCATCGCGCTTCCGCCGCCGCATTGCGGCAGCGGGCGCCGCAGGGGCATACTGGAAACGGTATGCCCCTTTTTCTTTTTGCACCGGCAGCGCGGCATCGCGCAGGGTCCGCCGCGGTTTTCCTGCGGAGACTGTGCGCGGCCTGCCTGCTGGCGGGAGCAGGCATGGCTGCCGAAGCCGCCGACAAACCGGATGCGCAGCGCGAGCGCATGATTGCCGATGTCGAACAGATGGCGCGCGATACCGCGCAGGCCACCGGCCGCCCGGTGCTCGATGCGCGGGTGCTGGCGGCGCTGCGCAAGGTCGAGCGCCATCGTTACATGCCATCAGCACACGCGGCCCGGGCCTACGAGAACCATGCGCAGCCGATCAGCCACGGGCAGACGATTTCGCAGCCCTTCGTTGTTGCGCTGATGACGGACTTGCTCAACCTGAAACCGGATGACCGGGTGCTCGAAGTCGGCACCGGCTCGGGCTACCAGGCGGCGGTGCTGGCGGAACTGGTGCGCGCGGTCTACACCATCGAAATCGTCGAACCGCTGGGCCGCACGGCGGCGCGGGCGCTGCTGGCCGCGGGGTACTGGAATGTGCATCCGCGCATTGGTGACGGTTATGCCGGCTGGCCCGAACAGGCGCCCTTCGACGCGATCATGGTGACCGCCGCGGCGCCGTACCTGCCGCAGCCGCTGGTCGAACAATTGAAACCCGGCGGCCGCCTGGTGATTCCGCTGGGCGAACGCGGCGGGGTGCAGGTCCTCACGCTGGTGGAGAAGGATGCCCGCGGCAGGGTGTCACAGCGGCGCGTGATCGACGTGCGTTTCGTGCCGCTGACCCGCAAGACCGCGCATTGAGGTCTGGCGCATTCTGCGCTGCAGCATTCCGGTGCTGCGGCACCAAAATAAAGCGAAGCTCCGGGCAGCCGCACCGATAGATGGCGCTGCAGGGCGCATTTCTGGTCTGGCGCAGGGGCATGGCGCAGCGGCGGCACATGGCACGAGGGTTGCTCATGGCAGGGACACAGAGCATCGGTGTTCAGGCCGGAGGAGGCAGCATGACGTGGGCGCATGTGATTGATGAACTGGCAGCGGGGCAGCCGCTGTCCGAAAGCGAGGCCGAAACCCTGTTCGCGGCGGTGTTCGACGGCGGCGTGCCGGATCTTGAACTGGGCGGACTGCTGGCGCTGATTGAACAGCGCCCCTTGTCACAGCAGGAACTGGTCGGCGTGCTGGCCGCGCTGTCGACGCGGGTGTTCCAGATTGCAACGCCGGACACGCAGTGGCGGCCGGTGCTGATGCCGAGTTACGGCGGCCTGCGCGAGCAGCCGAACCTGCTGCCGCTGCTGGCGCTGAGCCTGCAGCGTCTCGGCATACCGGTGCTGGTGCACGGCATGCTGAGCGGCGAACGCGGCGTCGCCGCGGCCTACATCCTGCGCGAGATGGGCGTGATGCCCTGCGCGAGCCTGGCACAGGCGCAGCAGGAGCTGCAGGCGGGACATCTCGCCTTCGTGCCCACCGGCGCGCTGGCGCCGGCGCTGGCCGATCTGCTGGCACTGCGGGTGCGCCTCGGCGGTGGCGCCCATGCGCGCCTGCTGGCGCGGCTCGCCGACCCCTTTGCCGGCGCCGCCCTGCAACTGGTGCCCGCGGAGCACGCGCAGGAGCGCGCGGTGCTGCGCGCGCTGCTCTGCGATGTCGAAAAAAATGCGCTGCTGTTCGAAACCCGCGACGGTGATCCCGTCGTTGATGCGCAGTGCCGTCCGGGCATCGAGCTGGTGCGTGACGGCGCGGCGCGCC
This sequence comes from Burkholderiales bacterium, assembly GCA_022843705.1. Taxonomy (GTDB): domain Bacteria; phylum Pseudomonadota; class Gammaproteobacteria; order Burkholderiales; family SG8-41. The sequence continues at coordinate 6,819 of JALHND010000027.1, forward strand.
AGCTCTTCGATGCCGAGGTGACGCCGCGCTGCGCGCATCCGCTGCCTGCGGCACAGGACCTGAAAGGCACGGCGCGCTGGATCAGCGGCGTGCTCGAGGGGCGCATTCCGATGCCGGTGCCCATCGCCAACCAGTTCGCCTGCTGCCTCTACGGCACAGGTTATGCGCAGGACATCAACCAGGCCAAGGCCATCGCCGCGGTCGAGACCGGCAGTCTCGCAGCGGCCTGATTGCCGTTTTCCTGCAGGTCCGCCGGGTCCGCGGCGGGCCCGTTTTCCCTTTCCGCATCATGGGTTTGGCTTCCGGCCGGCGTGCTAGACTGCACGCTGCTTTGGCGTTTCATCCATTTCGATAAAACAATAGCGAACGAAAGGAGTTTACGCATGGGAGCCATATTCCAGTCTCTGGGCCGCACCGTCCTCGCCGGCTTCGTCATCCTGGTCCTGCTGATCATTGTCACCGGTGGCGCGGGCGCGCGCGGCGGTGACCACGCCTGGTGGGGCTTTGTGTTCCGCTGGCTGCACGTGATGGCCGGCGTGATGTGGATCGGCCTGCTGTGGTACTTCAATTTCGTGCAGATCCCGTCGATGCCGAAGATTCCCGACGAGCAGAAGCCGGCCATCGGCAAGGTGATCGCGCCGACCGCGCTGTTCTGGTTCCGCTGGGCGGCGCTGGCCACCGTGATCACCGGCCTGATTGTGGCCAGCATGAACCGCTACCTCGGCTCGGCGCTGATGTTCGGCGAAGGTTTCGTCGCCATCGGCATCGGCATGTGGCTGGCGCTGATCATGGCCTTCAACGTCTGGTTCATCATCTGGCCCAACCAGAAAAAGGCGCTGGGCATCGTCCAGGTCGACGCCGACGCCAAGGCGAAGGCGGCGCGCGTGGCAATGCTGACTTCGCGTGCCAATACCATGCTGTCGATCCCGATGCTGTTCTGCATGGTGGCGCAGCAGAACGGCGGCCTGTAACTTCCGGCTTTTTCCGCTGTCAAAACGCCCGGGGACACCCGGGCGTTTTGTTTTTCGGGGCGCCGCGGGTTGGCCGGAAGGCCGTGCTCCCGTATCATCGCCATTTTTTCCCGCCACCAGCAAAGGAAGAACGATGCAACACGAATTGCCGAAACTCCCCTACGCAATGGACGCGCTGGCGCCGCATATCTCGAAGGAGACCTTCGAGTTCCATTACGGCAAGCACCACCAGGCCTATGTCACCAACCTCAACGGCCTGATCAAGGGCGGCGAGTTCGAGAACTCGTCGCTTGAAGACATCATCAGGAAATCGGCCGGCGGCGTGTTCAACAACGCGGCCCAGGTCTGGAACCACACCTTTTTCTGGCACAGCATGAAGCCGGCCGGCGGCGGCAAACCCTCGGGCGCGCTGGCTGCGGCCATCGACAGGAAATGGGGCAGCTTCGACGCCTTCAAGGATGCCTTCACCAAGAGCGCGGTCGGCAACTTCGGTTCCGGCTGGACCTGGCTGGTGAAAAAGGCCGATGGCAGCGTCGACATCGTCAACACCTCGAACGCCGGCACCGTGCTGACCACCGCCGACAAGGCGCTGCTGACGATCGACGTCTGGGAGCATGCCTACTACATCGATTTCCGCAATGCGCGGCCGAAGTTTGTCGAGACTTTCCTCAACAGCCTCGCCAACTGGGATTTTGCAGAGAAAAACTTCGGCTGAACTGCACCGGCCGAAATGAAAAAGCCCGGCATCCCCGGGCTTTTTTCATGGCGCAGGTTTCAGCGCGGCGGCGGCGCTTTATCCAGGCCTTCGATTTTCATGCCCGGCCCGATGCCGCGCTTGCGGAACCAGCCGAGGTTCATTTCCAGCGCGTAACGCGCCGGCTTTTTTGCGGTGTGCGAGTCGCGGGTGTGCGGCTGCATGTCCTCGATATTGACGATCGTGCCGGATTCGTCGATGAAGGCCACCGACAGGGGGATGTACGTGTTCATCATCCACATGCCGTGATAGGCGAGGTCGCGGAACACGAACAGCATGCCGCGGTTTTCCGGCAGCATGCGCCGGTGCATCAGTCCCTGCATGCGGTCGGGGTCGTTGCTGGCGACTTCGGCGGTCAGTGCGTGTTTGCCGATGGCCAGCTCGATCTGCGGCATCGCCGCGGCGGCGGCGCCGGCGAAGCAGAACAGGGCGATGAAGAGCAGGCGTTTCATGTCTGTGCTCCGGGGACGCTGCCGGTCAGCCAGCCGGCGATGGCCTCGCGCAGTTCCGGCACGTCGCCGATGGCGGGCAGCAGGTCGATGGCAAGGCCGGGATGGCGGCCACGGATCTCCGCGAGCAGCTTCGGCACGTCGTTTTTCAGGTGGCCGCCCTGGGCCATGAACAGCGGCGCGACGTGGATGCTGCGGTGGCCCGCAGCGACGAGTTCCGCGATGGCCTCGGTCAGGGCCGGTCCCTGGAATTCGAGGAAGGCGAGTCTGACCGACAGGTCGCTGCGGTCGGCGGCGACACGTGCGGCGATGGCGCGGAAGGGCCCGGCCCATTCGGGATCACGGGCGCCATGGGCGAACAGGACCAGCGCTGAACGATGAGTGATGAGTGATGAGCTCAATCAGGCACCCCGGGCAGGTTCGTGTTCATCATTCATCGTTCCGCGCTCATCGTTATGTTCTGCCGCTGCTGCCGAAACCGCCGGCGCCGCGATGCGAGGCTTCGAAGTCGTCGACGATGTTGAATGCGACCTGCACGACGGGTACGACCACCAGCTGCGCCAGGCGTTCCAGCGGGTTGATGGTGAAGGCGGTGTTGCCGCGGTTCCAGGTCGAGACGAAGAGCTGGCCCTGGTAATCCGAGTCGATCAGGCCGACCAGGTTGCCGAGCACGATGCCGTGTTTGTGGCCGAGCCCGGAGCGCGGCAGGATGATCGCGGCAAGCCCGGGATCGGCGATGTGAATGGCCATGCCGGCGGGGATCAGTTCGGTCTGGCCCGGTTGCAGGGTCATTGGCGCTTCGAGGCAGGCGCGCAGGTCAAGGCCGGCGGAGCCGGGGGTGGCGTACTGCGGCAACTGGTCGCGCAGGCGCGCGTCGAGGATCTTGACGTCTATGGATTTCATCGGGGGCGGGTGAATCGTAAGTGGTGACTGGTGACTGGTGACTGGTGACTGGTGACTGGTGACCGGTGATCGGTGAACGGCAAGCGGGTTAACCCGCCGCGCGGCATTACCGGGGAGTGCGGGTTTTGCGGCTGATGAGTCCTGCAATGTGCGTGATGATCTGCCGCGCCACGATGTCTTTCGGCGCGCGCGGCAGGCGGTGGGTGCCGGCATCGTCGAGCAGCGACACTTCGTTGTCATCGGCGCCGATCGCATCCTGCGCGAGGTTGGCGATCATCAGCTTCACGTTCTTGCGCCGGCGTTTTTCATCGGCATAGGCGTCGAGGTTGCGGCTTTCGGCCGCGAAACCCACGCAGAACGGCGGTTTCGGCCGCGAGGCGACCCAGCCGAGGATGTCCGGGTTGGGCACGAAGCTGAGCGTCAAGGCGGATTCGTCGGTTTTCTTGATCTTGTGCTGGCGCGGCTTGCTGACGCGGTAGTCGGCGACGGCGGCAACACCGATGAAGATGTCGGCCTTCGCCGCGTGTTTTTTCACCGCCTCGAACATTTCGGCCGCAGTCTGCACGCGTTCGATGCGGACACCGGCCGGTGCGGCGAGGCTGACCGGGCCGGAGACCAGCGTGACTTCGGCGCCGGCGGCGATCGCCGCGCGCGCCAGCGCATAACCCATCTTGCCGGAGCTGCGGTTGGTGATGCCGCGCACCGCGTCGATCGGCTCGAAGGTAGGACCTGCGGTCATCAGCAGGCGTTTGCCGGCCAGAATTTTCGGTTCGAGGAAGGCGCTGACCGCTTCGGCCAGCTCATCGGCCTCGAGCATGCGGCCCATGCCGGTTTCGCCGCAGGCCTGGTCGCCGCTGTCGGGACCGAGGAGGGTGACCCCGTCGCGCCTGAGCTGTGCGACGTTGCGCTGCGTGGCCGGGTGTTCCCACATCTGGCGGTTCATCGCCGGGGCGACGATCAGCGGGCAGTCGCGGGCGAGGCACAGCGTTGACAGCAGATCGTCGGCAAGTCCGTGCACGCACTTGGCGATGAAGTCGGCGGTCGCCGGCGCGATGATTATTGCGTCCTTGTCGCGCGACAGTTCGATGTGCGGCATGCCGTTGGCGATGCGGCCGTCCCACATGTCGGTGTAGACCGGATGGCCGGACAGCGCCTGCAGTGTCGCCGGCGTGATGAAACCGCAGGCGGCTTCGGTCATCACCACGTGAACCTCGATGCCGCGGTCGCCCAGCCGGCGCACCAGTTCCGCCGCCTTGTACGCGGCAACACCGCCGGTGATCCCGAGCAGGACTTTTTTGCGGCCGGTTTTTCCTTGAATATCAGTCACGTAGCGCTTTCCGCGGCGAGGGGATGGCAAGTTTAACTGCAAATTCGGAGACGGGTAAACCGGGCCTGCGGCGGCGCGTTCAGGGGTAACACACCCGGGAGCACAGGCAAATGGCAATCACCGACTGGCCGCTGGACGACCGTCCGCGCGAGAAACTGCTCGCAAAGGGCCCGCAAAGCCTGTCCGATGCGGAACTGGTGGCGATATTCCTGCGCACCGGCGTACGCGGCAAAACCGCGGTCGAAGTGGCGCGCGAACAATTGCAGCGTTTCGGCTCCCTGTCGGCGCTGGCCGGTGCGGGCAATGAAAGTTTCTGCGAAAGTCCCGGGCTCGGTCCGGCGAAATATGCACAGTTGCAGGCGGCGCTGGAGATCGCAAGGCGCACGCTGCGCGAGAAGCTCGATGCCGGTGCGGCCCTGTCCGGCCCGGGCGCGGTGCGTGATTACCTGCGCCTGACGCTGCATGCGCGGCCACACGAGGTGTTTGTCGTGGTGTTTCTCGACGCCCAGCACCGGGTGCTGGCATCGGAGGAGCTGTTTCGCGGCACGCTGACCCAGACCAGCGTCTATCCGCGGGAGGTGGTCAAACGGGCGCTGTTTCACAATGCCGCGGCGGTGATCCTGGCGCACAACCACCCGTCCGGCGTTGCCGAACCGAGCCGCGCCGACGAGGCTTTGACCGCCGCGCTGAAGCAGTCCCTGGCGCTGGTTGATGTGCGGGTACTGGACCATTTTGTCGTGGCCGGCGATGGTGCACTTTCCTTCGCCGAACGCGGATTATTGTAAGTATTTGTTTTTATTGAATTATTTGTTTTCGCCGAAATGGCGCTGTTCTGCCGTGCGGGTTGAGGCGGAGAGGGGTTCCGGTGTATGATCCGCCCTTTTCTGAATTTGCGGAGCACAACCATGCCTCGGGTCTGCGATGTCACCGGCAAGAAACCGATGACCGGGAACAATGTTTCCCATGCCAACAACAAGACGAAGCGGCGTTTCCTGCCCAACCTGCAAAAGCGCCGGTTCTGGGTCGAGAGCGAGAACCGCTGGATCAACCTGCGGGTTTCGACCGCGGGCCTGCGCACCATCGACCGCAAGGGCATTGATGTCGTGCTCGCCGACCTGCGCGAGCAGGGCATGAACATCTGAGGACAAGACCATGCGTGAGAAAATCAAGCTTGAATCGACCGCCGGCACCGGCCATTTCTACACCACCACCAAGAACAAGCGCACGATGACCGAGAAGATGGAGATCAAGAAGTTTGATCCCGTCGCGCGCAAGCATGTGGCTTACAAAGAAGCCAAGATCAAGTAAGCGCTGCGCAAGCAGCAATAAAAAACCCGCCGCAAGGCGGGTTTTTTATTGCTGCAAAATCTTTTTATGAAGCCAGCTTGGACGTCCCGTGCGGGTTTTGCAGGGCAAGGGCTGCAATGAAAACCCGCCGGAAGGCGGGTTTTTTATTGCTGCAAAATGGTTTTGTGAAGCCCGCCCGGGTTGATCCTGCCCAAGTTCTGTACGGCGGCAATAAAAAACCCGCCAACCGGCGGGCTTTTTTGAAGCACTGTGCCGTCAGGCGCAGTGCTTCATGCGTAGCAGCGCAGCTGGCGGGAGAACTGCTGCAGCGCTTCGATGCCGCTGGCTTCGGCGCGGTGGCACCAGTCTTCCAGTTGCTTGACCAATTGCTCCTTCGAGGCCGTTGAACGCTGCCACAGCTGCGAGAGGTCGTCGCGCATGGTGTAGACGGTGGCCAGTACGCTGCTGTGGCGGATCACGGCCTCACGCTGCGCCTGTTCGGCGGCAGGCAGCGCAGCCTTGTCGATGTGCAGCCAGCGCTTGAGCTTGCCCATGTCGACGCCGGCGGCCTGGCCCTTGAGGGTCTGCAGTTCGGCGGCGCAGGTTGCACGCAGCGAGGCGGTGTATTTCGCCAGCACTTCGTAGCGGTGGGTGGCGATCGCCTGCAGCGTGGCGAGGTCGCAGCGGGTCTTCGAGTTGTCGAGCATCAGCTTCGGCGCGATTTTCTTGACCTTGGCCAGGCCCAGCGTCTCGAGGATGCGGATGTAGAGCCAGCCGATGTCGAATTCGTACCAGCGGCTCGACAGCTTTGCCGACGTGGCGTAGGCGTGGTGATTGTTGTGCAATTCCTCGCCGCCGATCAGGATGCCCCAGGGGAAGACATTGGTGCTAGCGTCCTCGGGCTGGAAGTTGCGATAACCCCAGTAGTGGCCGACGCCGTTGATGATGCCGGCGGCCATGAACGGGATCCACGCCATCTGCACCGCCCAGATCGTCAGGCCGATCGGGCCGAGCAGGATGACGTTGAGAACCAGCATCGAGCCGATGCCCCAGCGGTCATGGCTGTAGAGATTGCGTTCGAGCCAGTCATCGGGTGTGCCGTAGCCGTACCGGTCCAGCGTTTCCTGGTTGCGGCCTTCCTTGCGGTAGAGTTCGGCGCCTTCCAGCAGCACCTTGCGGATGCCGAAGATCTGCGGGCTGTGCGGATCCTCGACGGTTTCGCACTTGGCGTGGTGTTTGCGGTGGATGGCCGTCCAGTGCTTGGTCAGCATGCCGGTGGTCAGCCACAGCCAGAAACGGAAAAAATGCGCCGGGATCGGGTGCAGGTCCAGTGCGCGGTGAGCGGAATGGCGATGCAGGTAAATCGTGACGGCGGCAATCGTGATGTGGGTGAGCACCAGCGCATAAACCACGTAGCCCCACCACGGCAGATCCAGAACCCCTGTAATCATGTAACTCCTCGCTTTATAAGCGTTTATTGCAACATCAATACCAGTTGGACCGAGTGTACTGAAGAACGTTGCCCGGGGCTAGCCTGAAGGCTGAAATAAACCCGAAGCATTTTTGTAAGCTGCTGTTTTTATGGACTTAAATATCTTTCTTCAGCTTGTGGTCCTGATATCCCCGATTACCCGTATTTCGCGTTGCGGGAACGGTATTTCGATGCCCTGTTCGCGGAAGCCGCGCCAGATGGCGTCATGGAGATCGGAGCGCAGTCCGGCAAGCCCCTGGTCCGGATCGTCCACCCAGACCCCGAGCTCCAGATTGATGCCGCTGTCGGCGAAGGCGAGGATCAGCGCGCCGGGCGGCGGATCCTTCAGCACCCGCGGATGGGCGAGTGCCGCGTCGACCATGATTTTCCGTGCGGCATCAAGGTCGGTGGCATAGGCCACCTGGATCGGCAGTCCGACGCGCACCTTGCGGTCCGAGAAGGAGTGATTCAGCACCGTCGAGGTGATGATGGTCTCGTTGGGGATGATGGCCTCGAGTCCGCCGAGGCTGCGCACCACGACGTAACGCGCGGTCATCCGGGTCAGCGTGCCGGTGTGTTCGCCGATGGTGACCAGGTCGCCGAGGCTGACCGAGCGGTCCATCAGGATGATGAAGCCGCTGACGTAGTTGGCGGCGATTTTCTGCAGGCCGAAGCCGATGCCGACGCCGAGCATGCCGCCGAAGACCGACAGCACCGTAAGGTCGATGCCGACTGCGGGCAGCGCGATAAGGAAGGCCGCCAGCAGCAGCAGGACCTGCGCGAGTTTCGAGAACATCACCCGCAGGTTGATCTGCAGGCTGCTGGCGCGCATCAGCCGCGATTCGATCAGCTGCCCCAGCCACAGCGCCACCAGAATGGTGATGACGATCGACAGCGTGCCCTGCAGCACCAGCAGCAGCGAGAATTTCTGCTTGCCGACGGTGAATCCGATGTCGAGCAGCGCTTCGCGCACGTAAGGCCAGAGCCCTGTCAGGTAGACCGCAACCCCGATCCACGCCACCCAGCTGATCCAGCGTTCGGACGCACGCAGCCAGGCGCTGGGCGCGAAGGTGTGGCGCATGACATAGATGGATATCCGGATCAGCGCCATCGCCAGCAGCAGGGCTGCGGCGACGTTGAGCAGGTGGGTGCTTTGCCAGTGGCGCAGCACGGCCCGGGCGACCAGCACCAGTGCCAGCGCCGACAGCGGGAACAACAGGCGTTGCAGGCTGCCGATGCCCAGTGCCTGGGTGGCATCAACCGGTGCGCGGCCGAGCAGCCTGCGATCGTAGTAACGGGACAGCAGCCAGCCGGCAGCGATGCAGACAACAAGCGTGCCGACCTGCCAGAGGATGCTGACACTCTGCAGGTCGGCCCACAGGTCGAGCAGCAGGGCCTGGAATTCGGAGGATGAGGACATCAAAACGCTTCGAAGGGTTTACCGCGGCTGCGGGGGCGCCATGCGAATCATGTTAGCACGGTGTGATGCGCGGTTCAGCCGGTGATGCGCTCCATCGTGGCGGCGAAAAATCCGTCGGTGTTGTGCAAATGCGGCCACAGCTGCAGATATTCTCCACACTCGACCTGGATGTCCTGCCGGCGCAGCAGTTCGCCGCAATCGAGGGGCCTGAATTCCGGGTGCGCGGCGAGGAATGCCGCGACGATGTCGCGGTTCTCCTCCGCCAGCAGGCTGCAGGTGGCGTAGACCAGCCGGCCGCCGGGTTTCACCAGGCGCGCCGCCGATTTGAGGATGGCCGTCTGCTTGACGACCAGTTCTGCAACACTCTCCGGCGACTGGCGGAACTTGAGGTCGGGGTTGCGGCGCAGCGTGCCCAGGCCGCTGCAGGGCGCGTCGACCAGCACGCGGTCGATCTTGCCGGCAAGGCGCTTGACCTTGGTGTCGTTCTCGTGGGCGATCACCAGCGGATGCACATTGGACAGGCCGGAGCGTTTCAGCCGCGGCTTGAGCCGGTCGAGCCGCTTCTGCGATACGTCGAAGGCATAGAGGCGGCCCTGGGAGTTCATCATCGCGCCGAGCATCAGCGTCTTGCCGCCGGCCCCCGCGCAGAAATCGACGACGAGGTCGCTGCGCCGCGGCGCCAGCAGGTAACCCAGCAACTGGCTGCCTTCGTCCTGCACTTCGATCGTGCCGTTGGCAAACAGCGGGTGGCGGCTGATCGACGGTTTGCCCTGCACGCGGATGCCGATCGGCGACCAGGGCGTGGCTGCGGCCGGAAGCCCGTTTTTGTTGAGGGTGGCGAGTACCGCATCACGGTTGCCGCGCAGGGTGTTGACGCGCAGGTCCAGCGGCGCCGGTTCCTGCAGCGCGCGGCCCAGCGCGCGGATGAAATCCGCATCATGCGCGGCGCGCAGCCGGTCGACGACCCATTGCGGCAGGTCGGCCTCGACGCTCAGCGGGTGTTCCGCGGCGGGTTGCGCGCGCGTGGCGTTGAGCCAGGCCTTTTCCTCCGTCGAGCACAGCGCGCCGATGTCCCGGCTGCTGTGACCGCCGATGCGGGTCAGCCACAGCAGCACCAGCTGGCGCGCACCGGCCTGCGGCGCAATGTGGTCGAGCAGCATTTTCCGGCGCAGCACGCCGAACACGGTTTCGGCGACGAAGGCGCGGTCCTGCGGGCCGAGGACATGGCGCTCGCGGAAATAGCGGCTCAGCACCGCATCGGCGGGATAAGTGAAGGTCAGCACACGCGACAGCGCATGGGCGGCATCGGCGAGGCGCAGCGCATTCGGGATGCGTGAGGGGGATTCGGGGGCTGCGGGATTCATGGATTGCCGACCTGTATTTCGCTGACCAGCTGTTCGCCCGACAGCTCGCCTTCGCGGTTGAAAAAACGGATGCGCACCGGCAGGTTGCGGTATTCGGAGGCCAGCCACAAGGCCATGCTTTCCTGCCCGGCCGTGCGCACCTGGACCACCGGCACTGCGAGCAGCCGTCCGAGCGGCGTATCGATGGATTCCGCCGGCAGCACGTCGAAACTGACGGTGTCGAGGCGGCTGCCGCGGGTGAAGGGCAGCGTGATGCGGCCCGGGGCGGGCGGTGTCAGCGCCAGGTTGTACATGAAACTGACCCAGTCCTGGCTGCCGGCGGGCAGCGTGACCGTGGCCTGCTGCGGCAGGCGTCCCAGGCGCAGCATGTTGTCATCCCAGTTGAACAGGGCCTGCGCTTCCTCGCTGCGGCTGCCGCGCCTGATGCTGGCGAGGAAACGCTCCGGCCGCAGCCTGTCGCCGACGATCGAACCCTGGCTCAGGTAGCGGTAACGGTGCGGCCGGAACAGTTCGACAAGGCCGGTGCTTTCCGAATCGCTGCCGGCGGTGTAGCGGCCGTCCTCGAACTCCCAGCTCTGCACGGTGCGGCCCACCGGTGTCTGGTCAGGTCCCATGGTCAGCAGGTAGGTGATGCGGCCCTTGCGCGGAAAGCCGGGCAGGGGCGGGGTTTCCGGCTCGCGGAACATTGTTGCTGCGGCGCTGGCGACTACCGCCGGCTCGGGCTGTGCGTTGATCGCGGGTTCCGGAACCGGTGCGGTCACGGGCTCGGCCGCCGGGATGGCGACTGCGGGCTCCACCGGTGCCGGACGCGGCAACGCGGCCACTTGTTGCGGCGGCTGCGGCTTGCGTGCCGCCGTGCTGCGGGGGACCGGTTTTGCCTGCGGCGGTGGAGGCGGCAGGGGCTCGAGACGCGCGCTCAGGGGCTGCAGGTCCGTTGCCGGTTCGGGGGCCGGGATATGGATGCCGCCGAGCAGCGCGGCATGGGCTGCCATCGACAGGGCTGCGGCGGCGAGCAGGCGCTGGGAAGGGGGGCGCATGGCCGGTGCCTGTCAGCGGATGTCCAGCCGCGAGATGACCTGCTCGTAACGCTTGCCGTCGTCCTCGACGATGCGCATTTTCACCGGCATCAGGCGGTGTTCGCGGGCGAGCCAGATTTCGTTGGCGGTTTCGCCCGGCTGGTGCTGCCTGACGAGGTGTATCACTTCGAGGCGGCCCAGCGGCGTGTCGATGGCGGTGTCGGGCCCGATCGCGTAGCGGTACTGGTCGAGCTTGCGGCCATTGGTCATCGCGAACCCGAGGTTCTGCAGTTTTTCCGCATCGAGAAACAGGAACTGGTACATCGCCGACAGCCGGTCCTGGGTGCCCGGCGGCAGCGCCACGGTGTCATTGCGGCCATCGTGCTGCAGCGTCAGGGTGCGCGCCTTCCAGTCGAATTCCGCATGCACACGCCGCTCGTCGCGGCCGCCACGCGCGGCGTCGAAGGTTTTCGGGCGCAGGCCCGAATCATCGACCGTGCCGCTGCTGGTCACGCGCCCCGGCCGGCGCTGCGCCAGCGCGAACAGGCCCACGGCGTGGGTTTCGCTGACTGCCCGGTAACCGCCATCGCGGATTTCAAAGGTTTCCTGCATCACCGCGATCGGTGCGCCGTTGACCGACAGGCCGTATTCGGCCTGCACGGAATCCGGCGGAGCGGTTTTCGCCACTGCCGTCTGCGGCAGTGCCGCGGCCAGCAGCAGCACAGTGGCCAGCGATTTAAGCATCGGTGGCGGGGGACAGCAGCGCGCCGGAGGGCTGTCCTGCGCCGCGGATGACAACATGGCCTGCGGCGTCGATGCTGACCCGGTCTTCGCAAAGCCAGCGCAGGGCCTGCGGATAGATGCGGTGCTCCTCGGCCAGCACCCTCGCGGCAAGAGTTTCTTCGGTATCGCCGGGCAGCACCGGCACCGCGGCCTGGATGATGACCGGTCCGTGATCCAGTTGCGGCGTCACGAAATGCACCGTGCAGCCGTGGATGCGCACACCCGCGGCGAGTGCCTGGCGGTGGGTGTGCAGCCCGGTGAATGACGGCAGCAGCGAAGGATGGATGTTGATCATGCGGCCGCGGTAACGCCCGACAAAATCCTCGCTGAGGATGCGCATGAAGCCGGCGAGCACGACGAGGTCGGCGTGGTGTGCATCGATGGCCTGTGCCAGCACCGTGTCGAAGGCTCCGCGTGTTGGGTAAGCCTTGTGGTCAACCACCGCGGTGGGGATGCCGTGTGCCGCCGCGGTCGCCAGACCCTTCGCCGCCGGGTCGTTGCTGATCACCGCACAGATCCGCGCCGGCAGCCCCGCCTTGAGCAGGGCCTCCATGTTGCTGCCGCGCCCGGAAATCAGTATCGCGATGCGTTTCAGGACGGTTACCCCTGGACGACAGTCTGTGCTTCGCCGCGGCGCCGGCGGCGCACATTGCCGATGTGCCAGACCCGTTCACCGGATTTTTCGAGCAGTTTGCGCGCGCGTTCGGCATCCTTCTCCGCCACCACCAGCACCATGCCGATGCCGCAGTTGAACACGCGGTGCATTTCGTCGTCGGCGACGTTGCCCTGTTCCTGCAGCCAGCGGAACAGCGGCGGCAGCGGCCAGGCGTCGCGCCGGATCTCGGCGGTCAGCCCGGGGGCAAGCACCCGCGGCACGTTGTCGACCAGGCCGCCGCCGGTGATGTGGGCGAGACCCCTGACCTGCACTTTTTTCATCAGCTGCAGCACGGGTTTCACGTAAATGCGTGTCGGCGCGAGGATCGCATCCTTCAACGCGCGGCCGCCGATCTTCGCCGACAGCCTGACTCCCGGCTGCGCGAGGATGCGGCGGATCAGCGAATAGCCGTTGGAATGCGCGCCGTTGCTGGCGAGGCCCAGCACGGCGTCGCCGGGACGGATGCCGCGGCCGTCGATGATGCGTTTTTTCTCCACCACGCCGACGGCGAAGCCGGCGAGGTCGTATTCTCCCGCCGGGTACATGCCGGGCATCTCCGCGGTTTCGCCGCCGATCAGCGCACAACCGGCCATCTCGCAGCCGGCGGCGATGCCCTTCACCACGTCGGTGGCGGCATCGACGTCGAGTTTGCCGCAGGCGTAGTAGTCGAGGAAAAACAGCGGCTCGGCACCCAGCGTAAGGATGTCGTTGACGCTCATCGCGACGAGATCGATGCCGATGGTGTCGTGGCGCCGCCATTCGAAGGCGAGTTTCAGTTTCGTGCCCACGCCGTCGGTGCCGGACACCAGCACCGGTTCGCGGTAGCCGCGCGGCATGGCGAACAGCGCGCCGAAGCCGCCGATGCCGGCCATCACGCCGGGGCGCAGCGTGCGTTTTGCGTGGGGTTTGATGCGGTCTACGAGCGCGTCGCCGGCATCGATGTCGACGCCGGCATCGCGGTAGGTCAGCGATTTTCGGGACGGACGGACTGGGCTTTTGCGTTTCAAGGATGTCCTCGCGGTGTGCGGTGAGGGGCCGGGAAGGTGGTGTGATGCGTTGTGTATCGCTCTGCGCTGCTCTGCTGCAGGCCGTCGCCGCCCGCCTGATAAGATAGGCGCCGGCATCCCGCCTGACCGACGCGAATTTTATCTTAAATGGATACCCCGGGCCGTACTCCGCAGCATCTCTGGCAATGGCTGGCCGCAGCAGCGGCCGCGGTTGCCGCGATCTACCTGCTGAGCCCCATCCTGACGCCTTTCCTGCTGGCGGCAATCCTCGCCTACATCTGCAATCCGCTGGTGATGCGCATGACCCGCCGCCGCATGCCGCGTGCGCTGGCCACGACGCTGGTGCTGGTGCTGCTGTTGCTGGCCGTGCTGGTGCTGCTGCTGGTGCTGCTGCCGCTGCTGATCCGCCAGGTGCGCGCGATCGCGGACCAGGTGCCGGTGTTCATCGACTGGCTGCGTATCGTCATTGCGCCACGGCTGGAGGATCTCTTCGGCATCCAGCTGGAAACGGGGATGGTGCGTGACTGGGTCACCTCGCATCTCTCGGAAATCCGCGATTTCGCGCTGAAACTGCTGCCCAAGCTGACCAGCGGCGGCCTCGCTGTCGTCGGCTTTCTGGTCAATCTGGTGCTGATCCCGCTGGTACTGTTTTATTTCCTGCGCGACTGGGACCACATCATCGCCGGCATCGATGCGATGATTCCGCGGCGCCACCACGACCGCATCGGCCAGCTTGCCCGCGAGATCGACGGGGTGCTCGGGCAGTTCCTCCGCGGACAGCTGCTGGTGATGCTGGGCATGGCGCTGTTCTACACGGTCGGGTTGTGGCTGGCCGGCCTTGACTATGCCCTGTCGGTGGGCATGTTCGCCGGGCTGGTGACCTTCGTGCCGTACCTGGGCGTCATCGTCGGCGTCCTGCTGGCGACGCTGACCGGCCTGCTGCAATTCCAGGAACTGACGCCGCTGCTGTGGGTATGGATGGTGTTCCTCCTGGCGAACATGGTGGAGGGGTACCTGCTGGTGCCCTGGCTGGTCGGCGAGCGCATCGGCCTGCATCCGGTGGCGGTGATCTTCGCGTTGCTCGCCTTCGGCAGCCTGTTCGGATTTTTCGGCGTGCTGCTGGCGCTGCCGGTCAGTGCCGCGCTGCTGGTCTGGGCGCGCCACCTGCGTCGGGATTACCTGGCGAGCGGCATGTACCGGGAATGAGCGGGGAATGAAGCAGCTTGCGCTGGAACTGGCGGCGGCGCCTGCGCCGACACTCGACAATTTCATCATCGGTGACAACGCGGAAGTGGTGGCGGCATTGCGCGCGCTGCTGCGTGAAGGGCGGTCCGAACGTTTCATCTATCTCTGGGGCGGCAGCGGTGCCGGCTGCAGCCACCTGCTGCGGGCGATGCTGCAGGCGCTGCGCGGGGCCGGCAGGACCGCACGCCTGTTCGAGGGCAGCGCGGACGGTGTGCAGGCCGACGATGCCTGCGTTGCCGACAACGTGCAGCAGCTCGACGGCCCGGCGCAGATCGCGCTGTTCAATGTCTGCAACACGCTGCGCGAGGGCAGCGGCGTGCTGATTGCCGCCGGTGACCTGCCGCCGGCGCGGCTGCCGCTGCGGCCCGATCTGCTGACCCGGCTTGCCTGGGGGCTGGTCTACGAAGTGCGTCCACTGAGCGGGGAAGACCGCATGGCGGCGCTGCGGGACTACGCCGCGGCACGCGGGTTTGCATTGCCGCAGGAGGTCGCGGAATACCTGCTGGCCCGCGCGCCGCGCGATCTGAGTTCGCTGCGTGCGCTGGTGGACACGATGGACCGGCTGTCGCTGGAGCAGAAACGCGCGATCACGGTGCCGCTGGCGCGGGAACTGCTGCAGCCTGCGCCGCCGAAACAATCCTGAATGAAACCGGAAAACGGAAACACGCATGAATCTGGCCTTGTTTGACCTCGACAACACGCTGCTCGCGGGTGACAGTGATTTTGAATGGGCGCAGTTCCTGATTGACCGCGGGGTGCTTGATCGCGAGGTCTACGAAGCACGCAACCAGCAGTTCTACGACCAGTACAAGGCGGGCACGCTGGACATCCGCGAGTTCCTCGATTTCCAGCTGAAACCCCTGTCGCGCCACCCGCGCCGCGTGCTCGATGCCTGGCACGCCGATTACATGCGCGAACGCATCGAACCGATGATCCGCGATTCGGCGCGCGCGCTGGTCGAGCGCCACCGCGGCGAGGTCTGCATGATCATCACCGCGACCAACAGCTTCGTGACCGCGCCGATTGCGCGCGCCTTCGGCATCGAGCACCTGATCGCCACCGAACCCGAGGTCCGCGACGGCGAGTTCACCGGCGGCGTCAGCGGCACCCCGAGTTTTCGCGAGGGCAAGGTCGAGCGTCTCGAGGCGTGGCTGGCCTCCCATGGGGAAAGCATAAAAAGTTGTTTAAAATCAACATTTTACAGTGATTCCCACAATGATTTGCCGCTGCTTGAACAGGTGACGCATCCGGTGGCGGTGGATCCCGATGCCGCGCTGCGCGCCCATGCCGCGGCGCGCGGCTGGCCGGTGATCACTCTCGGCTGAACGGCGGCTGCAGCGCGGCGGCGCCGGCGCCATGATGGGGGCATGTATAATCGCGCCGGTTTTCCCTGCTGCGGCGACCGGACGGTCTGAACTGTCCACACAGAGCGCGCCGCCCGTCATTTCCGCATGATTTCCGCATGATCAAGAAGCTGCTCGGCCGCGTGTTTTCGGGCCGCATGTTCAAGTCGGCCAGGCCGCGAATCATCGCGGTGGGCGAGCACGGCATCACCCGTGACCGCATCGGCAGCTGCGCGCTGCGCACCTGCGACGCGCTGCAGGAAGCCGGTTACAGTGCCTTTGTCGTCGGCGGCGCGGTGCGCGACCTGATTCTCGGACGCGATCCCAAGGATTTCGACGTAGCCACCAACGCGACGCCCGAGGAAGTGCGCGGGATTTTCCGGCGCTCCCGCGTCATCGGCCGGCGTTTCCGGATTGTCCACGTGATGTGCGGCCGTGACCTGGTCGAGGTCACCACCTTCCGCGGTCCGGCCGACGAGGGCGGCGCCGGCGCCCAGGTCGAGGACGAACACGGCCGCCTGCTGCGCGACAATGTCTGGGGCGACCAGGCGCAGGACGCCGCGCGCCGCGATTTCACGATCAACGCGCTGTTCTACGACCCGGCGAAGCAGGAAGTCTGGGATTACCACGGCGGTGTCGCCGACCTCAAGCGCAAGCGGCTGCGCATGATCGGCGATCCGGCGCAGCGCTACCGCGAGGATCCGGTGCGCATGCTGCGCGCGGTGCGTTTTGCCGCGGCCTGCGGCCTGGAGATCGATGCGCCGACGCGCAAGCCGGTCAAGGAACTGGCCAAGCTGCTGGCCAATGTGCCGGCGGCGCGGCTCTTCGATGAAATGCTCAAGCTGCTGCTGTCGGGCCACGCCGCCGAATGCGTGAAGCGCCTGCGCAGGGAAGGCCTGCACCACGGACTGCTGCCGCTGCTTGATGTGATCCTCGAGCAGCCGCTGGGCGAACGTTTCGTGATGCTGGCGCTGCAGAACACCGATGCGCGCATCCGTGACGGCAAGCCGGTGTCGCCGGCCTTCCTGTTTGCGGCGCTGATGTGGCACGAGGTGCTGGCGGCCTGGAAAAAGATCGAAGCCCGCGGCGTGCCGCCGATCCCGGCGCTGTACGAGGCGATGGACGAGATGCTCGACAAGCAGACCGAGCAGCTGGCGATCCCGCGGCGTTTCACTTCGGACATGAAGGAACTGTGGGCGCTGCAGCCGCGTTTCGGGCAGCGCGCCGGCCAGCGGCCATTCCGCCTGCTTGAACATCCGCGTTTCCGCGCCGCCTACGATTTCCTGCTGCTGCGCTGCGAGAGCGGCGAGGTCGATGCCGAACTCGGCGAGTGGTGGACGGGTTTCCAGGACAGCGACGCCGACGGCCGTGCCGCGATGCTGGTGGCCGACACCGGGCCCGCGAAAAAACGCCGCAAGCGCCGCCGCCGCAAGGCCGGCGGTCCGGCGGCGCCGGCCGCGGACTGACGCGGGTGGCGGCACAGACCCGCACCGCCTGCGTGGCGCTCGGGGCCAACATCGGCGAGCCGCAGCGCCAGGTCGAAGCGGGATTTGCCGCACTGGATGCATTGCCCGGAACCCGGCTCACCGCCCGATCCCCGCTCTACCGCAGCGCCCCCGTCGGTTATGCCGACCAGCCGGATTTCATCAATGCGGTGGCGATGATCGAAACCGCGCTCGATCCGCATGCGCTGCTCGCCGCGCTGCTGGCGATAGAGCGCGCACATGGCCGGATCCGCGACTTTCCCAACGCGCCGCGCACGCTGGACCTCGACATCGTGCTCTACGGCGACCTGGTGCTGCATGAGCCGGGATTGACCATTCCGCATGCGCGCATGCTGGAGCGCGCCTTCGTGATGCTGCCGCTGGCGGAGATCGCACCCGATGCCGAAGTGCCGGGCTGCGGAACAGTCCGCGAACTGGCCGCGCGGCTGGATGCCGGCAGCGTCGCGCAGCTGCGACGGATATCGGCATGACGCTGAACGCGAAATACCGCTACATCGTGGTCGAGGGGCCGATCGGTTCGGGCAAGACCACGCTCGCCCGGCGCCTTGCCGCGCACCTCGGCGCGGCGACGCTGTTCGAAGATCCCGATGCCAACCCCTTCCTGCCCGGTTTCTACCGCGACCCCGCGCGCCATGCGCTGCCGGTGCAGCTGTTTTTCCTGTTCCAGCGGATGAACCAGGTTCGTGACCTGGTGCAGTCGGATCTGTTCTCCGGTGTCACCGTCGCCGATTTCATGCTGGAGAAGGATCCGCTGTTTGCGCGCCTGAACCTCAACGACGATGAACTCGCTTTGTACCGCCAGATCTACGACCATCTGAAGCCGCAGGCGCCGCAACCCGACCTCGTGATCTACCTGCAGGCGGGCGCGGAAACCCTGGTGGAGCGGGTCCGGCGTCGCGCAACGGCGTATGAAAAGAGCATTCCCGACGAGTACCTGCTGCGCCTGGCCGACGCCTACGCGCGGTTTTTCCACCATTACACGGCGGCGCCGCTGTTGATCGTCAATTCCGAAAACCTGAACTTCGTTGATTCGGCCGCGGATTTTGATTTATTGTTGCAGCGGATCAATGCCATGCGCGGCCCGCGCGAATTTTTCAGCCTGGGCGGCTAGCCAGGAGAACCCCCATGCGTATCACCCTCAGCAATCTGCACAAGATGATGCAGGACGGCGACAGGATCACCATGCTGACCTGTTACGACGCGAGTTTCGCGTCCCTGCTCGACGGTGCGGGCCTCGACACGCTGCTGGTCGGCGATTCCCTGGGCAATGTGCTGCAGGGGCACGAGTCGACGCTGCCGGTGTCGCTGCGCGACATGGTCTACCACACCGCCTGCGTGGCGCGTGGCGCAAAACGCGCCTTCATCATCGGGGACATGCCCTTCGGCACCTTCCAGGTCAGCCCGCAGGACGCCTTCCGCAATGCCGCCGAGATCATGGCGGCCGGCGCGCAGATGGTCAAAATCGAGGGTGGCCGGCCGATGCTCGAGACGATTTCATTCCTGACCGAACGCGGCATCCCGGTCTGCGGACATCTCGGGCTGACGCCGCAGTCGGTGCACCAGCTGGGCGGTTACCGTGTGCAGGGCCGTGCCGGGGATGATGCACAGCGCATGCTCGACGATGCGCGCATCCTCGAACAGGCGGGGGCGGGCATGATCGTGCTCGAGGCGATACCTGCCGCACTCGCCAGCCAGATCACCGCCGCGGCGAAGGTGCCGACGATCGGGATAGGCGCGGGAGCGGACTGCCACGGCCAGGTGCTGGTGCTGCACGACATGCTCGATGTGTATCCCGGGAAAAAGGCCAAGTTCGTCAAGAATTACATGAAGGCGGCGGCTGGTTCGATCCAGGATGCGGTGGCGCTGTATGTCGAGGAAGTGCGTTCCGGCAGGTTTCCGGGCAGGGAACACTCATTCTGATGCAGGTATGAATGATGAGCGATGAGTGATGAGTGAAAAACGTCATCAGTCACGTTCTCTAGTATGATCCCCCGGTTTTTGCTCATCACTCATCACTCCTAGCTCATCACTGCCGTCATGGACGTCATCCATTCCGTAGCCGAACTGCGCGAGCGCCTGCGCCGCGAGCCGGACAACGTGTTTGTGCCCACCATGGGCAACCTGCACGAGGGGCACATCGAACTGATGCGCATCGCCAAGCCGCGCGCGGCCTGCACCGTGGTCAGCATTTTCGTCAACCGCCTGCAGTTCGGCCCGCGCGAGGATTTCGACCGTTATCCGCGCACCTTCGAGGCCGACTGCGAGCGCCTGCGCAAGGCCGGCGTCGATGTGGTGTTTGCGCCCGACGAGAAGGAAATCTATCCCGAGCCGCAGACCTACGTGGTGGAGCCTTCGGACCTGCAGCACATCCTCGACGGCGGCGCGCGCCCCGGGCATTTCCGCGGCGTCGCCACCGTGGTGCTGAAGCTGTTCAACATGGTGTCGCCTCATGCCGCGATCTTCGGCAAGAAGGATTACCAGCAGTGCCTGGTGCTGACCAACATGGTCCGCCAGTTCGCGCTGCCGATCGAGATCATCCTTGCGGAAACCGTGCGCGCCGAAGACGGCCTCGCGCTGTCCTCGCGCAATGCCTACCTCAGCCCCGCCGAACGCCAGGAGGCGCCGCGGCTGTATCGAGTGCTGCGCAACGCCAAGGGTGAAATCGCCATGGGCGCCAGGGATTACCAGCGGGTCGAACTCGCGGCGATGGCGGAGCTCGCGCGCCACGGCTGGAAACCGGACTATGTTGCCGTGCGCCGGCGCAGCGACCTGCAGCCGCCGACCAATGGTGAAACCGGGCTGGTGATCCTGGCGGCAGCGCGGCTGGGCAAGACGCGCCTGATCGACAATGTCGAGGTGATGCGGCCAGCAGTTTGAGGTGGTGCCGGGAGCCGGAATCCAAATCCCGCGTCCTTGCTGACGCGGGATTTTTGCTTCGCTGAAATCTGCTTAATGCGGGAGAATCTGGTGCCGGGAGCCGGAATCGAACCGGCACGCTGTTGCCAGCGCGGGATTTTGAGTCCCGTGCGTCTACCAATTCCGCCATCCCGGCACGGGCCGCGATTATCGCTTAAACGCCG
>JALHND010000028.1 GCA_022843705.1 Burkholderiales bacterium
GGCTCCGGCATGGGCATCCTCAATCCCTGGAACCTGCAGATCATCATTGAAAACGCCAGGGTGCCGGTGGTCGTTGATGCCGGTGTGGGCACCGCTTCCGATGCCGCAATCGCGATGGAACTTGGCTGTGACGCGGTGCTGATGAACACCGCGATCGCGGCGGCACGCGATCCGGTGCTGATGGCCAGGGCAATGAAGCAGGCGGTTGCCGCGGGGCGAGATGCCTGGCGAGCGGGACGGATGCCGAAGAAACTCTACTCCGCGACCCCGAGTTCGCCGACTGCCGGGTTGATCGGCAAACCCTGACCGGCGTCCGGCCGTCCCCGGGGCAGGGAAACCAAATACCCCGGCAAATACCCCCTTAATCCGGGCTTGGGCAGAGCGCTCCTCCCGGCACTATTCCGCCAACGCCCCGCAAGGGCATTGGGGGACATTCCCGTGAACGCTCGCGCCGCCATCGAATCCGAAAACGCCGCACCCGCCGAATCCGCAGACGAGGGACCGGGACCGCAGTTACGCGCCATCAAGGAAGCCCTCGCGCGCAGCCAGGCCGAGTACCACACCCGCCTGGAAGCGGAGTCCCGCATCGCCTGGGAAACCCGCGGTCGGGCACAGGCCGAAGCCCGCCTGCAGGCCGAGATCAACGCCAGGGAAGCCGCCCAGGCCCGCGCTGCCGCTGATGAACAGGCTGCGCGGGAAGCCGATCAGCGCCGTGCCACCGAACAGGAGGCACTCGTCCGCGCCGAAGCCCGCCACGCCGCCGAGACTGCGGCAGCACGCGAGGCTGCCGAACGACTGGCGCTGGAAGAGCAGCGCGCCAGCGCCGCCCGGGACACCCTGCGCAGGGAACAGGAAGCGCGCCGCGCCACCCTCGCCAAAACCGAACTTGAAGCCGCCGCCCACCGCCGCGCCGAAGAAGACACGCGGCTCATCAACGACCTGCTTGCCGGCCTGCGCACCGCGGAAACGGCACGGGCGGCTGAACATGCCCGCGCCGAAGCCATGACACGCGCGCGGCTGGCCGCGGAAACCGCATCCGCTGCTGAAGCACGCACGCGTGCCGCCGCGGAGGCACGCGCCGAAGAGGCGGCACGCGCCAGGGCCGACGCCGAGACACGCGCCCGTGAACTCGCCGTGGAACGCGCCGAAACCGATGCACGCCTGCGCACCCTGGCAGAAACCCGGATCGAAGCCGACGCCGCCTGCGCCGCCGAGGCCGAGGCCCGTGCGAAAGCGGAACAGGCTGCACTGGCTGAAACGCAGGCACGCAACGCCGCCGAAGCCCGGGCCCGTGCGGCCGCCGAGGCGCGCAGCCGCGTCGACCAGGAGCTCGCTGCCGCGGCGCACGCCAGGGCCGAGGAGGAACGCCTGTGCGCCGCGGAAACCGAAGCGCGCACAACACTGATCGAGCGCGAGCTCGCCGAAATCGCCGCCCGCCGCAACGCCCAGCAGCGGGAGCAGCAGGCCATCGCCGCGCGCCTCGCCGCCGAGGAGGAATTCCGGCGGATCGCGCAGGAACGCGCGGATGCGGAACTCGCGGCACAGGAACAGTCTGAGGCGCGCGTGCGCGCCGAGAGCCGGGCAGCCCAGGCCGCGCGGTCACGCGCCGGAGCCGATGCGGCAGCGGCAACCGCCGCCGAAGCCCGGCATGCCGCGGAAAACGAGGCGGCAAGGCTTGCCGAAGCGCGCGCGGAACTGGACCGCTTGACCGCGGAAGTCACCGCGTCACGCAATGAGGCACTGGCGCGCGCCGCGGGCGCCGCCGAAGCCCGGCTCGCCGCGGAAGCAGAGGCACGCGCCGAAGCGGAAGCGCGTGCAGCAATGGAAATCGAAGCTGAACGCGCCGCGCAGGCGGCGGCCCATGCCGACCGTCTCGCGCAGCAGGCTGCAGCCGCTCTGCAGCAGGCGGCGGTCGCCGCCGAGGAACAGGCACGGCTGCGGGCTGCGGAAGAACATCAGGCCATGCTCGCGGAAGAGGCGCGCGCATGTGCCGAACGCGACGCCGCGGAGGCGGCGGCAGCACGGCGCGTTGCCGAAGAACAGGCGCGTGATGATGCAGAGCGCCGTGCAGCGCTGGATGCCGCCGCGAAACAGGCAGCGGAAATCCGCGACCAGGCGGAAAAGGCGGCGCAGCAAACAGCCCGCGAACGCATCGCCGCTGAACAGCAGGCGCGAAGCTCGGCCGAACTGCGCGCGCGCTCCGAAGCAGAGCGTTGTGCTGCCGCGCTGGTGCGCGCGGACGCCGAACGCCAGGCCAGCGAACAACTTGCCGCTGAAAGCCGGCTGGATGCTGCTGCTGCAGATGCGGCACGCGAAAATGCCGCAAGCCTGAAGGCTGCCGCAGCAGCGCTGGCAGAACGTGAAACCGCGGAACGGCAGGCCGCGGAAGCCGCGCGTACGCGCGCAGCCCGCGAAACGGCGATTGCATCAACCGCACAGGAAAAAATGCGGGTGGAACAGGCGCTGGCCGAAACCCTGGCCGCCCGGCTGGAAAAGGAGGCTGCGGCAAGCCGCGCCGCAGAGGAACGGCGCCAGGCCGAAGCCACGGCTGCAAAAGCGGCGGCGGACAGGATCGATGCGGAAAATCAATGCGCGCAAAACGCGCTGGAACGCAGCCTTGCAGACAGCCTGGCCGCGAAGCAGGCCCGCGAGGCTGCGGATGCCGAAACGGCGGCCCGCCGGGCCGCGGATCAGCGGAGAAAAACGGAGGCTGCCGCGCTCGCAGCCGCGGAGCAACGGCTGCAGGCCGAGAAAGATGCGGCGGACGCCGCCGGCCGGCGCGCCGAAGCGGAGCGCGCGCTGGCAGAGCAATGCGCTGCGGCGGCAGGCGCCGATGCCGCCGCCTGCACCGCCACCAGGGAACGACAAACCCGGCAGCAACGCGCCCGCGCGGCGTCCATCGCCCGCCGTTACGCGGAACAGGCGCTGGCACAGGCACAGTCACGACTGGCCGCCGCGGATCTTGCAGCAGCAACTGCGGCACGCCGCAAGGAAATGGCGCTGCAGGAACAGTCCCGTCTGGCAGAGACCGCGCGGATCGCCGGAGAACAGGCGGCTGCAGACGCAGAGGCAACCTTGAAGCTGGCCGGAGAGTCGCAGGTTGCTGCCGCGGAACAGCAGGCCGCAGCCGCCGCACGGCTCGCAGCCGAACGCCTGGCCCTGGCCGCGTTGCGCGAACGCGCCGCAGCCGATGCACGCCGTGCAGCAGCGGCAGCCGAACTCGCCGCAGCGGCGCAGGCGCGCCGGGCCGTGCTGGCGGAAGAAGCCGCACTGCTTGAAACACTGGGAAAGCGGGAAAACGCCGTCGTCATCGCCACCGCCGATGCCAATGCGGCAAGGCAGGCGCGGCTGCTCGCCGAAAGCGAGAACGCGGCGCTGGCTGCCGAACGCCTCGAAACCGAACAGCGCGCCGCCGATGCAGCAGAGAGACGCCGCAACGCCGAGCATGCAACCGTCCACGCCGCCCGCATCCGGGCGGAAGCGGAGGCTGCCGCAGCCACCGCGGCACAGCAACGCGCCATCGCCGAGAGCGACGCGGCGGGACGCGCGCGGGCAGCCGCGGCGCAAGACCGGACTTGCGCCAGGGCGTTGAACCGTGCAGGACGCAGCGCAGCGCTGGCAAAGGCATTGCACCACCCGGCGCCAGGATGGGCCATCGCCGCTTCACTGGCCGCCTGGGCCGTGTTCTCGGGCTGGACGCCCGCCATGCTGCCTGCCGCCGCACCGCAGGCCCCGGCGACATTGCAGGTGGCCGCCATCTATCCGGCAACGGATGATGCGGGACTCAGCCTGAAGCTCGACATGCTGGGCGGCAGCACCTCACCTCAACACGACATCTCCCGGCCCTGAGCGCCGGCCATAGGCCGCCGATTCCGTTACACTCGGCGGCCATGAATCCGCCGGAACAACGATCAATCCGCAGCTACGTGCTGCGCCAGGGCCGCGTGTCGAATGCACAGAAACGTGCGCACGATACCCTGCTGCCGCGTTACGGCCTTGAATACCGGGACTCCCCGGTCGATCTCGATCTGGTTTTCGGCCGCAGCGCGCCGCGCGTGCTCGAAATCGGCTGCGGCATGGGGGAAACAACGGTTGCCATAGCCGCAGCCCATCCCGGCAACGACTACATCGGCATCGAGGTGCACACACCCGGCGTGGGCAGCCTGCTCAAGCAGATTGATGCCGCAGGGCTGCACAATGTCCGCGTGATCCAGCACGATGCAGTCGCTGTGCTGCAGCAGATGATTGCGCCGGACAGCCTCGACGGCATCCACATCTACTTTCCGGATCCCTGGCCGAAGAAGCGCCATCACAAGCGGCGGCTGATCCAGCCACCGTTTGTTGCCCTCGCGGCATCGCGGCTCATGCCCGGCGGCTACCTGCATGCGGCAACGGACTGGCACGAGTACGCCGAGCAGATGCTGGCCGTGTTCGGCGCCGAGCCACTGCTCGAAAACACGGCAGCGGCTTATGCACCAAGGCCCGCCTACCGGCCGCAGACCAAGTTCGAGACCCGCGGACTGAAACTCGGCCACGGCGTATGGGATCTCGTCTTCCGACGGAAACCGCAGGCATGAAAAACGGCGGCCCGCGGGCCGCCGTGTGCCGAAACAACTGCGTCTACTGATTGCCGCTGATCTTGGCCTCGCGGATCAGGTCACCCCAGAGCTTGCGTTCGGCCTTGATGAAAGCCGCAAACTCCTGCGGCGTGCTGTAAACGGCCTCGATCGCCATGGTGCCGAGATTTTTCTTGACCTCCGCATCGTTGAGGGCGGTCTTCAGGTCCGCCGACACCTTGTTGACCGCGGACTGCTGCACGCCGGCCGGGAACATGATGCCCCACCAGTTGGAGGCATCAAAACCCTTCAGCCCCTGCTCCGCCAGTGTCGGCAGTTCGGGGTTGAACGGCGTGCGCTGGCCGCTGGTCACCGCCAGCGCCTTCAGCTTGCCGGCCTTGATGTTGCCCATCACCGGCGGCGCATCGGAAAACATCAGCATGATGTGCCCGCCCTGCACCGCAGCGATTGAATACACGCCGCCCTGGAAAGGCACGGTGACGATGTCGACCTGGGCAACCCGCTTGAACAGTTCGCCGACCAGGTGGGACATGCTGCCGGGACCGCTGGTGGCATAGGTCAGCACACCCGGCTGTTTTTTCGCGAGGGCGATGACGTCCTTGACGTTTTTGACCGGCAGCGTGACCGGGGTTACCAGGATGTTCGCGGCACGCGTGATCTGTCCAACCGGCACGAAGTCCTTGTCGACGTCGTACTTGACCTTGTTCAGCAGCGGGTTGGCCAGCACCGGCCCGAAATTGCCAAGCAGGAAGGTATGGCCATCCGGTGCCTGCTTGGCGGCATATTCCATGCCGACTGCGCCGGCGGCGCCCGGACGGGAATCCACCAGCACGTTCTGCCCCCAGAGCTCGGTCAGCTTCTTGCCGATGATCCGCGCCATCACGTCGGAACTGCCGCCGGCGGGATAAGTCACGACGAAGCGCACCGGCTTGCTGGGATAGGCCTGGGCCTGGACAACACCCGCGGCAAGGGCGCCCGCGGCAAGGCAGGACGCAATAAGGCTGTGCTTGATGCTCATGAATCTCCTCCAGTCAGTATGTAACCCCGCATGTGCCCGGTGAACTCCGGCACTACACGCAGGGACCACGGCTATTCTAGTCCCACAGCAGGCAAAGGCAACGGACGAACCGCGGCCAGGAAACTCAATCGAGAAAAAGACCAATAAGGTCGTTCAGGAAACGCCGCCCCAGCGCAGTCGGCGCCGCGCGGCGATGGTCCCGCGTCAGCAAGCCACGGGCCTCGGCCGCCTCCAGCTGCGGCAGGATGCCGGCAATGCCGAGACCGGTGCGCGCCTGGAACAGTTCGAGTCCGAAACCGGCATTGAGGCGCAGCGCATTCATCATGAATTCGCCGGGCAGTTCTGCGGCGACCACCTCGCGTTGCTCGCCGATGGCCTCGGCAGTGCCGGCCTGCGCCAGATAGGCCTTCGGCTGGCGCAGGCGGGATTGCCTTAATATATTGTTTTTAAATGATATTTTTGCATGGGCGCCAGCGCCTATGCCGAGGTAGTCACCGAAGGTCCAGTAATTCAGGTTGTGGCGGCACTGCCGGCCCGGACGGGCAAACGCGGAAGTTTCGTAATGCCCGTAGCCGGCATCCGCAAGCCGCGCTTCCACGGCAGACTGCATCGCAGCCGCATCATCATCATCGGGGACCGCGGGCGGATAACGATGAAAGTACGTGTTGGGCTCGATGGTCAGGTGATAGGCACTGACATGCGGCGCTCCCAGCGCAATCAGCGCCGCAATGTCGGCCTCGGCCTCTGCCGGAGCCTGCCCGGGCAGGCCATACATCAGGTCGAGGTTGACGTTGTCGAAGGTGGCCAGCGCCAGCTCCGCGGCACGGCGCGCCTCGCCGGCATCGTGGATGCGCCCGAGCGCCTGCAGGTGACGGTCGTTCAGGCTCTGGATGCCCAGCGACAGGCGATTCACGCCGGCGGCGCGGAAACCCCTGAATTTTTCCGCCTCGACCGTGCCCGGATTCGCCTCCAGCGTGATCTCTGCATCGGCCGCCAGCGGCAGCCGGGCGCGCACACCGGACAGCAGCGCGTCCAGCGCAGCGACCGACAGCAGGCTGGGCGTGCCGCCGCCGATGAACACGGTCAGCACCGGACGCCCCCAGACCTGCGGCAGCGCGAACTCGAGATCGGCGAGCAGCGCGGCGACGTATTCATCCTCGGGCAGCGTGCCGCGCGCTTCATGGGAATTGAAATCGCAGTACGGGCACTTGCGCACGCACCACGGCACGTGAATGTAGATCGACAGCGGCGGCAGGACGGCGAACTGCGGTGAGGAGTGAGGCGTGAGAAGTGAGGAGCGGGAAGACACGGAACTGTCCGGAATGTCAGTCCTGCGGCAATTCGCGCAGGCGCTGCACCAGTACGGCGAGGGCCCGGCCGCGGTGGCTCAAGGCGTTTTTTTCCGCCGCCGCGAGTTCGGCGCCAGTCCTGCCCAGTTCAGGAATCAAAAAAAACGGATCGTAGCCGAAGCCGCCGTTGCCGCGCGGCACTTCGAGAATCTCTCCATGCCATTCCGCCTCGGCGATCAGCGGCTGCGGATCATCGGCGTGGCGCACCAGCACGATGACGCAACAGTAATGGGCGCTGCGGTCATCGGTGCCGGCCAGCGCCTGCAGCAGCTTCTCGTTGTTCAGGCGATCCTGGGTTTCGCGATCGACTGCATCCGCTGTCCCGGCATACCGCGCCGAATGCACGCCGGGCTCCCCGCCCAACGCATGTACACAGACACCGGAATCGTCGGCGAGTGCCGGCAGGCCGGTGAGGCGACTGGCATGCCGCGCCTTGGCCAGCGCGTTCTCGACGAATGTGCAGTGCGGCTCCTCCGCCTCCGGCACGCCGAAGGCAGCCTGCGGCAGGACCTCGATCTTCAGCGGTGCAAGTATCGCTGCGATCTCGCGCAGCTTGCCGGGATTGTTGGAGGCGATGACGAGTTTGTTCAAGGTCAGCACTGTTTAGTCACAGAAGGTACACAGAAAAAATCGAAACCATTTAACAGGATGGACAAGATAGGCAGGATAAACCCAATGAATCAAAGCGCTCATCCTCCCTCAGGCCCAATCCGATGATTGAGCACGGATGCAGTGAACAATGCGGTTTTTGATCCTGTCTATCCTGTCCATCCTGTTAATTGGCGTGCTTTTTGTGTCCTCTGCGGCTAATGAGCTTCTTCAGTTCTGATCCAGCGCCACGCGCTGCGCGGCGATCAGCTGCGCGATGCCGTTCTGCGCAAGATCAAGCATCGCCTGCATCTCGGCACGGCTGAACGGCGCGCCCTCGGCGGTGCCCTGCACCTCGATGATGCCGCCGCCTTCGGTCATCACCACGTTCATGTCGGTGTCGCAGTCCGAGTCTTCGGCATAGTCGAGATCGAGCACCGGCACGCCGCGGTAGACGCCAACTGACACCGCGGCCACGGCTTCGCGCAGCGGCGATGCGGTCAGGCGTTTTTCGCGCAGCAGGAAGGCGACCGCATCGGCCAGCGCCACATAGGCGCCGGTGATGCTGGCGGTACGGGTGCCACCATCGGCCTGGATGACATCGCAGTCGAGCTGGATCGTGCGCGGGCCCAGGCGATCAAGATCGACCACCGCGCGCAGCGAGCGCCCGATCAGGCGCTGGATTTCCTGGGTGCGTCCGGACTGTTTGCCGCGCGCCGCTTCGCGGTCGGTGCGGGTGTTGGTCGAGCGCGGCAGCATGCCGTACTCGGCGGTGACCCAGCCGCGATCGCTGCCGCGCAGATGCGGCGGCTGCTTCTCGAGTACGCTCGCCGTGCACAACACCCGGGTCGCGCCGGCCTCGATCAGCACCGAGCCCTCGGCGTGACAGGTGAAATTGCGTGTAATGCGGATGGCACGCAGCGCATCCGGACGTCTCTGGCTGGGTCGCAAGGCTTTCCTTCATATGCTATGTTTCGCGGGTTTTCATTATAAAGCCCGCAGCAATGATCCGCAGTCCGTCGATCAACAGCATGACCGGTTACGCCACCGCCTCGCGCGAACTCGCCTGGGGCGCCGTCAGCGTGGAGCTGCGTTCGGTCAACCACCGCTACCTCGACCTGTCGTTCCGCATGCCCGACGAGCTGCGTCCGGTGGAACAGGCCATGCGTGAAATGATCTCCGCGGCAATGACCCGCGGCAAGGTCGAGTGCCGGGTGTCCTATGCCCTGCGCCCGGGAGCACAGGGCGGCAACGAAATCGACGCCACGCTGCTTGCGCAACTGCTGCGGCTCAACACCCAGGTGCAGGCCGCCCTGCCCGACGCGCGCCCGCTGGGCGTGCCCGACATCCTGCGCTGGCCCGGCATGCTCGGCGCCGAAACGATGCCGGTCGACGAGTTCCGTGCCACTGCCACCGTTCTGCTGGGCGAAGTCCTGCGCGAGTTCGCCGCCGCACGCGCCCGCGAGGGTGCAAAGCTGGCGGCGGTCATCCTCGAACGCGCCGCAGGCATGCGCGAGCGCATCGCGGTGGTGAAGCCGCGGCTGCCCGGCATCATCGCCGCCTTCCAGGACAAGCTGAATACCCGCCTGAAGGAGGCGATGCTGTCGGCCGACGACGAGCGGGTACGCCAGGAAGTCACGCTGTTCATCAACAAGATCGATGTCGACGAGGAACTGTCGCGCCTCGCCACCCACCTCG
This sequence comes from Burkholderiales bacterium, assembly GCA_022843705.1. Classification (GTDB taxonomy): domain Bacteria; phylum Pseudomonadota; class Gammaproteobacteria; order Burkholderiales; family SG8-41. The sequence continues at coordinate 9,231 of JALHND010000028.1, forward strand.
ACGAACTGGAGCGCATCGTCGGCAAGGGTGGCGCCTCGGGCAAACGCTTGGACTTCCTGATGCAGGAACTGAACCGCGAGGCCAACACCCTGGGCTCCAAATCCGCCGACGTCGAAATCACGCGCGTCGCAATGGACCTCAAGCTGCTGATCGAGCAGATGCGCGAACAGATCCAGAACATCGAATGAATTCCCGATGAGCGGCAACCTGTACATCGTCAGCGCGCCTTCCGGCGCGGGCAAGACCAGCCTGGTGGCGGCACTGCTGGAAGCCGATGCCCAGATTCGCAAATCGGTGTCCTACACCACCCGCTCTCCCCGCCCCGGCGAAACGGACGGCAGGCATTACCATTTCGTGTCCGGGGAAAAATTCGAACAGATGGCGCAGGCCGGCGACTTCCTCGAATCGGCACTGGTCCACGGCAACCGCTACGGCACTTCACGGCAGTGGGTAGACCAGCAACTGGCCGCGGACACCGACATCGTCCTCGAGATCGACTGGCAGGGCGCGGCGCAGGTACGCCGGCTGATGCCGGCGGCGATCAGCATATTCATCCTGCCACCGTCGTTTGAAGCCCTGCTGCAGAGGCTCAATTCCCGTGCCCAGGATCCGCCCGACGTCATCGCAAGACGCCTCGTCAATGCGCGCGAGGAGATCGACCACGTTACGGACTTCGACTATGTTATTATCAACAGTGAATTCCGGGTGGCGGCGGCCGAACTGCAGGACATTATCCGCGCCGAACGTCTGCGCACCCCGCGCCAGCTGAACCGGAATGCCGCACTGTTCAAACGACTCAGGCAGGAATAAAACCATGGCCCGCATCACCGTAGACGACTGCATGAAAATCATCCCCAACCGCTTCGAGATGTCGCTTGCGGCAACTTACCGCGCCCGCCAGCTGTCCAATGGTGCGCAACCGATGATCGATGCGACCCGCGACAAACCGACCGTGATCGCGCTGCGTGAACTCGCGGCGGGCAAGTTCGGCGCGGACATCCTCAACAAAAGCCCGACGTAACAGGTCGTGCCCGAGGCTGGGGCGCGTACCTGATCGCGGACGGCACATGGCACCGGACGCATGACCGCTTCAGCCCAGACCACCGTCACCGCGGCACCGCCCGCCGCTCCCGCCCTGTTCGAGGAGTGGTCGGGTTACCTCAAACCCGAGGACATCACCCAGCTGCGGGCGGCCTACCAGTTCAGCGAGTCGGCCCACCAGGGCCAGTACCGCAAATCCGGCGAACCCTACATCGCGCATCCGCTGGCGGTGGCCAGCATCCTGGCGCAGTGGCACATGGACACGCAGGCGCTCACCGCCGCCCTGCTGCACGACGTCGTCGAGGATACCAACGTCACCAAGAACCAGATTGCCGAACTCTTCGGCCGTCCGGTCGCGGATCTGGTCGACGGCGTCTCCAAGCTCGACCGCATCGAATTCGACAGCCAGGAAAAGGCGCAGGCGGAGAATTTCCGCAAGATGCTGCTGGCGATGGCGCGCGACGTGCGGGTGATGCTGATCAAGCTCGCCGACCGCCTGCACAACATGCGCACCCTGGATGCCGTGCATCCGCAGAAACGCCAGCGCATCGCGCGGGAGACGCTCGACATCTACGCGCCGATCGCCAACCGGCTGGGTCTGAACAGCATCTACCAGGAAATGGAGGACCTGTCGTTCAGCCACCTCTATCCCGACCGCCACCGCGTGCTGGCCAAGGCCGTGCGCACCGCGCGCGGCAACCGGCGCGAAGTGGTCAGCAAGGTGCTCGACAGCATCGAGCGACGGCTGCGGGAGCACGGCGTGGAGGCGCAGGTCCAGGGCCGCGAGAAACATCTGCATTCGGTCTACCGCAAGATGCGCGAGAAACACCTGTCGTTCGCGCAGGTGCTTGATGTCTTCGGCTTCCGCATCGTCGTCAAGGACACCACCGCCTGCTACGTGACGCTCGGCCTGCTGCACGGCCTCTACAAGCCGATCCCGGGCAAGTTCAAGGACTACATCGCGATCCCCAAGGCCAACGGCTACCAGTCGCTGCACACGACGCTGTTCGGCCCCTTCGGCAGCCCGATCGAGATCCAGATCCGCACCGCGGACATGCACCGGATTGCCGAGGCCGGGGTTGCCTCGCACTGGCTCTACAAGAGTTCGAACACCTCGCTGTCGGAACTGCAGCAGAAAACACACCAGTGGCTGCAGAGCCTGCTCGAGATGCAGTCCGAGTCAGGAGACTCGGTGGAGTTCCTCGAACACCTGAAGGTCGACCTTTTCCCCGACGAAGTCTACGTGTTCACGCCCAAGGGCAAGATCATGTCGCTGCCGCGCGGCGCCTGCGCGGTGGACTTCGCCTACGCGGTGCACACCGACATCGGCAACCGCTGCGTCGCCGTCAAGATCAACCAGGAACTGATGCCGCTGCGCACCGAGCTGCGCAACGGCGACCGCGTCGAAATCATCACCGCATCACATGCCAAGCCGAATCCGCTGTGGCTGAATTTCGTCGCCACCGCCAAGGCCCGCGCGCACATCCGGCATTTCCTCAAGACCATGCATTTCTCCGAGTCGGTGCAGCTGGGCAGCCGCCTGCTGCAGCAGGCGCTGGCCAACTTCAAGGCCATGCCCGCAGACGTCGGCGATGCGCAGTGGGACCGGCTGGTGCGCGACTCCAGCGGGCGTTCGCGCGACGAAATCCTCTCCGACATCGGCCTCGGAAAACGGCTCGCGGTGGTTGTCGCCCACCAGCTGCTCGCACTCGGCGAGCCGCTGCCGGCTGAAGCGCGCCCCGCCGGCGCCGTGGTGGTGCGCGGCTCCGAGGGGCTTGCGGTGCAGTTCGCGCGCTGCTGCGGCCCGATCCCCGGCGACCCGATAATCGGCATCATCAGCAAGGGCCAGGGCATGGTTGTGCATACCCACGACTGTCCGGTCATCGCCAAGAGCCACCGCGACCCGGAGCGCGTGCTCGACGTGCAGTGGGACGCGAACCCGAGCAAGCTCTTCGATGTCGGCATCCGCCTGGTGGTGGCGAACCAGCGCGGCGTGCTGGCCAAGGTGGCGGCAGAAATCGCCGCCGCCGAATCCAACATCCAGAACGTCGCCGTGGATCCGGACGACGGCGGCACTTACACCGTCATGCGTTTCACGGTGCAGGTAATGAACCGCATGCACCTCGCGCGCATCGTTCGCGACCTGCGCAAGATTCCGGAGGTCGTGCGCATCAACCGCATCAAGGGCTGATTGCAATCTTTGCCTGATATCCGTTAATAAACAACGGGTTACGGAAATTCGCCGAACCGGACCCCGGTGCCGGCACCCGCCACTCAAGTCTCCCCCGCCAGCCGCCGTTAACAAGCAGCGGAATCCGGCAGCGCAAACGCGCTGCGGGCCGCGATTGACACGGGGGATCCGATGCTGAAAAAACTGAACCATCTGGCGATCCGGGTGCGACTTGCCATCATCAACGGCATGCTCGGCGCCCTGGCGCTGGCGCTCGCCGTTGGCGGCCTGATCGGGATGTCGGACTCGGCATCACGGCTGAAATCCGTCTACGAAAATCACGTCGTGGCCATGCAGCACCTCGCGGAAATCACCGGACGGCTGCAGGACGACAAGCTGCTGATCATGCAGGCCAACGCGCGCATGGCCGCCGGCGAGGCGGTCAATGCGGAATCGATCATCGCGCGGGTCAACGTGAACCGCAGGGTGACCGACAGGCGCTGGGAGGAATACACGGCCATGCCCCTGGGCAGCGAAGAGCGGGAAATGGCCGAACAGTTCGCGCGGCACCTCGAAACCTACCGGAGCGACGGCTTCGCAGCGGCGCTGAAAGCGCTGCAAACCTTCAACACCGCGGAGTTCACATTTGCCTACAGCCGCGCCGAAGGGCTTTTTCCCACCGTCAGCGACAGCCTCGGCGGCCTGTTCGAGCTGCAGATGACCTCCAGCAAGCAGAGTTACGAGGCGGCAAACCGCAATTACCTGACCGCGCGCAACATCATGATCGGCATGTTGGTTGCCGGGCTCGGGCTCGCGCTGCTGGTCTCGCTGCTGATTGCGCGCGGCATCACCGGACCGGTCGAGGCCATGAAAAGCGCGCTGACTCATGCCGCGCAATCCCATGACCTGACGCAGCGCGTCCCCGTCACCGGCAGCGATGAAATCGCACGCATGGCGCAGGCCTTCAATTCGCTGATGCAGGAACTCCAGCAAACCCTGCGGAAAGTCGTGGACGGCGCGCAGAATGTTTCCGGCGCCGCCTCGCAGATGGCATCGGCATCCGGGCAGATCACCGCCACCTCCCGCGCCCAGGCCGAGGCCGCCGCCTCGACCGCGGCGTCGGTGGAGGAAGTCACGGTTTCGATCAGCCAGGTGGCGGACAACACGCGGGAAACCAAGGTCATTTCCGACCAGGCCAGCGCACTGTCCGCCGACGGTGAAGCCGCGGCGCGCAGCACTGCCGCACAGATGGTGCGCACCGCCGAATCGGTCGCGCAGTCGATGCAGCTGATCGAATCGCTGTCACAGCGCTCGAGCGAAATCTCGGGCATCGTCAAGGTCATCCGCGACATCGCGGAACAGACCAACCTGCTGGCCTTGAACGCGGCCATCGAGGCGGCGCGCGCCGGGGAGCAGGGCCGCGGGTTCGCGGTAGTTGCCGACGAGGTCCGGAAACTGGCGGAACGCACCGCCAGCTCGACCAGCGAAATCTCCGGGATGATCGAAGCCATCCAGGGCGAGGTGCACAGCGCGGTTTCGAACCTCAAGACCAACAACGAACAGGTGGCCGAAGGGCGCAGGCTTGCGGAAGGCGTGGCAACGACGCTGGCCAGCATCAACGCCGGCGCCCAGTCGACAATGCAGCGCATCAGCGACATCAGCACAGCAGCCTCGGAACAGAGCGCCGCTTCGACCGACATCGCGCGCAACGTCGAAAAAATCGCACAGATGTCGGAAGAAACCAACACCGCCATCGCCCAGGCCGCCGCAGCCGCCGGCAACCTCGAATCCCTGGCTTCCGCGCTTCACGCCGAAGTATCCCGCTTCAGGGCCTGAACGGAAACCGCGGAGAAACCCATGTCCGAACTGCTGAAAAGCATCGACGCCAGGACCCGGCTTGCCGGAACCAACAAGCTGGAGATCCTGATGTTCACGCTGGGCCCCGACGCGGTCAGCGGCAGGAGGGAAACCTACGGCATCAACGTGTTCAAGGTGCGCGAGGTGATGCGCGCGCCGGCAATCACCCGCGCCCCCGAAATGCCGGACACGGTTGTCGGCATGGTCAGCCTGCGCGGCAAGCTGGTTCCGGTGGTAGACCTCGCCCGGCACACCGGTGTCGGCAGCGGCGGGCAGCCCGACATCATGATCGTCACCGAATACAACGGGCTGACCCAGGGCTTCCTGGTGGAGGCCGTCGACACCATCCTGCGGCTCGATTGGGCGGCGATGCGCGTCCCCCCGGAAATGCTCAGTGCAAAAACGGGCGGCCTGGTCACCGCGGTCACCGAACTGGAAGGCGGACGCCTGATCATGATGCTCGATGTCGAAAAGATACTCGCGGAAACTGCGAATTCCGACAACGACGCGATGTTTGCCGGCATCGATGTGCAGGCCCCCCCCGGCCGCACGGTGTTTTTCGCCGACGATTCGTCGGTCGCCCGCCGCCAGATCACGCGCACCCTCGACGCCATCAACGTCAGGCACCTGTCCGCGATCAACGGTTTCCAGGCCTGGCGCGAACTGAAACGGATCGCCGATTCAGCGGAAGCCAACGGCAAGCGGGTGCGCGACTTCATCCAGCTGGTGCTGACCGATGTCGAAATGCCGGAAATGGACGGCTACATGCTGACGCGCCAGATCAAGGCTGATCCGCGCTTCGCCGGTGTGCCGGTGATCATGCACTCCTCGCTGTCCGGGAACTCGAACCAGCAACTGGGCCAGTCCGTGGGCATCGACGAATACGTGTCGAAATTCGAGCCGCAGCGGCTGGCGGAAACGATCGCCCGCCTGCTCAACTGAGGATTGCCGCCCCCGCCATGGAAAATCTGCATAACCAGACCATTCTCGAGGCCGTCGATGCGCGGACCCGGCTTGCCGGATCCAACAAGATGGAAATCCTGCTGTTTTCGCTGGGCACCGGCGAAACCTTCGGCATCAACGTTTTCAAGGTCCGCGAGATCACCCATACGCCGGCCATCACCCTGGCGCCGAACCTGCCGCCCGGGGTGGAGGGCGTCATCAGCCTGCGCGGCAGCATCATCCCGGTGATAAGCCTCGGCAGGTTTGTCAATGCGCACACGCCGGTTTCCGCCTGTCCGACGATGATGGTCACCGAATTCAACCGCCGCACCCAGGGTTTCCTGCTGCACGACGTGGACCACATCGTCCGCGTCGACTGGGACAGGGTACGCGCCCCGGACAGCATGGTGTCCGGCGGACAGGGCGTCATCACCGCAATCACCCGGCTGCCGGACGGGCGCCTGATTTCGATACTCGACGTCGAACAGGTCATCGCCTCGGTATTCGGCGAGCACGTCATTCCCGACATTGCGCCGGCAGACAGCCCCGACGCGACGGTGTTCTTCGTCGACGACTCCGCAGTGGCGCGCAAGGAAATCGCCCATGTCCTCGACAAGCTTTCGGTGCAGCACCACCACGCCAAGAACGGTTTCGAAGCCTGGGAGCGCCTGCAGGGCCTCGCCGCGCGCGCCCAGTCCGAAGGGGTGCCGCTGCGGCAGAAGCTGCAGCTGATCCTGACCGACGCCGAGATGCCCGAAATGGACGGTTACGTGCTCACCCGCCACATCAAGGAAGACACCCGCTTCAGGGACATACCCGTGGTGATGCACTCGTCACTTTCTTCCGAAGCCAACAAGGCCATGGGCAAACGCGTGGGCGCCGACGCCTACGTCGCCAAATTCGACCCGGTCGTGCTCGCCGACACGCTGCGCGCGTGGCTGGGCGCGGCCACAAAACACTGATCATGCAACCGAGGTAACCGCCATGCCCGATACCAACATGCGATTTCTGGTCGTCGACGATTTCTCGACCATGCGGCGCATTGTCCGCAATCTGCTCAAGGAGCTCGGCTTCACCAACGTGGACGAGGCCGAAGACGGCGTTGTCGCGCTCGGCAAGCTGAAGTCCGAAAAATTCGACTTCGTGGTTTCCGACTGGAACATGCCGAACATGACCGGCATCGACCTGCTGCGCAACATCCGCACCGATGCCGCGCTGAAGCACCTGCCGGTGCTGATGGTCACCGCGGAAGCCAAGAAGGAGAACATCATCGAGGCCGCCAAGGCCGGCGCCAGCGGATACGTGGTCAAACCCTTCACTGCGGCGACCCTCGACGAAAAACTGGGCAAGATCTTCAAATCCATGGAAACCGCCGGAGCCAACCCATGATTGCCGCCGACAGCACCGCCGACACCCCGGAACTGGAAGCCCTCTTTGACAGCATTGTCATGGGCGAAACCACCGGGCAACCGTCGTCCGCGCCGGCAACCGGTGACGACGGCGATGCCGATGTCCTCCACCGCGTCGGAAAACTCACGCGCAGCCTCCACGACACCCTTGCCGAGCTCGGTTATGCCGGCAAACTGCAGGAATACGCGGCCGAGGCAATCCCCGACACCCGCGAACGGCTGGCCTATGTGGTCACCATGACCGAACAGGCTGCCAGCCGCGCGCTCAATGCCGTCGAGGTCGCGCAGCCGATGCAGGATCAGCTTGGCAGCGAGGCCGAACACCTGGCCTCACGCTGGGATGCGCTGTACCGCAATGAACTGTCGGTGGACGAATTCAAGGCACTGGCCGGCCAGACACGGGAATTCCTGCGGGACACGCCGCAGAAAACCCGGGCCACCGGCGAACAGCTGCGGGAAATCATGATGGCACAGGACTTCCAGGACCTGACCGGCCAGGTCATCAAGCGCATCACCGACTGCGCCCAGGAAATGGAGGGGCAGCTGCTGAAACTGCTGGTTGACCATGCGCCTCCGGAAAAACGCACGGAAGCCAGCACCCTGCTCAACGGGCCGCAGATCAACGGCAAGGGCGGGAAGGACGTGGTGACCAGCCAGACGCAGGTCGACGAACTGCTCGAAAGCCTGGGCTTCTAGGTCCACACCGGCACAATGATGATAATGCGGAGCCCGCAATGAGCGACTTTCAGGGCATGGAAGACATGCTGAACGACTTCCTGACGGAGGCCGGCGAACTGCTGTCCAAGGTGGACAACCAGCTGGTCGAACTCGAGAAACATCCGGGCGACGTCAAACTGCTGAACGAGATATTCCGCGGCTTCCATACCATCAAGGGCGGCGCCGGATTCCTCAATGCCGCCACGCTGGTGGAACTCTGCCACCTGACCGAGAACCTGTTCGACCAGCTGCGCAACGGCGCCCTCCGGCTGACACCCGAAATCATGGATGCCATCATGGAATCGACGGCCATGGTGCGCACCATGTTCGACGTTCTCGCGAAGGCGCAGCAGCCGCCGGCCGCCGGCCGCGAACTGCTCGACCGCTTGCAGGCCGCGCTCTCGGGAAAACCGCTGGCGGTCCCCGCGGAGGTCATCCCGCTGCGCCAGCCGCTGCACCAGGCCTGCGAGCCGGACTGGCAGGCACTGCACCATGCGCTGCTTGACACCCGGGCCGCGCCGGCCGAAACGCCGCGGCCGCAGGGCAATCCGGGGCGCCGCGCCAGCGACAACCCCGAGGCAGACGTAGTCCCGGTCGGCCGGCGCGAGACCGACAAGGTCGCCGTTTCGCGCGAAACCACGATCCGCGTCGATACCCACCGCCTCGACCAGGTGCTTAACCTCTCGGGCGAAATCGGCCTCACCAAGAACCGCCTCGCCTGCCTGCGCCACGACCTGCTCTCGGGAAAACGCGACGGTGAAACGATGCGCGCCTTCGACGAAGCGGTAAACCAGCTCGACCTGCTGGTCGGCGACCTGCAGAACTCGGTGATGAAAACCCGGATGCATCCCATCGGCCGCCTGTTCCAGAAATACCCGCGCATGGCGCGCGACCTCGCGCGCAGTCTCGGCAAAACCGTCGAACTGGCCATCAGCGGCGAAGAGACCGAACTCGACCGCAGCATGATCGACGACCTCGCCGACCCGCTGGTCCACCTGGTGCGCAACGCCGTCGACCACGGCGTCGAATCAACCGAAGACCGCCGGGCGGCCGGCAAACCCGAAACCAGCGTGGTGCGCCTGTCGGCGCGCCAGGCCGGCGACCACATCCTGATCGAGATCTCCGACGACGGCCGCGGCATGCGCGCCGACGTGCTGCGCCAGAAGGCGGTTGAGAAGGGGCTGATCGACGCCGACACCGCCAACGGACTGGATGAACGCCAGAGCCTGCAACTGGTATTCCTTCCCGGTTTTTCGACCAAGGACCAGATTTCCAGCGTCTCCGGACGCGGTGTCGGCATGGATGTGGTCAAGAACAACATCCAGAAACTCAACGGCCGCATCGAGATCGAATCGGTGCCCGGCAACGGCACCACCTTCCGCATCGCGCTGCCGCTGACCCTGGCCATCCTGCCGGTGCTGGTTGTCACCCAGAACAACCAGCCGTTTGCGGTGCCGCTGTCGCTGGTGCACGAAATCATTCCGCTGGAAGCGGCCCAGATCAGGCCGGTCGGCGGCCGCGCCACGATGGTCGTCCGCGATGACGTGCTGCCGGTACGGACCCTGGCCACCCTGCTCGGCCGCGAACAACAGGGATACCCCCGCTTCGGCGTGCTGATGCAGTCCGCACTGGGCGCCTTCATCCTCGCCGTGGACGGCTACGTCGGTCGCGAGGATGTCGTCATCAAACCGCTGGAAGACGTCAAGCCCCGGGGCATCGCAGGCGCCACGCTGTCGGGCAGCGGTTCGGTCGTCCTCGTTCTCGACATGCAGCAACTGTTCGACGCCACACCCGGCATCCACGACGAACGCATGCTGACTGCGGCAGCCGCCTGAGGGCACCATGCACTCACCGGATCTGCCCCAGATCATGAGATCGGTAATCCACCTGTTGCTGGTCGAGGACAGCGAGGACGACGAGGCGCTGGTGCTCGCCGCACTCCGGCGCAGCGGCCTCGAGATCGAGCACAGGCGGGTGTGGAACCGCGCCATGCTCGCGGCAGCGCTTGAGGAAAAGCGCTGGGATGCGGTGATCAGCGACCACAACATGCCGCAGTTCGACGGCATCGAGGCGCTGGGCATGGTCAAGGCCAGCGACCCCGACATGCCTTTCATTCTCGTTTCCGGCGCCATCGGCGAGGAAACCGCGGTCTCCACGATGCGCAGCGGCGCGCAGGATTTCGTCATGAAACACAGCCTGGGCCGGCTCGGCCCGGTGCTGGTACTCGAGATCGGCGAGGCCGAAATCCGGCGCTCCGCCCAGATCGCGACGCAACACCTGCATGTCAACGAGGCGCTGCTCACCTCGATCGTCAACACCGCGGCGGACGGCATCGCCGTGGTGGATGCCGGCGGCAGCATCGAGTTCGCCAACGAGGCGCTCGCCCGCATGCTGGGTTACGCGCCGCAGGAAATGGGCGGCGTCGACATCAGCCAGCTGCTGCACCAGAACGCAGCGACTGCGAGTTTCTGGCAGGACCTGTTTGCCGCCGGCCCGGGATCGGCCGGGAAGCCGGCGGACCTTTACACCCACGCGCGTTCCCGCGACGGCAGCGTCATGCCGGTCGAAATCCGTGCCAGCCGCATGGTTGCCCGCGGCGAGTCCAAGGCGACGGTGCTGGTCCGCGACGTCAGCGAGCGGGCACGCTCGGAGGAGCGCATGTGGCGCCTCGCGCACTTCGACGAACTGTCCGGCCTGCCCAACCGGCTGCTGTTCCGGCAACTGCTGGAGCAGGCGCTGCGTGACGCCGGCCGCAGCAAGAAGCCGGTGGCCGTCCTGTTCATCGACCTCGACCGCTTCAAACGCATCAACGACACGCTGGGCCATGACGCCGGCGATGACGTACTGCGCGAGGTGACCGAGCGCCTGCGCAGCTGCCTGCGCGACTCCGACATCATCTCCCGCTTCGGCGGTGACGAATTCGTCGCGCTGTTGCGCGACATCGACGATGCCGATGCATCGCGGGCCGCCGCAAAACGCATTCTCACCGAAGTGGCCGAACCATACTCGCTGCAGGGCGAGGATTACCACCTCTCGGCCAGCATCGGCATCAGCACCTTCCCCGGGGACAGCGCCGACGCCGCCGCCCTGCTGCGCAACGCCGAACTGGCAATGTACCGCGCCAAGGACCAGGGCAAGAACAATTTCCAGTTCCACTCGCCGCAGATGAATGCCCGCTCCTTCGAACACGTGGTGCTCGAGCGGCTGCTGCGGCGCGCCGTCGAACTCGATGAATTCCTGCTCCACTACCAGCCGCAGGTGGAAGTGATGAGCGGCCGCGTGGTGGGCGCCGAGGCACTGCTGCGGTGGAACCACCCCGGCATGGGCATGATGCAACCGGGGAAATTCATACCACTGGCCGAAGAAACCGGGCTCATCGTGCCCATCGGGCGCATCGTGCTGATGCACGCCTGCACCCAGGCCAAGGCCTGGCAGGACGCCGGCGCCAGGGGGTTCCGCATTTCGGTCAACCTGTCACCGCGGCAGTTCGTGCTGACCGAACTGGTGGCGGATGTCCGCAACATCCTCGAGGACACCGGACTGCCGCCGGACTCGCTGGAGCTCGAAATCACCGAAAGCATGGTGATGGACAACCCGGAACACGCGGCCGCAATACTGCAGGAACTGCGCGACCTCGGACTGAAGCTGGCCATCGACGATTTCGGCACCGGCTATTCCTCACTCGGCTATCTGAAGCGCTTCCCGGTGAACACGCTGAAGGTGGACCGCTCCTTCATCAAGGATCTGCCCGACGATCAGGACGACGCGGCGATCACCCATGCCGTCATCGCGATGGGCCGCAGCCTGCGCCTGAGCGTGGTCGCAGAGGGTGTCGAAACGATTGAGCAGGCGGAGTTTCTGCGGCTCCACGGCTGCGACCTGATGCAGGGGTTTCTGCTCGGCAGGCCGATGCCTGCCACCGACATGGCGCGTTACCTGGAAGAACGCGGCTCATTCGGACGGCAGGTGCTGACCTGCACCGGGAGCGGCATCCTGCGCTGATTCCCCGGGCAGGGGGTGGCACCGGCAGACCGCGCAAGGGCATCGAGCAGCACTTCCACTGGAGACCGGCGCTGGGGGTCGCCTCTCCGGTTTATAAAAAATTCAATAAAATCAATTACTTATAACTTAACGAGGAAGGGGGTAACTTCGGGTGGCGCCTGCGATCCGCTCCGAATGCCGACTGATAACCGGCCTTTCCGGCAGCCGGAACAGATCCGCTGCATGCAAATAGTTTCGGAATACCCGGCGAAAAACAGTCCGTCATCGCGCCGCCCCGGTAAAACCGGCAAGGCATGCCGTCAGCAAGGCCGCTGCGTATCGTCCCGCGCAACCCTTTCCAGGGCATCGGTCACTCCACGCCCCAGGCGCAGCGCCCGCTCCGCCTGTTCACGCAGCCTGCGCAGCAGCAGTTCCCCCGCATCATTCGCCGCGCTCATGCAGCCCTGTATCTCGATGGTCACCGCGGCCGCCTCCATCAGCGCGTATTGCAGCGATCCGGCGTCCAGCCCGGCCCCATCCCCGCCATGGATCGCCATCACATGGGCCTGGAATGCCAGTTCGTCGATCATGCTGGCCACGCTGACCAGATCGGCCGCATTCAATTCTGCGCGCCGCACCAGCAGCGGTGCTCCGGCGATCAGGTCACGGCAGGCGTACTGCAGGGTTTCCGCAGTAAGCCGCACATCCCGCGTCTCGTGCAGCAGCGCTTCCGCCGTACCGGATGCGGTAGCCGGTGCCGGTTTGCGGAAATCACAGAAATAGACATTGCCGGCCACGACCATGGCGCGTTTCGGTCCAGCCATCCTGTCAGCCTCCCGCTGCAGCGCGCAGTGCCGCCGCAGGACACCCGGAATGCGGGCCGTGCGCGGCTGCCGCCGGGCCGCTGACCACGGCGGCGACACCTGCCGGCTTTGCCCGATTGTCAAAAGTCCGCATTCACTCTTTCCTTGCCGGACACTCCGGGGTCCAGGCCATGTATTGACGATATGGCCCCCGACGGTCTGACCGCCGTGCCGAAAACCCTGCCGGACTGCCATGCAAGCAGCCCTGGATGAATCGAAACAGTCAACGGCAGTACACGTCAAAACTTGAACTCCGGGACCGAATTCTCCCCAGCCCGCGACTGCCGGCCTGTCCAGGACGGAACCATGCCCATCCACCATGCCGGCGTTTCCCGCGGCTCTGGAGTAATACGCGCAGAGCGCCGATTCTTATGGAAAATCCGCCGCGAACGGTCTGAAAACTCCGGCTCCACCCCAGCGCCTGGCAGCGGGCGCGCTGCCGCCGGCGGGTGAAGTGGTTTATCATTCCTGCCTCCACGGCATCGCAACAGACGGCCGGCACCAGGATTGCCTCCGCGAAGTTTCCCCCCCCAAGAATCCGATGAATCCGCAGGTACTGAAGAAAAAGGGCCGGCAAACGCCCGGTAAATCCGCAACGGCCAGCCCGTCCGGACCGGAAACCGGCCGGCACGCAGCCCCGCATTGCCCTGCTGCCGCCGGCGTTCCGGCAAATCCGGCATGAACCTCTGCAATGTCCTGCTGGTCGAGGACAATCCTGACGACGAATCACTGACGCTGCGCGGACTGCGCAAGGCCGGATTCGATCCGGGTGTGGTCGTAGCCCGGGATGGCGCGGCGGCAATCGAAACCCTTGCCGCAATGGACCCCCAGCCGGCACTGGTGCTGCTGGACCTGAAGCTGCCCAAGATCGACGGCACCGAAGTGTTGCGCCGGATCCGCGAAAACGGGCCGGACCGGCAGCCCTGTGTGGTGGTGTTCACCTCGTCCGGCGAACCGCGGGACATCGAACGCTGCTACGGACTGGGCTGCAACAGCTACGTCATCAAACCCGTGGCCTATGAAAGCTATATTGGCACCGTGGAAGAGATCTGCGGCTACTGGCTCGCACTGAATGCATCCTCCCTGCGCACGGCGGCGTCGCGATGAGCCAGCCCCTGCGCCTGCTGCTGGTCGAAGACTCCCAGGACGATGCCGACCTGCTGCTGCTGACGCTGCGGCGCGGGGGATACGTTCCGCAGCATCGGCGGGTCAGCGATGCGCGTGAGATGGCCGCCGCGCTCGACGACGGCCCCTGGGACCTGGTGATCGCCGACTACTCGCTGCCCCAGTTTTCGGGAATCGCGGCACTGGAACTCTTCAAGTCTCGGAACATCGATATCCCGTTCATCATCGTCTCCGGCCACATCGGCGAGGACGAAGCGGTGGCCGCGATGAAGGGGGGCGCTCACGATTACGTGATGAAACGCAACCTGTCGCGGCTGGTTCCGGCGATCAACAGGGAAATGCGCGAGGCCGAGATGCGCTCCGCGCGGCAGGCGGCGGAAAAGCGGCTGGTCGAACACGAAACGCGGCTGTCAGCCATCCTGTCGAACATACCCGGCGTGGTATTCCAGCTGGCGCGGGACGCGGGGGATAAGTGGCACTTCAGCTACGTCAGCGAAGGCAGCGAGGACCTGCTCGGCATTCCGCCGGAGCGGCTGGTCGACAACGCCCGGCTGTTCCTCGATCTGATCGACCCCGCTGACCATGGCGCGCTGAATGCCTGCATCTCCGACGCCGGCGCCGGCCAGGCGGGCGCGCACTGGGAAGGCAGGATACGGGTGCGCCCCGGCAACGAAATACGCTGGATCAATCTGCGTTTCTCGCCGACGGTGGTTTCCGGCGGCGCAGTCAGTGGCGAAGGCATCATGACCAACATCACCGAAAGCAAGCTCGCCGAACAGGAGATCCGCGAATCGCGGCGCAGGCTTTCAGAACTGACCTCCCACCTCGAACGGGTCAAGGAACAGGAACGCACGCGCATTGCCCGGGAAATCCACGATGACATCGGCGGCAATCTCACGGCGATCAAGATCGACCTGATGTGGCTCGCCGGCAGGGTGCCGGCAGCCGACAAGACGCTCGGCGCAAAGATACGGCAGCTTGACGGTCTGGTTGATGACACCATCAAGACCACCTCCCGAATCGGGCGCGACCTGCGGCCGGGCATCCTCGATCTCGGCCTGGCAGCGGCGATCGAATGGGCGGCAAAAGATTTTGAACGCCGCATGGACATACCCTGCCGCGTCGAGTGCGCGACCGAGGAGATGGACATCGACCCGGATACGGCGAACGCATTGTTCAGCATTTTCCGGGAAACACTGACCAACATCACCAAGCATGCCGCCGCCACCCGGGTGGATACGCTGCTGCAGGTGGAGGACGACATGCTGAATCTGACGGTGGAAGACAACGGCCGCGGCATCGCGGCCGCCGACATGGGAAAAGCCGGCTCTTTCGGCCTGCGCGGCATGGCCGAGCGTGCGGCGCAGCTGGGCGGCACGGTCACCGTGACCGGAGCGCCGGGCAGCGGCACGCGGGTGACGGTGCGCATGCCGGGGGCACGTGCCGTGCCGTCCGGTCGTTCCGCCGCGGGGGCCGCATGATCAAGGTCATGATCGCCGACGACCACGCGATCCTGCGCAGGGGCCTGCGCCAGATCATCGATGAAACCACTGACATCGCGGTGATCGGCGAGGCGGAAAACAGCGCCGAAACGCTCCGGTTCATCCGTGAACACCCGATCGACGTGCTGCTGCTGGACATCTCGATGCCGGATCGCAACGGCATCGACACGCTCAAACTGGTCAAAAAGGAATGCCCCAAGCTGTCCGTGCTGATGCTGTCGATGCATCCGGAAAACCAGTATGCGGTGAGGGCGCTGCGCTCGGGCGCCGCCGGCTACCTCAACAAGCAAAGCGCGCCAGGGCAGCTGGTGACTGCAATCCGCGAAGCGGCAAGAGGCCGGAAATACGTGACACCCGCCGTCGCCGAAGAACTCGCCAACAACCTGTCGCTCGGCGAGGAAGGACAACCCGACCACCGCCATCTGTCCAACCGCGAGTACCAGACCATGTGCCTGATCGCCTCGGGCAGGACGCTCACCGAAATCGCCGAACAGCTTTCGCTCAGCATCAAAACCATCAGCGTCTACCGCTCGCGCATCCTTGAAAAGATGCAACTCAAAAGCAACGCCGAAATCACCCACTACGCGATCAAGAACCAGCTCGTCGAATAGTGCACCGGCACCCTGCCCGGCGCCGGCGCCTCGTTTCCGTTTCACCATAAAGATTCCGTCCCGACAGCCGTAATTGCTTCGGGGCCGGCGATTTCCTGCTGCCGGCAGATTTTTAGTTCAATAAAAACAATGGGTTATGAGCGAGCCCAGCCGGAGACGTACAGCAATGCCTGCCAACAGTTCGCCGCATGAGATCGCACGGGAAACCCTGCGCCGGATGGCATCGCGGCGGGAAGCGCCGACTCCGACCAATTACCGCAGGGCCTACTCCGAGGTCGCCGGCGAGCCCGATGCCGACGCGACGCCGGCCCTCTCCTGGCTGGAATTGCTGAGGGGCCTGACCCGCAATTCGACGCTGTGCCATCAGGGCAGCACGCCCGCGCAGAAAAAGCAGGCCCTCGACAAGCTGCTGGAACAAACCGGTACCGAGGACACGACCCGGATCTACGAAGCGCTGAACCGACTGCTGAAGCAATGGGCGCGGTTGCCCCCGGCGCTGGACGTTGATTCGCGCAGCAGCGACGCCACGGCGCCGCAGCCGGAACTGGTTGAAATGCTCTGTGACCTGTTCGCACAGGCCGTCGAGCGCGCGGTGGCCGCCCACCAGAACTCCGGACCGGAACTGTCAATCGAAGCCCGCGGCATCGCGACCCGCCTGCGCGAGGCCCGCGATGCCGCGGCCATCGCCGCACTTGCCGCCCCGCTGAAGCAGCTCTGGTACCGCCTCAGCCTGCGCGCGGAAGACGGGGACCGGCTGCGCCAGGGGCTGATCCGCGTGCTCAACCTGCTGATCGAAAACGTCCAGGAAATCACCACCGACGACCAGTGGCTCAACGGCCAGATGGCCGCCGTGCGCAAGATCATCGCCGGTCCGCTGAGCCTGGAATCACTGGACCTCGTCGAGCGCAGCCTGCGCGAAACCATTGTCCGTCAGGGCATCCTCCGCCACAGCCTGTCCGATGCCAAGGACCGGCTGAAAGACATGGTCGGCTCCTTCATCGGCCGCATCAGCGAACTGTCGTCGATGACCGGCGAATACCACGACAAGATCGATGCGCTCGCCGCCAAGCTGCGCCTGACCGACGACATCGGCGAACTGGGCGGCATTCTCGACGACGTGATGACCGAAACCCGCCGGGTGCAGAGCCAGGCCCTGCAGTCCCGCGATTCACTGACCGACGCCCAGCGTCAGGTCGAGCTGGCCGAGCAGCGCATCCGCCAGCTCGAGGCCGAGCTGGTGCAGGCCGGCGAGAAGGTGCGGGAAGACCAGTTGACCGGGACCCTCAACCGGCGCGGCCTCGAAGAGGTCTTCGAACGCGAGATCCTGATCCGCCAGCGCAGCGGACGTCCGCTGTCGGTGGCCCTGCTCGACATCGACAACTTCAAGGCGCTCAACGACACCTACGGACACCAGGCCGGCGACGACGCGCTGAAACACCTCGCAAAACTGATCCGCCAGACCATCCGCCCCACCGACTCGGTGGCGCGTTTCGGCGGCGAGGAATTCCTGATCATGCTGCCCGATTCCTCGCCGGAAGAGTCTGCTGCAATCGTCAAGCGCCTGCAGCGGTCCCTGACCAAGCACTTCTTCCTGCACGACAACCAGAACCTGCTGATCACTTTCAGCGCCGGCGTCACCAGTCACGCGCCGGATGAAACCCAGGCCGACGTGATTGCCCGCGCCGACAAGGCGCTGTACCAGGCCAAGGCAGCCGGAAAAAACCGCGTATTCACGATCTGAAACAGCCGCGCCCTAAAGTTCTCCGGGCGCAATGACGTAACTGCTTGGGCGACGGCGGTTTCTGCCCAAGAGGCAACCAAAGTCACCGGCATAAACGCCGCCCCACTCAATCCAGACGGAAGGAGAAGCACATGCCTCAGATCATCAACACCAACATTGCGTCGCTCAACGCGCAGCGCAATCTGAACACCTCGCAAAGCGCCCTCAA